>NZ_FOJJ01000023.1 GCF_900111775.1 Desulfuromonas acetexigens | reverse complement strand
GCCGACCTCAGCGGGTTGGAAGAGGGCGCATGCCTTGCGGTGAAGAACATCGGAAAGCCGTGTGCGGGAAAACCGCATGCACGGTTTGATGAGGGAGGGCAGGGTAAAACCTGCTCTCTACTCTACCTTTCCGCATCTGTATCGACAGCCAGCTGTTCCTTGGTGAGATTCGCGCTGGTAAAGCTGGTCAGCGAGCTCCCAAAGAGCAGGGTGCGGTCGCCGGGCACCGCAGGTGGGGTTGCAAAAAGGGAAAACAACTGCTCGCCAACACCACCGGCATCTACCAGGCCACCGTCGGCGTCAGAACTCCAGAACGAGTGGATGGCCGGGTTGCCAGTGTTGTCCACAATGAAATTGCCCTCTTCATCGGTCGCAATCGTCAGATCGCCAGTTGTATCAAAACCCAGCATGCGGTTGCTTCGATCAAGAGCGAATTTTTTGATATTGCCGTACCAAGGCTCATCGTTCATGGGTTTGAAAAAACCGAGGTAAATGCGTTCACCACTGTAAAGCTGACTCTCCGGGCTAGCCGGAACGACCGGAGCGACATAGGAGGAATCGGCCTCAAGCAGGCTGAGAATAAGACCGATAAGAATAGACTCAAGTTGTTCAGCGCTATCAAGCGCATAGTAAAGCCCATGACCGTATTCCGCAGTCAATTTTAGATCATTCAATTCACCGAAAAGTTGAATGACATGGGTATTAATTCTAAATGGATAGGTTGTATTTTTGAAATTCCCTAATTTCGTATAAAGGTGTTTTGCTACATCTTTTGAAGAACCTTTTATTCCATCGCCGTCAATATCTCCTGTTTTATTGTCTGTAAGATTGTAGCTCTCATTGAGGTCACTTGTTACGACAATGATGTGGTTAGGCTGGCACCAGTATTCTGCTGATGCAGGATCAGTAATTTCATTTTTTGCTATGAAATCGAAATCACCTGAATAGTATGTTCCAACATCCCAAAGCCCTTCGTTGACCGGTTGATGATTGCCTTCAGTCCTTGCCTGGTCACGCAGTTGGACCATACTGTTATTGAAGGTGGTCAGCTTTTGTTCAGTGTCCGGTTGTATAAGGGGTTGGTAAATTGTGGCCCCTTTGTTGGCATCATCTCCTATGGCTGCGGCACCCAGGCGCACCCTGCTGCCAAGGCTGTTAGCGATGTTCTTGAGGACGTCTACTGCAACAGTCAACGCTGATTCGGCGGGTTTCCATTCCACAGTATTGTCATGAGTAATGTCACTCAGGTTCCATGCCGGTGCAGTGGCGCCGGAGGTTCCTCCTGCAGAGCAGACGAATTTGGCAAGGGTTCCATTTACCAGGGCTTCAACGACATCTCCAATACTATAGATCGTATTTGCTGTCCATGGCGACTGAGCGATTGTACTTAACTCATATTGTAAGCAGGCATTGTCCCCAGTGTAGTAGGTCGTCGATTGATTAGTGTTTTTTGACTGAACACAATTTCCATCTTTATTTAATTCCCAGCCTGCTTTGCTCCACACGCCATTGTCGTAAAGAGCTTCTCTCGCTTCTTCACATTGTATGTATTTTATTTGGCCACCTGCGTCATCCGCTTTTATAGTGAATTTTGTCGCGTTAAATTTTCCGCTTGTTTCAGAATTCATTGTGTAGATAGCTTGCGAAGTGTATATGCTATTTTTCCCAGAGAGCGACTTATATTTAGGTATGTAGCCTTTTGTCGCATCGTACGCTACAGAAGAGTCATATTTAATAGCCGAACCCGCTGTTGTCATTGAAGGTGAAACGTCAAAAAGCAGCATGATATTCGGCGGTACACTGGCGGTCGAACCTGCATAAACGCTGGTATCACCGAGGTAATAATCCGGTGCGCTGTAGACCAACTGGGGCGTCAAAAGCACCATGGCAAGAAATATTATACTTTTTTTCATGACCCTCTCCTTGTAAGGCAATGGGTTGTGAACTGTTTATTTAGAAGGCAGTGAGGTCTACCTGTACAGCTTCCAATCGAGCTGTCGCTCTCTGCCTTTGGACTTCGATGGTTGAACGGTAGTAAGGCAAATCAATGCTACCGGTTCCATCTCCCGAGGTGGAGAAGATGTTTCCCTTGCCCGAGGCATCGGCACTAAAACGGGCCTGTATTTTGGGGTTGGCCCGTGCGCTGTAGACATCGATTTCGTTGATGCCGCCAGTACGCAGGCTGGTATCGGGGGGAAGCAGGTCGACGACGTCTGCGTTAATCAGCGTGCTGCCGCTACGCTCCTCTAGGATTTTTTTCTGGGCGAATTCCAGGATCGTTTCCGCGGCGCTGATGGCTTCGGCGGACATACGCGTGTTGGTGGTAATGCTCAGTTCGGTATCGGTAGAAGTCAGCACCATCAGCCCGAGGACGGTCAGCACAGCCAGCATCACCATGCACAGGATCAGAACAAAGCCCTTTTCGTTGTTGTACGGAAGGCTGGTACGGCTGGGCTAATGCGGTTTGCCGGTTGCTGTATGGGTTGGTCGCATGGATTAACCTCCAAAGGCGTTCTGGATTTTGACGACGGTCTGCAGGCTGCGGGTTTTGACGCCGGAGAAGTTGGCCAGCCCCGTTTTGATGTTATCTGTTTGACTTGTCACTGTCAGGCGAATGGCGCGGATGGCTTCCAGTTCTGGCGGGGCGTTGCTTTCAGTGCCATCCTCCAGAATGTAGGTCAGGTCAATACTGTTGATGTTGCCGGCTACGGTTGCCGTCTCTATTGTGGTGCCATCATCGAGGAGCAGGTCGCGAACCAGATCGTAGATGTTGTCACCCGTGTTGTTGTTGGCACGCAGCCAGTAGCGGACGGTCGTGACCTCGTCGGGTTCCCCCGCCAGCTTTCTGACCACGATATCGCCGGCGGAAATGCTGCCGGGGCTGTATCCTGCCGTAGTAATGGGCAGGACGTCGCCGGATGGTTCACCAAGCGTCAACGAGCCGGAGATGTCCTTACCGGAGCTGGGCTGAATGACATGAACGCGGTTGCCTTCTGAAAACATGGTGGTCGAACCGCTTTCAACCGTCAATCCGCCTCCAAGAGGATCTTCGCTGATCACGCGGGCGTAGGCTCGCACCGAAGAGATGGTTCGTAGAGAAAAGACAGTGCCCGTGTCGAGAGAGCCATCGGCGTCCGTATCGATGCCTGGGCTGGCGGGGGCGCTGCTGATAGGATTTACATCGTCGGGTACGAGAAAGCCGGCCATGCGAATATCGCCGGCCAGGGTGTCGATGGCAACCCGCAGGTTCTGTTGCACGTCGACAACCTCTTCCGAAGTGGTTGCTGTTTTCTTGCTGTTGATGAATAGGCTGTAGACCGATGTGATAACCAGGCCCATGACCACCATAACGATCAGCAATTCGATCAAAGTGAAGCCGACTTCGCGTTTTGTGACTTTATCCATGATCAGTACCTCCGTTTCATCAGCGTCTGCGTAATGGCCGGCCCGTCACTGCAGGCGACAGTTACGGAAGTCTGACTCAAGTCATCGTAGGTAGTGCCATTGATCGTGGGGTCGACTGCTACGCTGACTAGGGCGGTACAGGTCCCGGCCCCTGCCAGTTCGATGCTGTTAGCACCGTTAAAAGTCCAAATCATGTCGGTGGTGTCGTTTTGAAAAAAATCATCATCGCCTTCAAGAGCATGAATCTGTTCGAGTATGCCCATTGCCAGAGCTGATTTGGCGGTTACTTCATGCGCCTTGGCGTTCCCCTGAATGCCGGTAATCTGCATGCTTGCCAAAGCCAGTAGGCCGATGGCGAAAATGGTCAGGGCAATGAGAACTTCGATCAGGGTAAAGCCGCTTTCATTTCCAGCTTGTTTATTGGATGGTTTCATGGTGTCTGACCTTTCTGAATCATTCGCCACCACCAGCAGTTCGATGAGGGAGAAGCCGGCTTGCCCGGATTTCTCTCGTTTCATATATGCCTCCGTGGTCAGGTAATTTTAACGGATGCCCATATCATGCAAGCCACATGCCGGACATTCCTTTCACTTAACCTGCCTGAATCTCAGCATTACTTGCCCCTCACATAAGCTATCATGCAAATTTTGCGTCATTTTCCGCGCAAAAAATGCAACGACCAATACGCCGGATGACGCCCCCATTCGAGATAACCCCTCAAATCGGGGTCAAATCTTGTTTCGCCACTTTTTCTACCCACAAACCTGGGCATGACTTCCGGCGCTCTCCTTCTCCGTCAAAAAATATGTCCGTTCGGGAATGTTTCGTCTGGGGTTCGAACATTTCAGGTGAATATGTCCGTCCGGACATGTTGTTGATTTTATTCTCGTAGGGATTCCTTCTCCCCAACCTGCCTCTCGCTGTAGGGATTTTTTGATCCTTCCTTCCCGAATCCCCCTGAAAACCCTATCGGACATTTCTGTATTTTTCATTCACTTACGCTAATTATTTGCTGTGACTAACTTTATGCTTTATAAAAATCGGCCATGGGGCGGACGAGATGGGGGCCGAGGACCGCCTTTTTCGCTTTGTTCAAGGAGGGACGGGGCATGACCGGCTGTGGAAATGGGTACGAAACGGGTTCTTCTTTGGTGGAATTGCTGGTGGCGATGACGGTTTTCGCCATCGGGCTGCTGGCGGTGGCGGGCATGCAGCTCACCTCGCTGCGGGGGAACGCTTCGGCGCAGCAGGTGAGCGTTGCCTCCGGTTTGGCCGAGGGGGTGCTGGAGGAGATTTTGGCCTGGCCGGAGGATGATCCGCGCCTGGCGACGGATGCCGTCGATCAGCAATGGCCCTTCGCCGCTGCGCCCCCAGTCGCTGGTAACTACCGGGCGCTCTACGCCATCGATGCCGATTATGACCGGCCCAAGTTGACCCGGGTCGAAGTGCGGGTGGAGGCCCTTCACGCTCCCGCGCGCCCGGTCACCCTCGTCGCCTTCAAGCGCTGCCGATGAAATCCCTGGGCGAAAAGGCCTTCAGTCTGGTCGAGGTGCTGGTCGTGCTGGCTCTGACCGGCATCATGATGGGCGTTATCTATCAACTCTATTTGAACATGCAAAAATCGGCGCTGGGGCAGGAAGAGGTGGTGGAGTTGCAGCAGAATTTGCGCGTCGCCATGGACCATCTCACCGTCGATCTGCGCCAGGCCGGTTTTCTCGTCTTCCGTCATCATCCCCCCCTGAAAAGCACACCACACCAGCCTACCGACACCGCTCCCCTGATTCTCAACAGCTCCTGCCCGAGCGGCTTCAGCGCTCCGCTGGGGGCTGGGGCCTCGGTGCGGCAGGTCACGTCCCACAGCTTCCGTCTGGCCGCGCCCGATCTTGTCGAACAGTATCAGGTCGGCGACCCGGTCCGGCTGATCTGCGCCGTGGAGCAACGGCAACCCCTCGATCGGCTGCTGTATGTGACCGGGCGCGATGTCGCCGGGGCGAGCCTGACCCTGGAGGGCTTTGCCGCGACGGATGAAATCGATTATCGGGCCGGGGATGTGCTGGTGAGGGCTAATGCCGTCTATCCCGGAAGCATCAGCTATTTTCTGAAAGATCACGAACTCTTCGTGCGTCACAGCGGCGTCCCGACCCAGCGGGTGACGGTGAAAAAGATGGTGGGAGGTGTCTTGGTGAACGGCTTGACCGCGTTCGCGCTGGACTATCTGCTGGATGACGGAAGCTGGCGGGAAGCGCCGACAGCGGCTGAACTGGAACAAATTCGGGCGGTGCGGGTCGTGCTGGAAGGGCGGGCGCGTACTGCCCAGGGGGAGAAGACCCGTGCCCTGAGCAGCGTGATCGCTCTACGGAACTTGCCGTGAGGGAAGGCCACGAGCCTAAGAATTACAGGGATGAAGGGGATGAAAGGGATAAAACCGAGTCGGTAGGATGCGGTGACGGCAGGAACCGCATCGATTTTCGCGGATGAACAGGGAGGTGACCGATGCAAAAAATACGGTTTTCGGCTGTCTGCGACAACCAGCAGGGCATGGCGCTGCTTTTGGTCGTCTGCCTGCTGGCGATGCTCAGCCTGCTCGGCTTTTTTGCGCTGAACACCACTGATGTGGAACTGGCCATCGCCGGCAACCGCCATACCCGGCAGCAGGCTTTTTTTGCCGCGGAGCGGGCGGTGGAATATGTGCTGGCCGACACGACCCTGCTGCGCGCCGCCGATTCCGGCGAGGTGGTGCTCGACCCGGGGCAGACGGCGGTGGTCGCGGCGGAAACGGCAAGCGGCATCGCTCCGGAAGAGGTTTGCCGGGTGCGTTATCTGAGCGAAGGCCCGGTCCCGCCGGAGAGCGGTAGCGACCCGACCCGTTTCGCTCTGCGCAGCTACCGCATCACCGCCGTCGGCGCCGGTCCGGCCGGAGCCCGGGCGCGGGTGGAGGCGCAGGTGGGGCGGGTGGTGGTTAGGTAGGGGGGAGGAAAGAGGAAAAAGGAGCGAGGAAAAAAGGAGCGGGGAACTAGGTATCAGAAACCTAGTTCCTGGAGCCTAGAACCTGGATCCTGGATTCTGGGAGGTTTGGCGATGAGGTGGATTGCGGTGGTGGTGTTTTTGCTGGGGATGGCCTCGGCGGGGTGGGGGGCGGATTGGTTTGTGGGGGATACCGCCATCTATACCGAGCCGGGACCGGCTTCGGTGCCGGCGGCAAATGTGTTGTTGCTGATCGAGCGGGGCGTTTCCGAGGAACTGTTGCGGGAGGCGCTGCCTGCGGCCCTGGCCCCCTGGCGCGACCGGGTGCAGGTCGGGCTGATGGTCTTCGGTGGCGGCGCGCCTGGTGGGCAGCTGCTCTTGCCGGTGGGGGATCTGGCCGGGGAGGGTGATTGGCAGCGCTTCAACGATCTTTTATCCTTTCCGGCGGCGGAAAACCCCGAAGAATTAACTTCGACCCTGGCCGAGGCGTTGCTCGACGGGATCTATTATTTCGAACGGGAGCGCCCGACGGCGACGGCGCCGGTAGCGGCTGCCGAATTTCCCGCGTCCCCCATCGCCGCCGCCTGCCAGAAAAACATCTTCATCGTCATCGCTCCGGGGCGGGACGTCGGAGCGGCGGTGGCGGAACGCACCGAGCATCTTTCCCTGGCCGATGGCGACGGCGACGGCTATGTCGCCGATGAGGTCGCCGCTCGTGCCTACACCGGGGATCTCGCCGCCGGCTGGGAAGACCGCCAGAATCTTCGCACCCACGCCCTGGCCCTGGCGGGGGAAGATGCGCTGCTGCGCGCCGTCGCCGAAGATGGGCGGGGGCTCTACCGGAACGTCGCCAATGCCGCCGAAATCGGCGCGGGCCTGGGGGAAATGCTGGCCAATCTGACGGCGGAGGCGGCTTCCTCCTTTACCACGCCGAGCCTTTCTTCCGGCGCGGGCCTGTCGACCGCCACCCCCTCCCGCATCTACTTGAGCTCTTTCCTACCCCGCAGCCAGAAGCCTTGGCTCGGCAATCTGAAAAAATACGCCGTCGACGGCGAGGGGCGTATCGTCGATAAAAACGGCGCCGTCGCCCTCTGCCCCGATGCCCGGGATGCCGGCGCTTGCGCCGGGACGGCGGCGGGGGATTTCAAGCCGGGCTCGGTCTCTTTCTGGAGTTCTCGCGCCGACGGCGGCATCGTCACGGCCGGCGGCGCCGGGGAGGTGCTGCTCTCTAGCGAGGGGCGGCGGCTTTACGCGAATCTGAGCGATCAGGCCGATCTCACCCACAGCGCCAACGCCCTCACGGTGGCCAACCTGAGCCCGGCTCGGTTCGGCCTGAGCGATGCCGAGGCGACCGGACGCCTGCTCGCCTATCTCCACGGCACCGACGTCTTTGACGAGGACGGCGACGGCATGACGGACGAATCCCGGGATTGGCTTCTCGGCGATCTTCTCCATGCCCGGCCGACGGTGGTCTCCTATCGGCGCTTTCCCGCAAACGCCGAAGCCGAGAGCGACCCGGCGCAAAATCGCACATTGATCTTCGTCGGCGGCAACGACGGCATGCTCCACGCCTTCCGCGACGCCGACGGCGCCGAACTCTGGGCCTTTATCCCCGATGTGCTGCTGCCCGAGCTCGCCGGACTGGCCGGTGTCGCGCACGGCTATTTTGTTGACGGCACGGCGGTTCCTTTCATCTATGACCGGGACGGCGACGGCAACATCGGTCCCGGCCCCGAGCAGGAGGTCGATGATCGCGACCCGGCGGGAATGGTCGATAACGGTGCCGATGATCGGGTGATTCTCCTCTTCGGTCTGCGTCGGGGAGGCGGGGCCTATTACGCCCTCGATGTGACAATACCGGAACGACCGAAATTTCTCTGGAAGTTCGATCGGGAAACGGTCGGCGGTGACGGCCGGCCACTCTTTCCCGAGCTGGGGGAGAGCTGGAGCGAACCGCGTCTGGCCCGGGTCCGTATTGGCGGCGCGGTGCGGGACGTTGCCTTTATTGGCGCTGGTTACGATGTCGCCGAGGATGGTCGTTTCGGGGCTGTCGCCGACTATCCCCAGCCCAGCTGCCCGGCGGTCGGCGCCGGGCCGACGACGAGCGAAGGCCATATCGGCGCGGATCAGGCAATTGCCTCCGGGCGCGGGGTCTACGCCTTCGCCCTGGCGACCCGCGATGCCCAGGGCGTGCCGCTGATCGCAAGCGCGCCGGAGCGGGTTTGGGGTTGGACGGCGCGGGACGAAGCCCGCCTTGACCGGCCGTTTCCCGGGGAGATCACCGTCCTCGACGGCGACGAGGACGGTTTCGCCGACCGCCTCTATGCCGTCGACCTGGGGGGACGGTTGTGGCGCTTTACGTTGGGGACAGACGATCCGGCGAACTGGTCGGGGACGCTGGTCTTCGCGCCCGATCCGGCGGCCGGACTCAAGGCGTTCTCCGGCCTCTCCCTGGCCCGTTCCGCTGACCGCTGGCTTATCGCCTACGGCAGCGGCGATCGCGCCCATCCCCTGAATACGGCGGTGACCGACCGCTTCTATCTCATTCGCGATCAGGGATTGAGCGATGCGGCGCCGATTACCGAAAGTGCCCTGGTCGATGTGACTGGCGATGCCCTGCAGTTGGAAGACAGCGACGAAGGTGCCCGCGGCGAACTGCTGGCGGCCCTGCTTTCCGAGGATTGTCCCGGCTGGATGATCTCTCTGGAGCGGCTCGATCAGGCCGGTCGCCCAGGGGGGGAGAAGGTCTTGAGCGCGCCTTTGATCTTCAACCGGGTCGTCTATTTCACCACCTATATGCCCGACGCCCCCGAGGCGCTGCCGCCGCTCCCCTGTGTCGTCGGCAATCCGGGGAGGGCGCGGCTCTATGCCGTCGACTGGCGCACCGGCGAAGCGGTCCTCAATTTTCATCCCGAGAACGACGGGGAAGGGGCGGATGCCGCCAATCCCCGCGCCCTCGGTCCCCGGCGCGAGGTGTTGCGCCGCGCCGATCGGGGGGTGGCCCTGGGCGCCGGGCTGCCGAGTGGAATCGTTACCCTGCTGGACGGGGGCGAGGCCGAGCTGCTGGTCGGTGCCGGGGGAGGGCTACACCGCCGGTCGGCGCCTTCCGGCGGGCTGATCTTTCCCCTGTACTGGCGCCAGTGGTGAGGTGGGAAATGGAACGCAAAAGGTCCAGAAGCAAGCGGTCGGCCGGCTTTTCCCTGCTGGAGCTGCTCGTCGCCCTGGCCCTGGTCGGGATTTTGGCGGCCTTGGGGAGTTTCGGCTTCCGCCAGTGGCAGCAGTCCCTGCAGGTGCGCAGCTGCGCCCGCGAGGTGGCGTCGCTGCTGCGTCTCGGCCGTTCCCAGGCGGTGGCGAGTAATCGCGAGATCCGCGTTAAGGCGCTGCCTCTGGGGGAGACGCCGGGGGGACGCCCGGTGCTCTGGCTGCAACAGGGAAATCTCTCCCGAGGGAGCAGCGTCTGGCTCGACCGTCCCGGGCAGCGGGTCGAATTTCCCGCCCGGGTGGAGCTGGGGCTGTCCCAGGATTGCCGGATCGAAGCCGGTCCCGGCTATCTCTCCTTCAATCCCGACGGATCGAGCAACGCCCTCTATCTGTGCCTGCAGGAACGGGCGGGAACGCAACCGGCGCGGCGGCGCTACGCGGTTGGGGTCAGCCATGCCGCCACCGGCCGGATCTGCGTGCTGCGCTGGAATCCGGCCACCGCCGGCTTCGAGTAGCGTTCCGGTTTTTCCCTTGCAACCCTTTGACCGATTTAAGTATAGTTAACCTTTGATTTAATCCGGTCAAGGGAGCTTTTGATGGCTAAAATCGTCCCCTTTCGGGGGCTGCGCTACTCCAGCAAACGAATCGCCGATCTCGCCCAGGTCACGGCGCCCCCTTACGATGTGATTTCGCCGGCTTTGCAGGAAGAGCTGCACCAGCGCCACGAGCACAACATTGTGCGCCTGCTCCTCGGCCGCATCTCCCCCGAAGATACCGACGAGGACAACCGCTACACCCGCGCCGCCGCCCTGTTGCGGCAGTGGCGCCTGGACGGGACCCTGTGCCGCGACCCGGAGCCTTCCATCTATCTCTACGATCAGGAATATGCAGCCGAGGACGGGCAGGTGCTGACCCGGAACGGCCTTATCGCCCTGGCCCGCATCGAGGAATTTTCTACCGGCCTGGTCAAACCCCACGAAAAGACCCTGTCTGATCCCAAGGCTGACCGTCTGGCCTTGCTCAAGGCCTGCCAAGCCAATCTCAGCCCGGTCTTCTCCCTCTACTCCGATCCCTGCTGCGTTCTGGAAGTGTTGGCGAAGAAGGAGAAAGACCGCCAGCCCGAGGTGGAAGTTAAAGACGACGACGGGGTCTGGCATCGCTTGTGGCGCTGTACCGACGAAAACCTCATCGGCAAGGCCCAGGCGCTGCTCGACAACAAGCCGCTGGTCTTGGCCGACGGCCACCATCGCTATGAGGCGGCCATCGCCTATCGCGACTACATGCGTCAGCTGCATCCCGATTTTACCGGCAAGGAACTCTTCAACTACGTGCTCATGTGTCTTTCCAATATGGAAGATAAGGGCATGCGCATCTTTCCCGCCCATCGCGTCGTCAGCGGGCTGGCGGGTTTCGATCCGGCGGCTTTTTTGGGACGGCTGGCCGACTATTTCGATATCGAAAGCCTGGCCTTCGACCCCCGGGATGGCGAACAGATCCTCGCGCTGCGCGCGCGGCTGAGCGACCTGGGCAGTTGCCGGCATACCCTGGCGCTCTACACCGGTGACGGACGGATCCATTACCTCTGCCTGCGGGATGAGGGGGTGATGGATGAATTTTTCGACGCCAAGACGCCCAAGGTTCTGCGTACCCTCGATATCTCCATTCTCCACTGTCTGCTTCTCGAACGGTTGCTCGGGATCGCCTCGGACGATTCGGAACGGCTGCGCTACATCCGCAGAATCGACGAGGCGCTGGGTCTGGTCGAGGGGCAGGGGGCGCAACTGGCCTTTCTGGTCAACCCCACGCGCATGTCCGAGGTCCGCGACGTCGCCAACGCCGGCGAGAAGATGCCGCAGAAATCCACCTATTTCTATCCGAAAATCCTCTCCGGAATGGTCATCAACCCCATCGAATGACGGGCCGGTCACGGCCCCTTTCAGGACGGACCGCCGATGTCTCTTACTGCCGAACAACTCCTCGACTACATTGCCGGAAAAGCCCGGCGGCCTTTGACTGAACGGGAAATCCTGGCCAGTTTCCGGCTGCGCCGCGATGAACGCCGCCGCGCCCTGGAACTGTTGGCGGGACTGGTCGAGCGGGGGGTGCTGATCCGCCACCGCAACGGTCGTTACTCCCTCCCGCGCCAGGTCGACCTGGTGGTCGGCCCCATTTCCCTGCATCGCGACGGCTACGGTTTTGTCTCCGCTCCCGAGCGGCAGACCGATGTCTTCGTTCCGGCCCGCTATCTGCGCGAGGTCATGGACGGCGACAAGGTCGCGGTGCGCATTGAGCACTCCCCCCGTGACGGCAAGCCCGAGGGGCGCCTGGTGCGCATCGTCGAGCGCGGGCTGCGGCAGCTCATCGGCCGCTACGAGGCGGGGCGCGGCTTCGGCTACGTCGTCCCCGCCGATCCCCGCTTCCGCCACGACCTCATCATCCCCGATCCGGGGCCGCTGGCGCCCCGCGCCGGACAGATGGTGGTGGCGCGCATCGACAGCTTTCCCAGCACCACCCGCGGCCCGGAAGGAACGGTGCTGGAGGTGCTCGGCGACGCCGATGATCCCCTGGTGGAGATTCTCGCCGTCGCCTACAAGCACCAGTTGCCCCATCGTTTTCCCGAGTCGGTTCTTTCGGCGGCGGCCCAGGTGCCGACGGCGGTGACGGAAGAGGATCGCACCGGGCGGGTCGACCTGCGGGAGCTGCCGCTGGTGACCATCGACGGGGAGACGGCCAAGGATTTCGACGACGCGGTGGCGGCGCGGCACGAAGAGGGGGGCAAGATCCGTCTCTGGGTGGCGATCGCCGATGTCTCCCATTATGTGCCCGCCGGCGGGGAGATCGACCGCGAAGCCTACGAGCGCAGCACCAGCGTCTATTTCCCCGGCCACTGTCTGCCGATGCTCCCCGAGGCGTTGAGCAACGGCATCTGTTCCCTCAATACTGACGAGGAGCGGCTGGCGATGACCGCCGAGATGCTCTTCGACGGCCAGGGGCGGCGGCTGGAGAGCCGCTTTTATCCGGCGCTCATGCGCAGTCGGGCGCGGCTCACCTACACCGAGGTGCATGCCATGCTCGAACTGAGGGAGCCGGCGACTCTGGAACGTTACGCGCCGCTCGTTCCTGACCTGGAGGTCATGGCGGAGCTGGCCCGTCGCCTGATCGAGATGCGCCAACGCCGAGGGAGCCTCGATTTTGACCTGCCTGAAGCCGAGGTGATTCTCGGGTTGACCGGCAAGCCGGAAAATATCCTCCGCGCCGAGCGCACCTTCGCTCATCGGCTGATCGAGGAATTCATGCTCGCCGCCAACGAGGCGACGGCGTCCTTTCTCCACGAACGCCAGGCGCCGGTGCTCTACCGTATCCATGAACCGCCCGATCTGGAAAAGCTTCAGGAGTTCCAGGCTTTCGCCGCTCATTTCAACTTCGGTCTGAAGCTCTCGGAGACGGGGGTCGACGCCCACGAGTTGCAGAAGTTGCTGGCCGAGCTCCAGGGGCGCCCTGAGGAGAAGCTGCTCAACAACGTGCTGTTGCGCAGCCTCAAGCAGGCCCGCTATGCGCCGGAGAATGTCGGGCATTTCGGGCTGGCCGCCGAACTCTACTGCCACTTCACTTCGCCGATCCGCCGCTATCCCGACCTCATCATCCATCGCATCCTGCGCGAGGTGTTGCGCGCCGGGCAGTTGAGTGAGGAGCGGATGGCGACCTGGAAAAGGTATCTGCCGGGAGCCGGGGAGCGGACGTCGATGTGCGAACGGCGGGCGATGGAGGCGGAACGGGAGATCGTCGCCCTGAAGAAGTGTCAGTTCATGCTGCCCCGTCTGGGCGAGGAGTTCTCGGCCCTGGTTTCGGGCGTACGCCCCTTTGGTTTCTTTGTCGAACTGGATGAGATTTTTGTCGAAGGGCTGGTGCATATCTCCAGCCTGGAAGACGATTTTTATCATTACGAAGAAGACTTGCAGCGCCTGATCGGCGAGCATCGGCGGCGGATTTTCCAGGTCGGCCTGCCGTTGCGTGTGCGCTTGAACCGGGTCGACCTGCCGCGCCGGGAGATCGATTTCGTGCTGGTGGAGGAAGCGACGGCCGCAGGCGCGCCACCAACTCGCCGGAAAAAGGGCGGAGCCCGTGCGGAAGGAATGGCCACGAAGCGCCCGGAGAAAAAAGGAGGATTCACCGGAAGGCAAAAGCCTCGGTCAAAGGGGTCGGATTCGTGAAAATCATCCGCGATCTTCAGGCCCTGACCACGCCGCCCCGGGAGACGGTGCTGACCATCGGCAACTTCGATGGGGTTCATCTCGGCCACCGGGAAATCTTCCGGCGGGTGGTGCGCAAGGCCCGTTCCATCGGCGGGACGGCGGCGGTCCTGACCTTCGATCCCCATCCCCTCAAGATCCTCGCTCCCGAGCAGGCGCCGAAGATGCTCAACACCCGCGCGGAAAAGGAGCTGCTCATCGCCGCCTCGCGCATCGACCTGCTTGTCTGCCTCCCCTTTACCCGCGAGCTGTCTCTGCTGACCGCCGAGGAATTCGTCCAGGAGGTTCTGGTCGAGAAACTCGCCGTGCGCCATCTCATCGTCGGTTACGACTACGCCTTCGGCCGAGGGCGCCTCGGCAACCTCCGTTTTCTTCAGGAGCAGGGGCGGAAGATCGGCTTTACCGTCGAGGTGCTGGAACCGCTGGCCGAGCATAACGTCGTCTACAGCAGTTCGTTGGTGCGCAACATGATCAGCGCCGGTGATGTCGCCGGGGTGGTGCGTTTTCTCGGCCGCCACTATACCCTCGAAGGGGTGGTCGCCCACGGCGCCGAACGGGGGCGCAAACTCGGTTTTCCCACCGCCAACCTGGTGACGGAGAAGGAGCTGCTGCCCATCCCCGGGGTCTACGCGGTGAAGGTCCGGCGTGGCCGGGAGCTGTACGACGGCGTGCTCAACATCGGCTGGAATCCCACCTTCGGCAACCAGGAGGTGACGGTGGAGGTCCATCTTCTCGATTTTTCCGGCGATCTCTATGGCGAGACGTTGCGCGTCTACTTCTATCAGCGGTTGCGCAACGAAAAGCGCTTCCCCTCGCTGGTCGAGCTCTGCCAGGCGATTGCTGCCGACATCGCCGCCGCCCGGGAAATCCTCGGTCGGCGGCGGCTGATCACCTACCGGGAATACCTCGATACGATCACCGAACCGGAACCGCCGGGCTCGGGGCTGGGGGAATGGCATGAAGATTAGCGGAACCACCCGAATCATCGGTATTTTCGGCGATCCGGTGAAGCATTCCCTGTCGCCGCTCATGCACAACGCGGCGCTCACGGGAATCGGCTACGACGCCGTTTACGTCCCTTTCCACGTTCTTCCCGACGCCCTCCCCACGGCGGTCGAAGCGATACGGATTCTTGACTTGCTCGGTGTCAATTTGACTGTTCCCCACAAGGAACGGGTCTGTCCCCTGCTCGACGAGATCGATCCCCAGGCCCGCTTGATCGGGGCCGTCAACACCGTTGTCAACCGGCAAGGGCGCCTGATCGGCTATAATACGGACGGGATCGGTTTTCTCCGCTCCCTGGCCGAGGATCTCGGCTTTGACCCGGCGGGACGGCGCATTCTCCTGCTCGGCGCCGGCGGCGCCAGCCGCGCTGCTCTGGTCGCCCTGGCCGAGGCCGGAGCCGCTGCCATCGTCGTCGCCAATCGCACTCCGGAGCGGGCGGCGGCGCTGGTGGCGGAGTTCCGGCCGGTTTTTTCCGGCACGTCGTTTGCAAGTTGCAGTCTGGCCACCGAGGACTTGGCGGCGCACCTGGCCGGGGTTGATCTCGTGGTGAACAGCTCGGCACTGGGGCTCGGGGGGGAGGCTCTCCCTGGGTTCCCCTGGGAAAAACTCCCGGTTTTCGCGGTGGTTTACGATATGGTCTACGGCTTCGAGCCGACGCCCTTCCTGCGCGAGGCCGCCACACGCGGGCATGCCGGGGCCGACGGATTGGGCATGCTGGCCGCCCAGGGGGAAGAGGGATTCCGTCTCTGGACCGGCCAGACTCCGCCATCCGGCGTGATGAAGGCGCGACTTTTGGCGGCGGTCGCCGCTCGTTAGTTCTCTTTTTATGAAATTGCCGGTTCTCGTGTCCGGCCGACTTTGTGAGGAGTTGTCCCTTGTCGACGATTAAAGGCAACCGTCTGGGTGAACTGCTGGTGCGTAACCAGCTGGTTACCGAGGAACAACTGAAAAAGGCGCTGGAGCTTCAGAAGAGCGAAGGTTGCCGGCTGGGCGCCGCCCTGATCAAACTCGATTTCATCAAAGAGGACGAGCTCGCCGCCTTCCTCTCTCGCCAGTACGGCGTCCCCTCCATCAATCTTTCCGAATTCGAGATCGATACGGCGGTCATCCGCCTGCTTCCCGCCGAGGTTGCCCAGAAATACCAGATCATTCCCATCAACCGTGCCGGCTCCACCCTGATCGTCGCCATGAGCGACCCCTCCAACATCTTCGCCATCGACGACATCAAGTTCATGACCGGCTATAATGTCGAGGTGGTGGTCGCGCCCGAGGCGGCGATCAAGAAGGCGATCGACAAGTATTACGACCAGAGCGCGACCTTCGCCGATGTCATGGAAGATCTGGACGACATCGACCTGGAGGTGGTGGATGAGGCAGACAACGTCGATGTCCGCGATCTGGAAAAAGCCAGCGAGGACGCTCCCGTCGTCAAGCTGGTCAACCTGATTCTCACCGACGCCATTAAGCGCAACGCCTCGGATATTCACATCGAGCCCTACGAAACGACCTTCCGCGTGCGGTATCGCATCGACGGCGTGCTTTATGAGGTGATGAAGCCGCCGATGAAGCTGAAGAACGCCATCACCTCGCGTATCAAGATCATGGCCGAGATGGACATCGCCGAACGTCGCCTCCCCCAGGACGGGCGCATCAAGATCAAGCTCGGCGCCGGCAAGGACATGGACTACCGGGTCAACTGCCTGCCGACCCTCTTTGGCGAAAAGATCGTTCTGCGGCTGCTCGACAAGTCGAACCTGCAACTCGATATGACCAAACTCGGCTACGAACCCCGAGCCCTCGCCTGGTTCCAGGAGGCCATTCACAAGCCCTTCGGCATGGTCCTGGTCACCGGCCCGACCGGTAGCGGCAAGACCGTTTCCCTCTATTCGGCCCTGGGCGAGCTGAACAAGGTCACGGAAAATATCTCCACCGCCGAGGACCCGGTGGAGTTCAACTTCGCCGGCATCAACCAGGTGCAGATGCACGAAGAGATCGGTCTCAACTTCGCCGCCGCCCTGCGCGCCTTTCTGCGGCAAGACCCGGACATCATCATGATTGGCGAGATCCGCGACTTTGAAACGGCAGAGATCGGGGTCAAGGCGGCCCTGACCGGGCACCTGGTGCTTTCGACCCTGCACACCAACGACGCCCCGAGTACCATCAACCGTCTGCTCAACATGGGGATCGAGCCCTTTCTGGTCGCTTCGGCGGTCAACCTGATTACCGCCCAACGTCTCGGTCGACGGGTCTGCTCGGCCTGTAAGCAGCCGGAGGAGATCCCCAAACAGGCGCTGATCGATGCCGGGGTTTCCGCCGACGAGGTGGATGAATATGTCTGCTACCGCGGCGTCGGCTGCCCGACCTGCAACAACACCGGCTACAAGGGGCGGGTCGGCATCTACCAGATCATGCCAATGTTCGAGGAGATTCGCGAGCTGATCCTGGCCGGGGCGAATACTGCCGAAATCAAACGGGAATCGATGCGCTTGGGGGTCAAGACCATGCGCCAGTCGGCCCTGACCAAACTCAAAGAGGGAGTGACCTCCATGGAGGAGGTCTTGCGCTGTACCGTCGCCGATAACTGACGACGTTTTTTGTTGAAATGGCCTTGGCCGCGCCGGCGGCTTTTTACTGACGAGGTGTGACGCCTATGGTAAGCATGCATCAGCTTTTGAAAACGATGGTCGAGCAGGGGGCCTCGGACCTGCACATTTCCACCGGAACCGCGCCTCTGGTGCGCATCGACGGGGAAATGGTCCCCCTCAAGCTCCCCCTGCTGCAGCCGGCGGATACCAAGCAGCTCTGCTACAGCATCCTCACCGATGCGCAGAAGCGCAAATTCGAAGAGGAGAACGAGCTCGACCTCTCCTTCGGGGTCAAGGGCCTCTCCCGTTTCCGCGGCAATCTCTTCATGCAGCGCGGCGCCGTGGCCGGGGCCTTCCGGCTGATTCCCTACCAGATCAAGACCTTCGACGAACTGGGGCTGCCCCAGGTGGTGCGCGACATCTGCAAGAAGCCCCGGGGACTGGTGCTGGTCACCGGGCCTACCGGCAGCGGCAAGTCGACGACCCTGGCGTCGATGATCGATTCGATCAACAGCGAGCGCGCCGAGCACATCATCACCATCGAGGATCCCGTCGAGTTCCTCCATCCCCATAAAAGGTGTCTGGTCAATCAGCGTGAGGTCGGGGCCGATACCCAGTCCTTCAAGAGGGCGCTCAAGTACATCCTGCGCCAGGACCCCGATGTGGTGCTGCTCGGCGAGATGCGCGACATGGAGACGATCGAGGCGGCACTGACCATCGCCGAGACCGGCCATCTCTGTTTCGCCACCTTGCACACCAATTCCTGCGTGCAGACCATCAACCGGATTGTCGACGTCTTCCCCACCAATCAGCAGCAGCAGGTGCGCACCCAGCTCTCCTTCGTCCTCGAAGGGGTGCTCTCCCAGACCTTGCTTCCCCACGCCAGCGGTAGCGGGCGGGTGCTGGCCCTGGAGGTAATGGTGCCGAACATGGCGATCCGCGCTCTGATTCGCGACGACAAGGTGCATCAGATCTATTCGCAGATGCAGATGGGCCAGGATAAATTCGGCATGCAGACCATGAACCAGGCCCTCTTCATGCTCTACCACCGGAAGCTGGTGAGCATGGAGACGGCGCTCACCCGCTCCTCGGAGCCGGAGGAGCTCAAGCAGATGATCGCCAACCCGGCGTCGGTTTTGCGCCGCAACATTACCGGCGGCGCTCCCGCGCCGCAACGGTAGTCGTTCGATCCTAACGGGCGGGGCTTTTTATTGCTCCCCTTGAACCCATCGGTGTTTCTAAACGAGGTGTTTTTATGGCGAAGTTTTCCTGGGAAGGCAAGAATCGCACGGGACAGGTGCAGAAGGGGGAGATGGAAGCGCCCAACGAGGCGGCGGTCAATGCCCAGTTGCGCCGTAACGGGATCATGCCGACCAAGGTCAAGGAGCGGGGCAAGGGGCTTGATGTCGAGCTGAAGATTCCCGGTTTTGCCCCGAAGATCACCACCAAGGACCTGGTGGTCTTCACCCGCCAGTTCGCCACCATGATCGACGCCGGTCTTCCTCTGGTCCAGTGTCTCGACATCCTCGGGCGCCAGCAGGACAACAAGACCTTCAAGGGGATCCTGGTCAACGTCAAAGAGGCGGTGGAATCCGGCTCGACCTTCGCTGACGCCCTGAAGAAACATCCCAAGGCCTTTGACGACCTCTATGTCAACCTGGTCGCGGCCGGCGAGGTCGGCGGTATTCTCGACACCATCCTCAACCGTCTCGCCGCCTACATCGAGAAGGCGCTCAAACTGAAAAAGCAGGTCAAAAGCGCCATGACCTATCCGACCACCATCATCGGCATCGCCGTTCTGGTCATCGCCGTTATCCTGGTCTTCGTCATCCCCGCTTTCGAGAAGATGTTCGCCGATTTCGGCGGTTCGTTGCCGATGCCGACCCAGATCGTCATCAATATAAGTAACTTCATCCAGAAGTACATCCTCGTCATTATCGCCGGCATTTTCCTCACCATCTGGGGCGTCAAGCGCATCTATCGGACCAAGGCGGGGCGGGCGGCCATCGACAAGTGGGCCTTGAGTGTGCCGGTTTTCGGGATTCTCATCCGCAAGGTCGCCGTCGCCAAGTTCACCCGCACCCTGGGGACGATGATCTCCAGCGGCGTGCCGATTCTCGACGGTCTCGACATCGTCGCCAAGACCGCCGGCAACAAGACGGTGGAAACGGCCATCTACAAGGTGCGCCAGAGCATCAGCGAGGGCAAGACCATCGCCGAGCCGCTGGAGGAGTCGGGGGTCTTCCCGCCCATGGTCTGCCAGATGATCGCGGTCGGCGAGCAGTCCGGCGCCATCGATACCATGCTCAACAAGATCGCCGACTTCTACGATGACGAAGTGGACGACGCGGTGTCCAACCTGACCGCCATGATGGAACCGCTGCTCATGCTCTTCCTCGGCACCACCGTCGGCGGCCTGGTTATCGCCATGTACCTGCCGATCTTCAAGCTGGCCGGCACCGTCGGCGGCTGATGCGGAAACTTCTGGAGATCCTGCGCCGCCCCCACCCGAATCGGGTGGCCAGGAGTCAGTTGCGCTGGTATCTGCTGGTCCGGGCGCTGATCATCGCCCTCTTCCTCCTCGGGGCGGTGGTTTATCAATGGTACGGACGGGGTCTGGCCCTTTCTCCGGTCCTCCTCGCCCTCTATCTCATCGGCGGGTTGTGCGCCGCGCAGATCGGCCTTTCGGCCCTTCTGCTCCCCCATGTGCGGCGCACCCGGCTCTTTATTCAGGGGCAGGTCGTCTGGGATCTGCTTCTGGCCACGGCGCTGATCTATGTCACCGGCGGCATCGAGAGCCTCTTTTCCTTTCTCTACATTTTTGTCATCATCGGCGCCAGCCTCTTTTTCGCACGCCGGGACATCCTCTTCGTCGCCTCGGCCTCCGCCATCCTCTACGGCAGCCTGCTCGATCTGCAATACTACGGCTATCTCCCTTTTTTTGGGGGATCGGGGCTATCCCAGCGCGTTGACGGTAACGCGGTTTTTTACTCGGTCTTCGTCAACGTTCTCGCCTTTTTCTGTACCGCGCTCTTCAGCACCATCCTGGTCGATCGCCTGCGGCGCAGCGAAGCGGCCCTGGAAAAGCGCGAGATCGACTTCGAAGAACTCGAGAACCTCAACCGCACGATTCTCGCCAATGTCACTAGCGGCCTGATGATCATCAACCCCGAGGGGCGGATTCGTTCCTTCAACCAGGCGGCGGGGAGGATTTCCGGCCTTTCCCTTTCCGAGGTCTATAATCGAAGCCTGTCCGAGCTTTTTCCCGATTTTCAGGTTTTCGACGAAAGAGGTTTCCTTCTCGTCAACCGGCGGGAATGTCCTTTCGTCACCAGCGACGGCCGGAGCCTGACCCTCGGTTACGCCTCGTCCCTGATGCGTGATTCCCAGGGGAAGGTTCTCGGGCTGCTCGTCGCTTTTCAGGATCTCTCCGAATTCAAACTGCTGGAAGAGCAGCTCAAGCGCGCCGACCGTCTCGCCGCCGTCGGTCGTCTGGCTTCGGGCATGGCCCATGAAATCCGCAACCCCCTGGCTTCCATCAGTGGCTCAGCCCAGCTGCTGCTCGAAGGCAGGCATCTCACCGAGGCGGAACAGCGCCTGATGAAGATCATCGTCAAGGAAGCCCAGCGGCTGAACGTGCTCCTGACCGATTTTCTCGTCTATGCCCGGCCGCGACCGGCGCAGCGTCTTATGGTCGATGTGGCGCGACTGGTCGACGAACTGATTGCGGTGCTCGCCGGCGATCAGCGCTTTTCCGGCCTGCGCCTGGTCCGGGCTTATTCCGGCCCTTTTCGTCTCGTTGTCGACCGCCAGCAGCTGCGTCAGGCTCTGTGGAATTTGGCGATCAACGCCGCCGAGGTCATGTCCGAAGGCGGGACGCTCACCTTCGGCATCCTGCCCGAGGAATCGGCGATCTATGTGGAGGATAGCGGCCCGGGTATTGCCGAGGAGCTGCGCGGCCGGATTTTCGAGCCCTTTTTCACCACCAAGGACAAGGGTTCCGGTCTCGGGCTGGCGACCGTGCACGCCATCGTCGAAGGGCACAGCGGCGAGGTCCGGGTCGAGCCCGGCGCCGCCGGCGGCACCCGTTTTACCATCCGTTTACCGCAACGATCGGAACCTGGTTCCGTGACCGAGGAAAGACCATGAATCAAGAGCAGCGACCCCGCATTCTCATCGTTGACGACGAAGAGAGCATGCGTGAATTTCTCAGCATCATGCTTCACAGCGACGGCTACCAGGTCGACGCCGTCGGCGACGGGCAACAGGCCGTCGAGCGCCTGCGTTCCTGTGCCTACGATCTGATCATCAGCGACATCAAGATGCCGCGGATGACCGGTTTCGAACTCCTCGCCCATGTTCGTCAGCGTTTTCCCGAGACCGCCATGATCATGATCACCGCTTTTTCCACCACCGAAGAGGCGGTGGAGGCGATGAAGAACGGCGCCTACGACTACATCATCAAGCCCTTCAAGAATGACGAGATCCGCCTGGTGGTGCAGAACGCCCTGGAGCGCCGGAGCCTGCGCCGGGAGAACCAGGAACTCAAGAAGGAGTTGGGCAAACGCTATTCCTTCTGCAGCCTGATCGGCAAGAGCAAGGGGATGCAGGAGGTTTACAATCTCATCGAAAAGGTCGCGGCGAGCAAGGCCAATGTCATGATTTTCGGCGAGAGCGGCACCGGTAAAGAACTGGTGGCGCGGGCGATCCATTACAACAGCGACCGCCGCGACAAGCCGATCGTCCCGATCAACTGCGGGGCTATCCCCGAGAATCTGCTGGAAAGCGAACTCTTCGGCCATGAAAAGGGGAGTTTCACCGGCGCCGTGCAACAGAAGGCGGGGCTCTTCGAAGTTGCCAACGGTGGCACCCTCTTTCTCGACGAGATCGGCGAACTGCCGCCGATGATGCAGGTCAAATTGCTGCGGGTCTTGCAAGAACGGGAATTTCGCCGGGTGGGGGGGACCAAGGACGTCAAGGTCGATGTGCGGATTGTCACCGCCACCAACCGGGATCTGGCCGAAGCGGTGGCCAAGGGAACCTTTCGCGAGGACCTCTATTACCGGCTCAACGTCATCTGCGTCACCCTGCCGCCTTTGCGCGATCGACGCGGCGACATCCCGCTCTTGATCGAGCATTTTTTTGAAAAGCTCAGCGGGCGCAAGGATATGAAAATCGAGGAGAAGGCCCTGCGTCGTCTGCTCGATTACCATTGGCCGGGAAATATTCGCGAACTGGAGAATGTCATCGAACGCTGCGTGGTCCTCGGCCCGGCCGAGGAGCTGACCGTCGACTGCCTCCCCGCCCATCTGCGTTACGACTCCCCGGTGGTCTCCGGCGCCCTGACGCAGATCCCCGATGCCGGGCTCGATCTCGACGCCTACCTGGGAGGGATCGAGAAGGACATTCTGCTCAGGACCCTGGAAAAGACCGGCGGCGTGCGCAAGAAAGCCGCCGAGCTGCTCGGTATCACCTTTCGCTCCATCCGTTATCGGTTGGCCAAGTATGGGATCGATGCGGACGGGGAAGAGGAGTGAGGAGTGAGGAGCTGGGAGTTGGGAGTTGGGAGTTGGGAGTTGGGAGTTGGGAGTTGGGAGTTGGGAATGACGGCTAGAAGGGCCAGACGCGGGGGATGAGGGGGACGGCGACGGCGAGCACCAGCAGGGAGAGGGGGAGCCCCATGCGCCAGTAGTCGCCGAAGCGGTAGCCGCCCGGTTCCATGACCAGGGTGTTGGACTGATGGCCGATGGGGGTGAGAAAGGCGCAGGAGGCGCCGATGGCCACCCCCATGAGCAGTGGATCGGCGGAGATGCCCAGCCCTTCGGCCAGGCCGAGGGCGATGGGCGCCGTCAGGATCGCGGCGGCGGTATTGTTGACGATGTTGGACAGCAGCATGGTCGCGGCCGTGAGCAGCGCCAGGGTGGCGGTCGGCGAGGCGCCCCGGGCGAAGGTCAACAGCTCTTCGGCGATGAGGCGCGCCCCGCCGCTCGTTTCCAGGGCTTCTCCGAGGGGGATAAGAGCCGCGAGCAGGACGATGACCGGCAGGTCGATGGCGGCGTAGGCCTCGCGGGTGGAGAGTACCCGGGTCAGGACCATGAGCAGGGCGCCGCCGATCAGTGCCGGAGCCGCCGCGACCTGGTGCAGGGCGATCAGCAGCAGGGCGCCACCGAAGATGCCGACCGCCAGCAAGACCTGCCGGGGTTTGCCGAGGCGCATGCCCCTTTCGGCAAGGGGCAGGCAACCGAGTTCGCTCAGGGTCGTTGACAGGCTTTCCTCCCGCCCCTGCACCAGCAGAATGTCGCCGGGGACGAAACGCACCTTGCCGAGCCGGCGCGGCAGACGTTGCCCCTGTCGGGCCACCGCCAGCACATTGATGCCGTATCGCTCCCGCAGTTTGAGGGTGGTCGCCGATCTCCCCAGCAGGGTCGATTCGGGGGCGACGATCACCTCCACCAGATTGATTTCCCCGCCTCTTTTTTCTTTTTCCCCTTCCTTTTTGCCGCTTTCCGCCAGTTCCAGCCCGGTCAGGTCGATCAGGCTCTTGAGACTTTCCGAGTCGGCCTCGACCAACAGGATATCCCCCGTCTGCAAAACTTCATAGATCGAGGGCATCTGCTGACGGATTTCTCCACGCACCAGGCCGGTGACAATGACCTCCCCCTCTTTTTCCATAATCGACAGCAGATTGTGCAGGGGCTGACCGACCAGCCGGGAGGATTCGGGAACCCGCACCTCGGTGAGATAGTCGCTGATGCGGAAGAGCTTTTTCGCTCCCTCGCGAATGCGTTTCGGGGTCAGACGCCAGCCCGCCAGGGCGATGAAGGCCAGGCCGGTGAGGGTGATCGCACCGCCCACCGGGAGGAAGTCGAACATCCCGAAGGAGGGGGCGCCGGTGTGTTCGCGGTAGGAGGCGATGATGATGTTCGGCGGCGTGCCGATCATCGTCAGGGTGCCGCCGAGCAGTGAACCGAAGGCCAGGGGCATGAGCAGCAGGGAAGGGGAACGGCCGCTCTGCCGGGACATCCAGACGGCGACAGGCATGAGCAGGGCGAGGGCGCCGACATTGTTCATGATGCCGGAACTGAGGGCGACGATCCCGGTCAGGGCGGCGACCTGGATGCTGGGTCGCTGGCCCACCCGGGCCAGGGCTCGGGCCATGTTATCTACCGCCCCGGCGAGAAAGAGACCGTGGCTGAGGACCAGGACCGCCATTACCGTGACCACCGCCGGATGACCGAAGCCGACGAAAATCCTCTCGCTCGGCACCAGGCCGAAACCCGCCACGGCGAGCAGGGCCAACATCGCGACGATGTCGTAACGCCAGCGGTTCCAGATAAAGAGCGCCAGGGTCAAGCCGAGGATGGCAAAGATGGTAATCTGGTCGCTCGTCATGATCTCGTTCTTTTCAGAAGGTTAAGCTTCGCAGGTCCCTGCTGGGGCGAGAGGTGCGCGGGGGACTGAGTCCCCGGATCTTTTTCGTGCGGCGGATCAGTCCCAGAAGTTCCACCATTTGCGTCGATGTTCCTGGCGTTGCCTTTGGCCCTGTTCCGACCCCCGCCCGAGCTCTCTCTGCTCCTGTTCCATCTTCCTTTGCCATTCCCGCTCCCGCGCTGCTGGGCTCATCTCATCGTCGTCATAGCCGCGCCCTTGACGATTCTCGTAGCGGTTTTGTTCGCGATAAGGATTCTGCCGGTCATCGCGATCGCCCCGGTCGTCATATCCTTGGCGATCCTGCCGGTCCTCGGGGAAGCGCTCCCGCAGCCGCTCACGCTCGGTCTTCCGGTCGCGGTACTCCTCCTCGTTCTCCCGCAATTCGCGGCGGCTGTCGTTGTCGTCCCGGTCGCGATAGCGGCGCTCGTACTCCCGTTCTTCCAGGTAGCGCAGGTCGTCACGGTCGCTTGCTTCCGGGGATCGGTCATCCCAGGAGCCAACGCGTGCGGCCGAACCGTAATCGCCTTCGCCGCGGCCGGCGGCCGAAGGCCGGACGGGGAGGGCGAGAATTGCCAGCGCGAGAAACAGAGGGATCAGCTTATGGTTCGTGTTCATCGGCATGACCTTTCTCCTTGGCCAAGTATCCGGCGAGGCCGGACTTCAGGCGATCAGCGAACCTTGTTGACCAGGTAATGGACGGCAGCGGTCACTTCGGCGTCGGTGAGGGCAGCATGGCCGCCCCGAGGGGGCATGAAGCCGCGCTCGCCCCGGTAGCCGTTGATGGAGTTGGCGATGAGGGTGTCGATCCCCCGTTCCAGGGCCGTCGTCCATTCCTCGGCTGCGTCGGTACGGGGCGCTCCGGCCAGCCCACGCTCGTGGCAGCTGGCGCAACGCTGGGTGTAGACGCTTTCCCCCAGGGCCAGATCGACGCCCCGGGCGGTGGGAGCGGGCTTGTCGCAACCGGCGAGAAGCGCCAGGGCGCAGATGAAGAGGGTACACAAAGTCAGCTGTTTCATGATTTCTCCTTCAGGAAAGAGGGCCGGGATGCGCCCGGCAATCTGCATGACGAATGGTATTATAGATGAGCTGAGGCGAGCTGCAAGAGGATGAATCCCGTAGAAAAGGAGTGGGCATGGGCAAAAAGAGATCCCTATCGGTGGTCATTGTCGGTTGCGGTCGGCTGGGCGCGCTCCTTGCCGGAGAACTGAGCCGGGAGGGCGCCCGGGTCGTGGTCGTCGATCGCCTGGAATCTTCCTTCGCCCTGCTCGACGCCGGTTTCAGCGGTTTTCGGGTGACCGGCGATGCCGTAGAACAACGGGTATTACGTCAGGCCAATCTGGAGCGGGCTGACTGCCTGATGGCGACGACCGAGAAGGATACGGTCAATCTCATGGTCGCCCAGGTGGCAAAGACGGTCTTCGCCGTTCCTCGGGTGCTGGCCCGGGTCTACGATCCGGACCGGGAGGAGATGTATCGGACCCTGGGGGTGGAGACCATCAGCCCGACCCGCCTCAGTGCCGGGGAATTTCTGCGGCGCTTTACCGGAGAGGAGAAGCGGTCATGAAGGTCCTTTTGGCGGGGAGCGGCAAGATCCTCTATTACTTGACGCGGCAATTTTCCCGTCGGGGGGTGGACGTCAGAGTCGTCGCCCCCAGTGAGGAAGAGGCGCGGGAGCTCTCCCGGCGCACCGGGGCAACGGTTCTTTTCGGGGATGCCACTGACCCGCGGGTGTTGAATGAGGCGGGGGCCTGGCGGGCGCACACGGTCTTGGCTCTGTTGCCTAACGACGAGGACAACCTGGCGATCTGCCAGATTGCCGGGCGCATGTACCGGGTCCCGCGCACCATCGCCCTGGTCAACGATCCGGAAAATGAAGAGGTTTTTCAGCGGCTGGAGGTGACGACGGCGATCTCGGCGACGCGGATTCTCTCCCTGATTATCGAAGAACAGGCCGGCTTCGAGGAAATCGCCCGGATGATGGCCGTGGGGGACGGTTCGGTCTCCGTTTCCGAGGTGCTGCTCAGGGAGGAGGCGCCGGCGATCGGGCTTCCCTTGAAAAAATTGACCTTGCCCGAGGAGGCCCTGCTCGGCGGCATCATTCGCGGGGACAAGGTGCTGATTCCCAAGGGCGGAACCCACCTGCAGGCCGGCGACCGGCTGATTCTCATCGCCGCCCCCGCGAGCCTGGACGCGGCCCTGCGCCTGCTCACCGGCGAGGAATCCCGGTGAACGACCGCCGCTATCTGGATTATCTGCGCGAGCGCTACCGTTTTCTCTGCGGCCATCTCGGCTACCTCGTCGCTCTTATTGGCCTGCTGCTGCTGGCGCCGCTCCCGCTCCTCCTCGTCTTCCCCGAAGACGCTCCCCTGCTCGGCGGCTTTCTCTTCCCCGGCCTGGGGCTGTTTCTGCTCGGCGGGTTTCTGCGCGTCTGCGCGCGCGTGCCGGAGGACAACCTCCTTTCCCTGGCCGAAGGCTCGTTGCTGGTGGTGCTGGCCTGGTTTGCGGCGATTTTCGCCGGCGCCGTTCCCTTCGTCTGGGCGGGACAGGGCTGGACGGAGGCCGTCTTCGAGTCCACCAGCGGCTGGACCACTACCGGCCTGTCGGTGCTGGATGTGGCACAAACCTCGCCCGTACTCCTCTTTTTCCGCAGTCTCATGCAGTTCGCCGGCGGTGCCGGGCTGGCGATTCTCATGCTCAGCGCCATGGCCGGTCCGGCCGGGGTCGGGCTGAGCGCCGCCGAAGGGCGCTCCGAACAGCTTGTTCCACAGGTGCGCCAGTCGGCGCGGCTGGTCCTGCGTCTCTACTTCGGTTATCTGCTCTTCGGCGTACCGGCCTTGTCTCTGGCCGGGATGGGCTGGTTCGACGCCCTCAATCACGCCTTCTGCGCCCTTTCCACCGGCGGCTTCTCGACGAGGGCCAACTCCATCGCCCACTGGAACAGCCCGGCCATCGAGGCGGTGCTGATGCTGCTGATGGGCCTCGGCACCCTGAATTTTCTCACCGCCTACACCCTGCTCAAGGGGCACTGGCGGGCCGTGCTCGGCAACGGCGAGGTGCGGCTGGCGGTGGTTCTCCTTCCCCTGGCGACGGTGGTTCTCTTCTTCGCCGGAGCCTTCCGGGTCTATCCCGAATTGCCCGAATATCTGCGGGTGCTCCTTTTTCAGGTCGTTTCCGCCCTCTCCACCACCGGCTTTCAGACCATCGCCTTCAGTGGCGGGGAAGACCTCGGCTATCTGGTCCTGATCCTGCTTATGCTCATCGGCGGCGGCGCCAACTCCACCGCCGGCGGCATCAAACAACACCGCATCTACCTTTTGTTAAAGGGCCTGCGCCGGGAAGTCCGGGAAGCCGCCCGTTCCCCCCGGGAGCGCTGCGAGGAGGGGATCTGGATCGGAGGACGGCGCCGCTTTTTAAATGAGAGCGAGATCCGCAAGGCGGCCGCCTATGTCGGGCTCTTTCTTTTCGTCTGGCTGCTCGGCGGCTGTGCTTTGACGGCCTACGGCCATTCCCTGGGCGACAGCCTCTTCGAGTTCGCCAGCACCCTTGGCACCGTCGGCCTATCTGTGGGCATCACCGGCGCCGACGCACCCGACGGTCAGCTCTGGGTGCAGATTTTCGGCATGCTCTTCGGGCGGCTGGAGTTTTTCGTCCTTTTCTGGGGGCTGGCCAAGCTGGCCCGGGACCTGGGAGCGGCGGGAAAAATCCCCCGATGAGATCGGCGGCTGTGATATTCTCATCTTTTAGTTGACGGCCCCATTCGGCGCTCACCCCGTCTTGTCGGATTCGCCATGCCCTTCTCCATGTCTAGCGCTCAAAATGGCCCTTGGGCAAAACGGCTGAAACAATTTTCGCCGGCCCAACTGCTGGCGCTCTTTTACGCCCTGGCGATTTTTCTCGGCGCCGCGCTGCTCGCCACCCCGCTCGCGGTGCGAGGGGAACCCCTCTCTTTTCTCGATGCGCTCTTCACCGCGACTTCGGCCCAATGCGTCACGGGCCTGACGGTGGTCGATACCGGCAGCCGCTTCAGCTTCTTTGGCCAGTCGGTCATTCTCGCGTTGATCCAGGTGGGAGGATTGGGGATCACGACCTTTTCGGTCTACCTCTTCATCTATCTGCGCATCGGCGTCGGTGCCAAGGGACGCTGGATCATCAACGAAACCCTCATGCACACCCCGGTCGGTTCCTGGCGGGAACTGATCCGGGGGATCGTGGTTCTGACCCTGGTCATCGAAGTCCTCGGGGCGGCGTTGCTGGCGGTGGTTCTGGTCCCCCGGCTGGGGCTCTGGCCGGGGCTCTACAGCGCGTTTTTCCATTCGATTTCCGCTTTCTGCAACGCCGGTTTTTCCCTGTTTCCCGACAGTCTGGTCGGTTTTCGCGACGATCCTTTGGTCAACATGACGATCATGGCGCTGATTATTCTCGGGGGGATCGGTTTTCTGGTGATCCGTGAACTCCTGGCCTGGGTTAAGGGCGGGGGGCAAAAAGCCCGGCGGCCTGTCCGTATCTCTCTGCACGGCAAGATGGTGTTGGTGACCTCGGCTTTTTTGATCCTCTACGGCGCTTTGTTCATCGGGTGGCTGGAGAAGGATAATGTTTTGGCCGGCATGTCTTTCATGGAAGGATTCTGGGCCTCTCTCTTCCAGTCGGTTTCCGCCCGCACCGCCGGCTTCAACAGCGTCGACTTGAACGAGTTTCGTGCACCGACCCTGTTTCTGATGATGTTTCTCATGTTCGTCGGCGCTTCCCCGGGATCGGCCGGTGGCGGGGTGAAAACCACCTGTCTGGCGCTCTTTTTCGCCGTTTTTTACAACCGGCTCAAGGGGAATCCCCATGTCAGTCTCTTTCACCGGACCATCCCCGATGAACTGGTGACCAAGGCTCTTTCCCTGGTTCTTCTGGCTGTTATCCTCATCAGTTGTGCGCTTTTTGCCCTCTTGATCGTGCAAAGCCCCGATCCGACGCATGAAAATCCCCGAGAGTTTCTTGCCTGCGCTTTTGAAGCGGTCTCCGCTTTCGGCACGGCCGGCTTGTCCATGGGCATGACCGGAAAACTGAACACAACGGGCAAGTGGATTATTATCGTACTCATGTTTGTCGGGCGGGTGGGCCTGTTGACCTTGGCCTTCGCCATTGCCGGAAGAACCCGGCGCTTTTCCACCCGTTACGCCGAAGAGAACGTCATGATCGGTTGAGTCAGGGAGGTTTTCCTGTGAAGAAAAAAAAGTTTTGTGTTATCGGCCTGGGCAGCTTCGGCTTTCATGTGGCTTCGACCCTCTATGCCGACGGTCACGAGGTGATCGCCATCGACTCCGACCGTGACAAGGTGCAGGCGGTGAAAGATTGCTCCGACCAGGCGATTCTGGGGGATGCCGCCAACAAGGAGTTTCTCGACGCGCAGGGGATACGGGAAGTCGACGCGGCGGTCGTTTCGACCGGTGAGCGCTCGCACCTGTCGACGCTGATCACCCTTTATCTCAAGGAACTGAAGGTTCCACGCATCCTGGTCAAGGCGATCAGCGAGGATCACGGCAAAATTCTGGACAAGGTCGGAGCGACGGAGGTCATCTATCCGGAAAAGGATATGGCGCGGAAGATCGCCCACAGCCTCTCCACCCCCAACATTCTCGAATTTATCCCCCTGGCCGAGGAATATTCCCTCTCGGAAACGGTTCCCCCTCGGCATTTTATCGGCAAGACCCTGGTCGAGCTCGATCTCCGCCGCAAGTTTCACGTCACCGTGATCGCCGTCAAGGATGTTCTGACCGACCAGTTCATCCCCGCGCCGCCCCCCACCCATGTGATTAAGGACAGTGACATTCTCATCCTCATCGGCAAGACCGCCGATGTGGAAAAATCCCTGGGCTGAACAGGTTACGACGATGGCAGATTCCGTCTTTTTCGGCCTGGTTCACAACGCCGTGCTGTTGCTGGCCCTGGCCCTTATCTACGACGTCATGATTTCCCGTGACGCGATCCGCGCCGGTTGGCCGGGGCGTTTGGGCAGCGGCGTGCTGATCGGGCTGCTCGGCGTCGTCCTCATGCTCAACCCCTGGCATTGCCTGCCGGGGATCTTCTTCGACAGTCGCTCGGTGCTCCTGGCGATTTCCGGTCTCTTCTTCGGCGTGGTTCCGACCCTGGTCGCCATGGCTGTGACCGCCGCCTGGCGTTTTATTCAGGGGGGCGCGGCTGGGACCGGGACGGCGGTGATTTTCGCCTCCGGCCTGATCGGGCTGGCCTGGGGGCGTTTTCGGTGCCGCCCTTTGTGGGATTTGAGTCCGCGGGAGCTCTATCTCTTCGGATGGGTGGTGCACGGCGTGATGCTTCTGCTACTGCTGACCCTCCCCGGGGAGGTGGTCTGGCAGGTTCTGGGGCGCGTGGCCCTGCCGGTTTTGGCCATCAACCCCCTGCTGACGATGCTGCTCGGACTGCTGATGGTCAATCGTCTGAAACGGCAGCAAATCGACAGTGAATTGCTGCGCAGCGCCGAGGAGATCCGCCGGCTGAACATCAGCCTCGAAGAACGGGTGCGTGAGCGCACCACCGAGCTCGAAGCCGCCAACCGGGAGCTGGAATCCTTCGCCTATTCCGTCTCCCACGATCTGCGCGCCCCTCTGCGGGCCATCGACGGCTTCACCCGGATTCTGTCCGAGGTGCAAGGGGCGAGACTCACCGACGAGGGGCGGCGACTCTGTGCCCTGGTGCGCGACAACACCCGACGCATGACCGCCATGATCGACGATCTGCTGACCCTTTCCCGCCTGGGGTGGGCCACGCCGCGTTCGACGAAGGTGGATATGACGGCCCTGGCCGGGGAGGCCTTTCGTGAGGTGACCCAGATGGAGCCGACTCAGCGCATCGATTTCCGGCTGGAGGATCTGCCGCCGGCCCTGGGCGATCCTCGCCTGCTGCGCCATCTTTGGAGCAACCTGCTGGCCAATGCCGTAAAATTTTCTTCCCGCCGGGGGCGGGCAAATATTGTCGTGGCCGCCGAGCGCCGGGGGGATGCCGTCGTCTATCGGGTGGAGGATGACGGCGCCGGTTTCGACATGCGCTATGCCGACAAGCTTTTCGGCGTCTTTCAACGCCTGCACGGCGCTGAGGAGTTCGAAGGGACCGGCGTCGGTCTGGCGATCTGCCGGCGCATCGTCGAGCGGCACGGAGGAAGGATCTGGGCCGAAGGGAGGCCGGGGCAGGGGGCGACCTTCTTTTTTACCCTGGGGTCCGAGGTCGCCACGAACGGGAGTGATTCTCTTCCGACTGCAATAGCCTGAAATTAGCGTATAATTTTAAAACCTCGTTCTGGGAGAACGCTTTTGCCGCTCGCTTTACGGATACTGTTGGTGGAGGATTCCTCCGCCGACGCCGAATTCAACGCCTATGAAGTTCGCAAGGTGCTCCCCGCCTGTGAATTCCGGCGGGTGGAGACCCGTGAGGACTATCTGGCGGCGCTGGCGGATTTCACTCCGGATGTGATTCTCTGCGACTACCATCTGCCGCGCTTCGACGGCCTCGCCGCGCTGGATCTGGCCCTGGCCCATTGCCCCGACGTCCCCTTCATTCTGGTGACCGGCGCTCTCGACGAGGCGACGGCGGTTTCCTGCATGAAGGCCGGGGCTTGGGATTACATCCTCAAGGATCATCTCTCGCGCCTGGGGCCGGCGGTGCTGGGGGCGCTGGAACAGCAGCGGCTACGGCTCGAGAACCGGCGGGCGAATGAGGAGCTGCGCCAAAGCGAGGAGCGCTATCGCTGTCTCTTCGAGGACAATCACGCGGTCATGCTGCTGCTCGATCCCGAAAGCTCGGAGATCGTCGATGCCAATCCGTCGGCCGCCGCTTTTTACGGCTACAGTCGCGAACAGCTCCGCAGCAAACGGATTACCGAGATCAACACCCTCGACGCCGACGAGGTGCGCCGGGAAATGGAACTGGCGAAAGCGGCCCAGCGCTATCATTTCAATTTCCGCCATCGCCTGGCCGACGGTTCGATTCGCGACGTCGAGGTCTTCAGCGCGACGATCAGCCTCTCCGGCCGAGCCCTGCTTCTTTCCATCATCCACGACGTTACCGAGCGCAAGACGGCGGAAACGGGCCGGCAGCTGGCGCAATTCTGTATCGATCATGCGGCGATCGGTATGCTGCGCATCGACGCCGACGGACGTATTCTCATGGCCAACGAGCGGGCCTGCCGAAGTCTCGGCTATCCCCACGGGGAACTGCGGGAACGCTCCCTTTACGATCTCGATCCCAATCTGACGGAGAGTCTCTGGCGCGAGCAGCGCCGTGCCCTCGACGGGCAGGAAACCCGCACCTTCGAAAGCGTTCATCGCCGCAAGGACGGAACGCTCTTTCCCGTGGAGGTGACCCTCAGCCGCCTCGATTACGAAGGGCAATTCCTCTATTTCGCCTTTGTCTACGACATCGCCGACCGCAAGCTCTATGAGGAGGAGATGCGCAAGCTCTCCACGGCGGTGGAGCAGAGCCCGGCATCGGTTATCCTCACCGATCCCTGGGGGCGCATCGAATACGTCAACCCCAAGTTTACCCAGATCACCGGCTATGCGGCGGAGGAGGTGCTGGGACGCAATCCGAGTCTGATGAAGTCGGGGGAAACGAGCGAGGAGGAGTATCGGCAGCTGTGGGAAACGATCACCGCCGGCGGTGAATGGCGCGGCGAGTTCCACAACCGGCGCAAGGATGGGTCGCTTTTCTGGGAATCGGCGGCGATCTCCGCCATTCGCAATGAATTCGGCGCGATCAGCCATTTTCTCGCGGTCAAGGAGGATATTACCGAACGCAAGGCCTACGAGGAGCAGTTGCGCCATCTGGCCACCCACGACGAGCTGACCGGTCTGGCCAATCGCACCCTCCTGCTTGACCGGCTGGAGCAGGCGATCCACTACGCCCAGCGGTCCCGGCGGCTGGTTGCGGTGCTGCTGCTCGATCTCGACCGCTTCAAGGTGCTTAACGACAGCCTCGGTCACAGCGTCGGTGACGAACTGCTCTTCAGCGCCGCCCAGCGCCTGCGCACCGTCGTCCGCGAAATGGACAGCGTCGCCCGGCTCGGCGGCGACGAGTTCGTGATTCTGCTCGGGGAATTGGCGGGGGAGGACGATGTCGGACCGGTGGCGCGGAAAGTGCTCGAACATCTGACGTTGCCCTATCAGCTCGGGGCGCGGGATCTCACCGTCACCGCCAGCCTCGGCATCAGTCTCTACCCCCGCGACGGCCAGGATGCCGAGACCCTGCTGCGCAACGCCGATGTCGCCATGTATCGAGCCAAGGAGGAGGGGGGCTGCTTCCGCTTTTACGCGCCGGAGATGAATCTGCGGGTCATGGAGACCCTGGAGATGGAGGCCGACCTGCGCCGGGCCCTGGAGCGGGAGGAATTCTGCCTGCATTATCAGCCCAAGGTGGCGCTGGCGACCGGTAAAATCTACGGGGCCGAGGCGCTCTTGCGCTGGCGCCATCCCGAACGGGGGATGGTGGCGCCGGGGACGTTTATCCCTCTGGCCGAGGAGACCGGGCTGATTTTGCCCATCGGCGAATGGGTTATCGGGGAAGTCTGCGCCCAGCTCCGGCGCTGGCGGGATGCGGGTTTGCCGGTACTGCCGGTGGCGGCCAACCTTTCCGCCCGGCAGTTCCGCCGGGAGGATCTGGCCGAGACTGCTCGGTGCTTTCTGCGAGAACGGGATCTGGAGCCGGGCCTGTTGGAGATGGAGCTGACCGAAAGCATGATCATGCGCGATCCCCAGGCCGCCGTCGCGACCATGCGTCAGTTCAAGGATCTCGGCGTCACCTTGGCCCTGGATGACTTCGGCACCGGCTATTCTTCCCTCAACTATCTGCGCCGCTTTCCCGTGGACAGCCTGAAGATCGACCGCTCCTTCATCAGCGACGCCGCCGACGATCCGAGCGCCGCGGCGGTTGTCACCAGTATCGTCGCCATCGCCCACAGCCTCGGCCTGCAGGCGGTGGCCGAGGGGGTGGAAACCCGTCGGCAGCTTGATTTTCTGCGCCACTGCGGCTGCGACAGCTTTCAGGGTTTTTATTTCAGTCGGCCCCTGCCGGCTGCGGATTTCGCCGCGCTGGCGCGGCAGGGGATCGCGGGCTAGCTACTCGCGGCTGGACCCCCGGCCGCTCCCGACGCCGCGTTTGCTTTCGCGGATGAAGTCGAGCATCAGGCGGACGTCGGCGGTGCAACCGGGATCCTCGGCTACCCGTTGTAGGGCTTCAGCGAGAGGCAGGTTGGCGCGGAAGAGGGTTTTGAAGGCTTCCTTGACGGCGCGGATGCGGCCGGCGTCGAAGCCACTCCGCCTGAGGCCGACAACGTTAATGGCGCGCAGCCAGTTGAGCCCGTCGTTGATGCAATAAGGGGGGACATCCTTGGCGGCGCCGGAGCCGCCGCGCATCATGGCGAAGGGGCCGATGCGCACGAATTGGTGGACCTGGCAGTTGCCGGAGATGATCGCCCGGTCGCCGACTTCCACATGGCCGGCGAGGAGGGCGCCGTTGACCAGGATGACGTGATTGCCGATGACGCAGTTGTGGGCGATGTGGCTGTTGACCATGAAGAAGTTGTGGTTGCCGACCCGGGTCTGGGTGCCGGGACGGTTCCCCCGGTGGATGGTCACCCCTTCGCGGATGATGTTGCCGTCGCCGATCTCGGTCCAGGCCTCTTCCCCTTTGTAGCCGACATCCTGGGGATCGTGGCCGACGACGGCGCCGGGATAGAGGGTATTGTTGGCACCGAGGCGGGTCCAGCGACCGATATGGGCGCCGTGCAGGATGCGGCAGCCGGGACCGATGGTGACGTTGGCATCGATGAAAGCGTGCGGGCCAACCTCGACGTCGTCGGCGAGACGGGCGCCGGGATCGACCACGGCGCTGGGATGAATCTGGGGCATGGGAATCTCCTGGGTTGAATGAGCGCCCATTCTGCAACGCCCATCCCCCTTTCTTCAAGGGAATTTCTTTTAACGCGAAGGAGTCACCGAAAATGCTGACGATCAATCCGGAATCGAAGAGTGAATGGGTCGAACGGGCCGCGGAGCTGCTCTGCGCAGCGGCGCGCACCGCCCCCAAAGGACGGGGGCGGGATCTGCTGGTGACCGCCGTGGTCAGCGGCGTTGAGCTGGGTCGTATGGCCGATACCATGCGCATGATCGCCGAGCGCGACCAGGTGGGTTTTTTCGCCCGGGATGCGGGTAATCTTGCCCTGGCGTCGGCGCTCGTTCTCATCGGCACCCGCATGGAGCCCCTGGGCCTGCCCCATTGCGGCTACTGCGGTTTCGCCGACTGCGCCGCGATGCAGGCGGCCGGTGCTACCTGTGCCTTTGCCACCGGCGACCTGGGGATCGCCGTCGGTTCGGCGGTAAGCCGGGCCGCCGACCTGCGCCTCGATAACCGCGTCATGTACAGCGCCGGCAAGGCCGCCATCGAGATGGGGCTGCTCGGCGAGGGGGTGCGCATCGCTTACGCTATCCCCCTGTCGGTCAGCGGCAAGAGCCCCTTTTTCGATCGGGGTTGAGAGGTTTCAGGGCAGGGCCAGGGGGAGGGTGAAGGCGAAACAACTGCCGGCGCCGTCGGCGATCGGGCTTTCCACCCCGATGTCGCCATGATGCAGACCGACGATCTCCTTGCAGATGGCCAGTCCCAGCCCGGTCCCCTTGCGGTAGACGGTGGCGCTGGGCAGCTGCTCATAGCGGTCGAAGAGGGTTTTTTGCTGTTCGGGCGGAATGCCGCAGCCGCTGTCGCTGATGCTGATTTCCAGGGCTGGTTGTTTCTGGCGGGTGGTGGCGGGAGCGGCGGCGATACGGATATGGCCGCCGTCGGGGGTGAACTTGACGGCGTTGCTGATCAGGTTGGACAGAACCCGGGTCAGCTGTTTTTCGTCGGCCATGACCTGGGGCAGGTTTTCGGGCAGCTCCGTTGCGACCTGCAAACGATGCTCCTGTAGCTGGAGGGAAAAGGAACCGAGAACCTGGGTGAGCAACGGGGCGAGGTCGAGGGGGCGCGGCGACACCTGCATCTTGCCCGCTTCCAGTTTGGAATAGTCGAGAATATCGTCGATCAGCGTTAGCAGCCGGCTGCACCCTTCCTGGATATTTTTCAGGGCCGCCCCCTGGTCGGGGGAGACCTGCCCGAGAATCCCCTCGGCCAGGACATTGGTGAAACCGCTGATGCCGGTCAGCGGCGAGCGCATGTCATGCACCAGCATCGACACCAGATCGGCTTTGACATTTTCGATATCCTTGATTTTTTTCAGGTAGCGCGCGACAATCAGCAGCCGGCCGGCGATTACGTCGAGGGCGTGGCTCATCCCCTCGGTCAGCCGCCGCTGGCCGCTTTCAAAGAGGGTCAGTGACGCCAGGAGCTCGTTGCCGTCGTGGATGGGCAGGGAGCTCAGCACCTGGAAGCTGACCGGCATCGCCCGTCCTCCCCCAGTATCCTGTTCGATCAGAATAAAACGGTACTTGCCTGCGGCTTCGCGGTCGAGTCCGGCCTGGTGCAGCATCTCTTTGCGTGCATGTTCGATGAATCCATCCGAGACCGGCTCCATCAGTTGCAGAAAAATTGAATATTTGTCCGCGCCTTCCCGCAGCAGCAGGCCGGCCGCGCTGTAGCGGCAGATGAGGGCGAGAAAATCGAAGAATTCTCGGGCCAGGGCTTCGCTGTCGTGGGCGAGTCCGGTCAGTTTTAGGATTTCGTTGGAAATCGTCGACTCGTAAAGGAGGCGATCGAGCAGACCGGTAATTTGGTTGCGGATCGCCTTACCGTCAAGCCCCCGGGTGCCTTTCGCTAGGGGCTCCGTCTCTTCCTTGCGCTCTTTGAGCAGGTTCTCGATGGCCGCCAGGATGCGGGGGAACTCGGCGGTCTTCTCCAGGAAGGCATCGGCCCCGGCCTTTTCCCCCCAGAAGCGATTGTGCGGTTCCGCCTGGGAACTGAAGAGAATGATCGGGATGTTCTGGGTCAGGGGGTCGTTTTTGAGGATGCGGCAGAGGTGGTAGCCGTTGAGTTCCGAGATGGGGATGTCCGAAAGGATCAGATCCGGGGGGCGCTGATAGATGGCGACGATCGCTTTCATGCCATTGTCGGCGGTTCGCACCCGATATCCGGCCGCTTCGAGAAAATCCCGCAGGGGGGCGATCTGAGGCAGGTTGTCGTCGACCAGCAAAAGGGTGAAGCGACGGTTCATCAAGGCCTCCTCGCGCCGGTGGCGGAGAACGCCAGGGCAACCGTGCGGAGTCTGTTTCGAAACGGTCTGATCTTAATTATATATTTATTAACAGTCAAGTCTTACGACCGGCTCGCGGCACTCGTTGGCGATTTTACTGGTGCCCCCAGAATCTTTGTGCTGCTTGTGGATTGGGCATCCGTGCCCCTGGGGTGCCTAAAAAATAGGCCGATTTCTTTCGCGGCAGGGAAGGGTCTTTCGGAGGAATCCTTCCCCATGAAATTTCCCCATATAAAATCAGATAGTTGAAGTTTATTTTCGCAGTCGGAAAAAATGGCAGGTTCTTTGCTAAACCGTTTGGTCAAGAACGCTGTCCTTTGTCGATAAGGCGGGTGCGAGGAGCGAAACCCCTCGCGTACTTGACACGCCAGATCCTTTTCGGGAGGTGAAGAGATGAGAAAAGTGGAAGCCGTTATCAAGCCCTTCAAGCTTGACGAGGTTAAGGAGGCTCTGAACGAAATCGGCATTCAGGGCATTACCGTCAGTGAAGTGAAAGGGTTCGGTCGGCAGAAGGGGCACACCGAACTCTATCGTGGTGCCGAATACGTGGTCGATTTCATCCCCAAAATCAAGATGGAGATCATCGTCAGTGACGAGATGGCCGCCAAGGTTGTCGACGTCATCGCCGAGGCCGCCCGCACCGGGCGCATCGGCGACGGCAAGATCTTCGTGACCAGTGTCGACGAAGTGGTGCGGATCCGCACCGGCGAGCGTGGCGACGACGCCCTTTAAAGCGTCGCACGCGAGATCTTTTCCCTTCACGCCGGCCCGCTCGGGGAGGCCGTGGCTTAAAAAATCATCCAGTCAAAGGAGACATCAATGACACCCAGGGAAGTCGTGGCTTTTGCCCAAGAGAACAACTGTCAGATGGTCGATTACAAATTTCTCGACTTCGTCGGCATCTGGCAGCACTTTTCCGTCCCCATGAGCGAATTCGGGGAAGACACCTTCGAGGAAGGCATCGGCTTCGACGGCTCCTCGATTCGTGGTTGGCAGCCGATCCACAACAGCGACATGCTGCTGATCCCCGATCCGACCACCGCCAAGATCGATCCCTTTATCCAGGTCACGACCCTGAGCCTGATCTGCGACATCATCGATCCGATTACCCGCGAGGGCTACACCCGCGACCCCCGTTTCATCGCCAAGAAGGCCGAAGCTTATTTGAAATCGACCGGTCTCGCCGATACCGCTTACTTCGGCCCCGAGCCGGAATTCTTCATCTTCGACGACATCCGCTACGCCTCCAGCGCCAACGAGTCCTTCTATTGCATCGACTCGATCGAAGGCGCCTGGAACAGTGGTCGCGAGGAGTACCCCAACCTTGGCTACAAGCCCCGCCACAAGGAAGGCTATTTCCCCTGCGCGCCCACCGACTCCTTCGTCGATCTGCGCAACGAGATGGTGCAGGTGCTGCAAAGCGTCGGCATGCGCATCGAGGCCTCCCATCATGAAGTTGCCACCGGCGGGCAGAACGAGATCGACATGCGCTTCGACAGCCTGTTGAAGATGGGCGATACCCTGCAGTGGTTCAAGTACATCATCAAGAACGTCGCCTTCCGTAACGGCAAGACCGTGACCTTCATGCCCAAGCCGCTCTACGGTGACAACGGCTCCGGCATGCACTGTCATCAGTCCCTGTGGAAGGACGGTCAGAATCTCTTTGCCGGTGACGGCTACGGTGGCCTCTCGAAGATGGCCATGTACTACATCGGCGGTATCATGAAGCACGCCAAGGCCCTCTGCGCCTTCACCAATCCCAGCGTCAACTCCTACAAGCGTCTGGTTCCCGGCTATGAGGCACCGGTCAATCTCGCTTACTCGAACCGCAACCGTTCCGCTTCGCTGCGAATTCCGGTCACCAACAATCCGAAATCGAAGCGCGTCGAATATCGTACGCCCGACCCGTCCTGTAACGGCTACCTCGCCTTTGCCGCCCAGCTCATGGCCGGTCTCGATGGCATCGAGAACAAGATCGATCCGGGCCAACCGCTGGACAAGGACATCTACGGTCTCTCCCCCGAGGAGCTTAAGGATATCCCCAACGTCGCCCGCAGCCTGGAGGACGCCCTCAACCATCTGCGCGAGGATCACGCCTTCCTGCTCAAGGGGGATGTCTTCACCGAGGACGTCATCGAGAAGTGGATCGAGTACAAGATGGAAGCGGAAGTCAACCCGACCCGCATGCGTCCGACCCCGATGGAGTTCGCCCTCTACTACGACTGCTGATCCGAGCTCTCCGTTCAACGCAAAAAGCCCCCGGTTTCGCCGGGGGCTTTTTGCGTTGATGGGAGCTGAAATCCTGAAGCGTTACAGAGCGTGGGTCGCCAGATAATTTTTGATTGCGGTGGTGTCGGCATCGATGGTCTCGCAGCGCTTTTCACGGTCTTCGATTCCCGCCAGGGAGGCGGGGCGGGTTGGCTCCTGGCCGATCGCCAACTGTACCGCCTCACCGAACTTGGCGGGATGGGCGGTGGCCAGGCAGACCGTCGGGGTTTGCCCGTCGCCGAGGTCGAGAGCGGCGCGGACGCCGACGGCGGTGTGCGGATCGAGCAGGTAGCCGGTCTTGCCGTGGAAGTCGCGGATGGTTTCCAGGGTCTCGGCGTTGGAAACGGCCTGGGCGAAGAAATTCTGAGCGACCTTTTCCCGCTCAGCGGCGGTGAAAGCGAGGCGGCCGGTGCTGGCCAGTTCGCTCATGGCGTCACGCACCCGCCCGCTCTGCTCGTCGTAGAGGTAGAAGAGGTAGCGCTCGAAGTTGCTCGCCAGCTGGATATCCATGGAGGGGGAGTAGGTCTGCGACACTGCGCCGATAGAGTAATCCCCCTGGCGGACGAAACGGGTGAGGATGTTGTTCTCGTTGGTGGCGAGAATCAGGCGACGGATCGGCAGGCCCATCTTCTTGGCGATGAAGCCGGCGAAGATGTCGCCGAAGTTGCCCGTCGGCACCGAAAAACAGATTTCCCGGCAATCGGTCTTTTTACGCACCCGGCCCCAGGCATAGAAATAGTAGACGACCTGGGCCAGCACCCGCGCCCAGTTGATGGAGTTGACCGCGCCCAGGGCATACTTGGCCTTGAAGTCGAGGTCGCCGAAAATCTCTTTGACGATGCGCTGACCGTCGTCGAAGGTGCCGCGAATCGCCAGGTTGAAGACATTGGGGTCGGTGACCGTGGTCATCTGCAATTCCTGGATGGGCGAAACCTTCCGGTGGGGATGAAGGATGAAAATATTGATGTTCTCTTTGCCACGCACACCGTAGATGGCGGCGCTCCCCGTATCGCCGGAGGTGGCGCCGAGAATGTTCATCTTCTCGCCCCGCTCGGCGAGCAGGTATTCGAAGAGATTGCCGAGAAACTGCAGTGCCACATCCTTGAAAGCCAGGGTCGGGCCATGAAAAAGTTCGAGGATGTGCACGCCGTTGTGATGCACCACCGGGGTGATGTCGGGATGGGTGAAGCTGGCGTAGGAACGGTCGATGAGACTCTTGAGGTCGGCCGAGGGGATGTCCCCGACGAAACGGGAGAGGACCTGGAAGGCCAACTCCGGATAGTCGAGCATTTCCAGGGCGGCGATGTCCCCCGGCGTCAGTTGCGGGATCGACTCGGGCAGCAGCAGCCCGCCGTCGTCGGCCAGCCCCATCATCACGGCATCTTTAAAGGACAGACTGCGGACGCGGCCGCGGGTACTGAGGTATTTCATGGGCGCTTCTCCTGAAAAAATATCCACGTATTTTAGCAGGAATGGCCGAGGCAGGGAAGGGGAAAGCGGTGGTAAAAAAACGGGGGCGCCTGGCGCCCCCGTTGCGGTATCTTTCTGAATCGCAGCGATTATCCCTCTTCCTGCACATCGACTACGGCGACAGCGGCCATGTTGACGATGTCGGCGACGTCGTCGCCGCGCTGGAGCACGTGAATCGGCTTCTTCGTCCCCATGAGAATGGGGCCGACCTGCTCGGCGCCACCGAGCTTATGCAGCAGTTTGTAGGAGATGTTGCCCGATTGCAGGTCGGGGAAGATGAAGACGTTGGCGTTCCCCTTGAGTTTGGAAAAGGGGTACTGGCGCTCGACCAGGTCGGGGTCGAGAGCGACGTTGGCCTGCATTTCGCCGTCGATGATCAGCTCGGGGGCGCGCTGCTTGACCAGGGCGGTGGCGCGCTTGACGTTGAGGGTCAGGGGGTGGTCGGCGCTGCCGAAGTTGGAGAAGGAGAGCATCGCCACCCGCGGTTCGATCTCGAAATGGCGGGCCTTCTCGGCCGTCAGGATGGCGGTTTCCGCCAGTTCCTCGGCGGTCGGCTCGATCGTCACGGTGGTGTCGGCGAAGAAAACGACATCCTTCTTGGTGACCATCATGTACATACCGTGAACCCGGGAAAGGCCGTCTTTCTTGCCGATGATTTCCAACGCCGGGCGGATGGTGTCGGGATAATGGGCGTTGATGCCGGAGAGCATGGTGTCGGCGTCCCCCTTTTCAACCATCATGGCGCCGAAGTAGTTGCGGTTGTTGCGCAGCATGCGCCGCGCCTCGGCTAACGTCACCCCCTTGCGCTGGCGGCGGGCGAAGAGTTCATTGGTGTAGCCCGGGGTTTTTTCCGACTGCCGGGGATCGATGATCTCGGTCTCGCCGAGGTCGATGTTCAGTTCCCGGGCACGGGTGCGGATGACCTCGACGTCGCCGAGGAGGATCGGAACAGCGATCCCTTCGTCGAGGATGATCGCCACGGCGCGCAGAATCTTGTCTTCTTCACCCTCAGGAAAGACCACCCGCTTCGGATTGGAGCGGGCCTTGTTGATGAGGACGCGCATGATCTCCTTGGAGCGTCCCTGCAGGGCTTCCAGGCGCTCGCGATACTTGTCGAGATCGTCGATGGGCAAGCGGGCGACGCCGCTCTCCATGGCCGCCTTGGCCACCGCCGGGGCGACGTGCAGCAGGACGCGGGGGTCGAAGGGTTTGGGAATGAGATACTCGCGGCCGAACTTGATGTCGACGCCGCCGTAGGCCTTGCGCACCGAGTCGGGAACGTCTTCCTTGGCCAGTTTGGCCAGGGCCAGGCAGGCCGCCATCTTCATTTCGTCGTTGATGGCGCGGGCGTGGGTGTCGAGGGCGCCGCGGAAGAGGAAGGGGAAGCAGAGGACGTTGTTGACCTGGTTGTTGTAGTCGCTGCGGCCGGTGCCGATGATGACGTCGCCGCGCACCGCCTTGGCCTCGTCGGGGGTGATCTCCGGGTCGGGGTTGGCCATGGCGAAGATGATCGGATCTTTGGCCATCGATTTGACCATGGCCGGGGTCAGGGCGCCTTTGGAGGAGACGCCGAAGAAGACGTCGGCATCGACCATGGCTTCCTCCAGGGTGCGGCAGGGAAGGTCGGTGGCGAAGCGCTGCTTGTAGGGGTTCATCCCCTCGCCGCGGCCGTTGAAGATGACCCCTTTGGTGTCGCAGAGAATCATCTTTTTCGGATCGGCGCCGAGGGTCAGGGCCATCTGGGCGCAGGCGATGCCGGCGGCGCCGGCGCCGTTGACGACGATCTTGATCTCCTCGATCTTCTTGCCGACGGTCTCCAGGGCGTTGAGCAACCCGGCGTTGGCGATGATCGCGGTGCCGTGCTGGTCGTCGTGGAAGACCGGGATGTCCATGATCTCCTTGAGCTTCTCCTCGATGTAGAAGCACTCGGGGCCTTTGATGTCTTCCAGGTTGATGCCGCCGAAGGTCGGTTCGAGGATCTTCACGGTGCGGATGATCTCGTCCGAATCCTTGGTGTTGAGTTCGATATCGAAGACGTCGACGTCGGCAAAGCGCTTGAAGAGAACCCCCTTGCCTTCCATGACCGGCTTGCCGGCGAGGGCGCCGATATCCCCCAGGCCGAGAACGGCGGTGCCGTTGGAAACGACCGCCACCAGATTGCCCTTGGCGGTATACTTGTAGGCGTCATCGGGGTTTTTCTCGATTTCCAGGCAAGGTTCGGCGACCCCGGGGCTGTAGGCCAGCGACAGGTCGCGGCTGGTGGCGCAGGGTTTGGTGGTGATGACTTCGATCTTGCCTTTGCGGCCGGAGCTGTGGTAATCCAGCGCCTCTTGTTTTTTCGACATGGTGATCTGTCTCCCTGGTGGTAGATGGCGGGTTGTTTAATAAGAGTAGCCTGACGAAACGGGCTTTTCCAGTCGGACGGGAGTTTTTCCCCGCACGTTTCGGGCGGGGGGCTAAACGCTTGTTGCTTTTCTTGAAATTTTAGTCAAAGTAAAGGTAAAAATAGAGCCGACCGGTTCGGCCTGTCAAGGGGAAACGGCCAAATTCAAACCCTGTTTGCTTTTTTCTGGCGTATCCCTTCGGTTTTTCTTCGTATCGTTTCTTGTCTTTTTTCCGGCTTCGGCAACTCGGCAGGTTTTGGCGAGGCGCATGACGTTCAATTCAGGATTTTAATAATGCTGAAAGTTGGCGTGATTTCCGATACCCACATCCGTAACCTGGCCCAGGGGGCGCGGCTGGCCGAGAAGCTCTGCGCCGGCTGCTTCGCCGACGTGACGACGATCATTCACGCCGGGGATGTCGGCCTCCCCGAATTTCTCGACCTTTTCGGTGATCGGGAAATGCATGCCGTACGCGGTAATATGGATGCTCCGGTGGCCGGCGTTCCCATCAAGAAAATCCTCACCCTGGGGGGCTTCCGCATCGGTCTGGTCCACGGTTGGGGCTCACCCTTTCAGCTTGAAGAGCGCCTGCGCCGCGAGTTCCAGGGGCTTTCCCTCGACTGCCTGATTTATGGTCACAGCCATCTCCCGGCCTGCCATCGGGTTGGGGAGCTGCTGCTCTTCAACCCCGGCAGCGCCACCGACCGTCGGGACGCCCCCCGTCACACCGTCGGTCTATTGGAAATCGGCGAGCGCATCGCAGGGTCGATCATTCCCATCGACTGACAGGCATGCGCCGACACGCCCGACCGCCGTCACGTCAGGTTGACCCCGGGACTTTTTTTCGCGGTTTCGTCCTGCCATCGCCGCCTGCCCTTGGCTTTGTGCCCCTTTTTCGCCCGATTTGTCTGCACGGGTGCCACGCTTTTCTTGATTCCCCGTCTGAAACATCCTAATATTAACTGGTTTTTGAATTTATCTGCGGCCTTGAAAGGATATTTTCGGCATGTTGGAATTGTTTCAAAAGGGCGGCCCCCTGATGTACCCGATCCTGCTCTGTTCGGTCATGGCGCTGGCCATTTTTCTCGAACGGATCTGGACTTTCCGTCAGGCCCGGCGCGGTATCGAACAGCTTTCCCGCGAGATCGAGAGCCTGGCCCATCGTGGGCACATCGATGAGGCGTTGGTGGTTTGTCAGCGTCACGACTCGTCCCTGGCGCGTATCTTTATCGCCGCTCTGCGCGCCGCCGGCCGTACCCGCGACCACCTCAAGACCGTGGTCGAAGAGGTCGGCAGCCGGGAAACGGCCCCCCTGGAAAAATATCTGGGACTGATGGGGACCATCGCCACCATCGCGCCGCTCCTCGGTCTGCTCGGCACGGTCTTCGGCATGATCGAGGCCTTCACCGTCATTTCCGTGCAAGGGGCCGGCACCCCGGCGACCCTCGGCGGCGGCATTTCCGAGGCGCTGATCACCACGGCGGCCGGGCTCTCCGTCGCCATTCCGACGATCCTGCTGCACAAGTATCTGACCAGCCGGGTGGAGCGCATCGCCCTGGAGCTGGAAGAATACAGCCTGCGCCTTGTCGACCTTTTGGGTAACTGACATGGGTTTTCTCCGTAAACGCCGGGGGCGGGAGGAGCCGAAAGTCGACATGACGCCAATGGTCGACTGTGTCTTCCTGCTGCTCATCTTCTTCATGATCTCCACCACCTTCATCGAAACCCCGGGTCTTTCCATCAAACTCCCCGAGGCCTCGACCCAGCGCGACAAGGATGAGGCCGAGGAGGTCAAGATTTACCTCTCCAAGGAGGGGGAGATCTTTCTTGCCGACACCCAGGTGACCACGGCCGCGTTGCGCCGCCATCTCGAAGGGTTCAAGGAGCGCACCGAGCAGATGACCTTCCTCCTTCTCGCCGACAAGGAGGCGCGCCATGGGCAGGTGGTCGAGTTGATGGATCTGGCCAAGGTCACCGGTTTCGCCCGTCTCGCCATCGCTACGGAACAGCGGGGGCCGAAGTGACACCGGCGGCTGTCGGCATCGATCTCGGCGGCACCAACTGCCGGGCTGCCCTGGTCGGCCCGCAGGGGCGCATCGGTGAGCTGCTTCGCCGTCCGACCCGGATGGGGGCCGACTATGCCGCCTGGTTGGAGGACTTCGCCGGGGGGATCGACGAACTGCTGCGGCAAGGCCAAGCCCTGGGGCTGAAGGTCACGGCGGTCGGCATGGGAGCGCCGGGGCTGATCGCTCTTGACGGCACGGTGACGACCTCCCCCAATCTCCCCGCCCTCGATGGTCGTCCCTTGGCGGCCGATCTCGCCGAGCGGCTACAGTTGCCGGTCGTGGTGGCCAACGACGCCAACGCCATCGCCTGGGGGGAAGCCCTTTTCGGCGCGGGCCGGGATTTTTCCTCTTTTATCGGGCTGACCCTGGGTACCGGTGTCGGCGGTGGGCTGGTGCTCGACCGGCGGCTCTGGCTCGGAGCCGATGGCGCTGCCGGGGAAGTGGGGCACTGGACCGTCGTTCCCGATGGCCGTCCCTGTGGCTGCGGCAATCGCGGCTGTCTCGAACAGTATGCCTCGGCTCGGGCGCTGGCGGTGCTGGCGCGGGAGCGGATCGCCGCCGGGGAGCCGAGTGCGCTGGCGCAAATCGCCGCTGGCGAACTGACCAGCCGCCAAGTGGGGGATGCGGCCCGTCAGGGGGACGCCCTGGCCCTGGCGGTGCTGGAAGAAGCCGGGGGGTATCTGGGGCAGGTGTTAGGCGGGATCGCCAATCTGCTCAATCTCGATGGCGCGGTGATTGCCGGTGGTGCCGTCGACAGTTTCGATCTCATGCATCCGGCCATCCTGCGGGAGCTGCGGCGGCATGTCTTCGCCGTGCCCGGCCGGCGGCTGGTTGTGGTCCCCGGACAACTCGCCGACGAGGCCGGAATCCTCGGCGCGGCGGCCTTGACCGGCTTTTCCGAACAACTTTAACCTGAGGAGGATAACTCCATGAAAACCATTGCGATTTTGACCGGCGGCGGCGACTGCCCAGGACTGAATGCGGTCATCCGCGGCGTCGTGCGGGCGGCGGTACTCAAGCGGAACTGGAAGGTGCTGGGGATTGCCGACGGTTTTGACGGGCTGGTCGACGGGCCGCGCATCATTCCCCTGGATATGGCGGCGGTCAAAGGGATTCTCCCCCGGGGGGGAACCATCCTCGGCACCAGTAATCGCGGCAACCCCTTCGCCTATCCAGTCGAGGAAGGGGGCGAGGTCAAGCTCATGGATGTCTCCCGACGGGTGGTGGAGAACTTCCGCAAGGTCGGGGCCGAAGCCCTGATTGCCGTCGGCGGCGACGGCACCCTGAAGATAGCCCGGCAGCTGAACGACCAGGGGATGCCCGTGGTCGGGGTGCCGAAGACGATCGATAACGACCTGCGCGGCACCGACGTCACCTTCGGCTACAACACCGCCGTCGGCGTTGTGACCGAAGCCCTTGACCGCTTGCATACCACGGCGGAAAGCCACAACCGGGTGATGGTCGTTGAGGTCATGGGCCGGGACGCCGGCTGGATCGCTCTCGAATCGGGGATCGCCGGCAGCGCCGACGTCATCCTCATCCCGGAAATCCCTTTCGACATGGAGAAGGTCTGCCAGGCGATTCTTGCCCGCAAGGAGCGGGGGAGCCGTTTCTCCATCGTCGTCGTCTCCGAGGGGGCCTTTCCCGCCGGCGGAGGGAAGATCGTCCAACTCACGGCGGATCAGAACCTGGGAGTGGAACGGCTTGGCGGTATGGGCCAATGGGTCGCTGCCGAGATTGCCCGGCGCCTGGAGATCGAAACCCGCACCGTCGTCCTCGGCCATGTCCAGCGCGGCGGCACACCGTCCCCCTTCGACCGGATTCTCGGCTCCCGTTTCGGCACCAAGGCCGTGGAGTTGGTGGAGCAGGGATCTTTCGGCCAGATGGTCGCCCTGCGCGGTCGGCGGGTGGAAGCGGTCGCCATTGAGGAAGCGGTGGGGGAACTGAACCGGGTCGATCCCGAGGGGGAACTCATCCGTACCGCCGAAGATCTCGGCGTCATGGTCGGGCGCTAGCCCCTTTCGGGCGGGACGAAATCACCGAAGCATCCGGTTATGGTTGACGCCCGGCTGGCGGCTGGCTAGGCTGTTTTTGCAGACGCAGACAAACGGAAGGGCATTCACAAGGGGGGTAGGGCATGAGTAAGGAAAACGCGGCGACGGGAATCGACCGGTCCTGGCTGTTCGGCATCTGCGGCCTGTGCCTCGGGATCAGCGCGCCGATCGGCTGGCAGTTGTTGCGCCTGTTGCTCTTCTGGCAGGACGGCCAGGGGGTCTGGGCACAGGTGCGCGAAGGGGTGGCCGGCAGCAGCGAGCAATTGGCGCTCTTTCTCTACATGGGAGCGGGGACCGCCGTCGTTCTCGGCGTCACCGGTTTTCTTATCGGCCGGGGCGCCCAGCAGGTGCTGGAGCGGGCGCATAGCCTCGACCAGCTCAACCGCACGGTGGCCGAGCAGAAAGCGAACTTCGAGCGGCGTTTTCTCGATCTGAACAACAGCCTCAAGAATTTCCACACCATCAACACCCATATCCAGAAGTCGGTCAACGTCACCGAAATCCTCCGCCTGGCCGCCAACGGCCTGCACGAGATCCTCGGTTATGACCGGGTCAACATCCTCATGGTCAACGAGCGCCGCGACGGCCTCGATTTTCTCGCCAGTCGCGGGGCCGGCGATGTTCTCCCCGGCGTCAGCCTGCCCCTCGACGAGCGGGCCGGGGCTCTGTATAAGTCGGTGGAGGAAAAGCGCGTAATTTTGATCGACGATATCGCCCGGATGCCTTCCGAGTTTCATCTGCATCCCCCCTGTTCCGAGATCCCCCAACTGCGCTCGAAAAATTTCATCCTCTGCCCCATCATCGTGCGCGACGAGGTGATCGGCCTTTTCGGCGTCGACAACAAGCTCAAGCGCAAGGCCCTCGACGATACCGATGTCGATACGGTCAAGCTCTTCGCCGACCAGGTCGCCTCGAGCCTGAACAAGCTCAATCTGCTCGATGCGGTGGAAAGCCTCACCGGCGAGCTGGAGCATACCTTCGCCGAATTCAGCAAGTACCGCACCGAACATGAACGGCTCGACCGCTCCCTGAAGGATGCCACCGAGTCGACCAGCGAGGCGATCGTCGATATTTCCAGCGCCGCCGATGTGGTGCGTGAGGCGGTCGATGCTACCCGCAGCGCCGCCGGGGAGATTTCCGTCTCCATCGACCAGGTTTCCGGCAATCTCGCCCAGCTCTCCGATTTTATGGAGAATTCCATCGCCGCCATGACCGAGATCGCCGCCACCATCAAGTCGGTGGAGGAGAGCGGCGCCCGTTCCCACGAAATGTCCGAAACGGTCAAGGCCAAGGCGGAAAGCGGCGCCCGTGCCGTCACCGGGGTGATCGCTGGTCTGCAGGGGATTTCCCAGGCGGTCGAGGAGGCGGTCAAGACCATCGAACTGCTGTCCCTCAAGGGGGAGGAGATCAACACCATCACCACGGTGATTACCGAAGTGACGCAAAAGACCAATCTGCTCGCTCTCAATGCCGCTATCATCGCCGCCCAGGCCGGCGAACATGGTCGTTCCTTCGGTGTGGTCGCCGACGAGGTGCGCGCCCTTTCCCAGGAAACCGCCCAATCGACCGGCGCCATCACCCGCATCATCGAGGAACTGCAGGACTATACCCGCGAGTCGGTGGCGCACATCACCAAGACCCGCACTCTGGTGCAGGAGGGGATGGTGCTCGGGGAAGGGATGGACGAGTCCCTCGGGCAGATTCTCTCCAGCGCCGGGACGGCCATGGCCATGACCCGGGACATCCGCGGCGCGACCCAGGAAGTGTCACGCAGCGTCGAGTCGGTTACCGCCTCCATCGAACGGGTCGGCGAGATGTCCAGCCATATCTCCACGGCCTCGCGGGAACAGGCCGACGGCACCCGTAACATCGTTCATTCCATCGAGGAAGTGAAGAACATGACGGACGACATGGCGCTGGCCACCGACCGTCAGAAGAGTAATACCCAGAACATCGAAGAGGCGGTCGCCTCGGTCAGTGACATGATCCGGCGCATCTTCGATGCCATGGAGCAGCGCCGCGAGGCGAGCCGCAAGGTGATCGAGGATCTGCGGCGACTGAAGGGCTAGGAGTCGTCGCCCTGTTTCGTCGGTCTTCAGAAAACGAAAAAACCCGCCGGGAGTTCCCGGCGGGTTTTTTCGTCAAGCGGATTTTGCGGACTAGCGCTTGCGCAGGTTGTAGAAAACGTCCTTGCCGCTGAAGAGGGCGACGTCGTCCAGTTCGTCCTCGATGCGCAGCAGCTGGTTGTATTTGCAGATGCGGTCGGTGCGGCAGAGGGAACCGGTCTTGATCTGGCCGGCGTTGGTCGCGACCGCCAGGTCGGCGATGGTGGTGTCCTCGGTTTCGCCGCTGCGGTGGGAAATGACGCAGGTGTAGCCGGCCCGTTTGGCCATTTCGATGGCTTCCAGGGTCTCGGTGAGGGTGCCGATCTGGTTGACCTTGATCAGGATCGAATTGGCGATCCCTTTTTCGATGCCCTGCTTGAGGATTTTGGTGTTGGTAACGAAGAGGTCGTCGCCGACGATCTGGATTCTGTTGCCGAGGCGGTCGGTCATCAGCTTCCAGCCATCCCAGTCGTTCTCCGCCATGCCGTCTTCGATGGAGATGATCGGATAGCGGTTGACCAGATCCTCGTAGAAATCGACCAACTCCTGGGCGGTCTTGACCGGCTGTTTCTCGTTTTCGAGGCGGTATTTACCATCCTTGAAAAGTTCGGAGGAAGCCACGTCCAGCGCCAGCAGCACGTCTTCTCCCGGCTTGTAGCCGGCGGCCTTGATCGCCTCCATGATCACCTGTAGGGCTTCCTCGTTGCTCTTCAGGTTGGGGGCGAAGCCGCCCTCGTCGCCGACGGCGGTATTGTAGCCCTTGGCCTTGAGCACATTTTTGAGGGCATGGAAGATTTCCGCGCCCATGCGCAGCGCTTCCTTGAAGGAGTCGGCGCCGGCGGGCATGATCATGAATTCCTGGATGTCGACGTTGTTGTCGGCGTGGGCGCCGCCGTTGATGATGTTCATCATCGGCAGGGGGAGTTCCTTGGCGTTGGCGCCGCCGATGTACTGATAGAGGGGCAGCCCCGCGTCTTCGGCGGCGGCCTTGGCACAGGCCATGGAGACGCCGAGCAGGGCGTTGGCGCCGAGGTTGCTTTTGACTTCGGTGCCGTCCAGCTCGAGGAGCTTGCGATCGATGCCGGCCTGATCGGAGGCTTCCCAGCCGATCAACGCCTCGGCGATGACTTCGTTGACGTTCTCCACCGCCTTGAGTACGCCTTTGCCCAGGTAGCGGGACTTGTCGCCGTCGCGCAGCTCCAGGGCCTCGCGCTCGCCGGTGGAAGCGCCGCTCGGCACCGCCGCGCGACCCATAACGCCGCTTTCGAGGAAGACTTCGACTTCAACCGTCGGATTGCCCCGCGAATCGAGAATTTCCCGGGCGTAGATGTCAATGATTTCGCTCATGTAAGACCCCCTTGCAAGGAATGAAAGGTTGCGTTAAAACGCCTCGCCCCCGGCGGGCGGGTTACTTATAGCACAAGATGCCAAAATTGAAACCCTCTTTTCCTTCGCCGTGGTGCGGGCGCAAGAGCACAGGCCGGGAAAGAGGCCGGGAAAGAAATTGCTTTGCCTTGGGGAAGATGTTAAAGTCTGCCTCTATTTTCAGGCATTCCGCTATTGTGGCAAGGGTTGATTCAGGAGCGCATGCGCGACAACTTTCAGGCTGAAGACACGCAATTGGCCAATCTGCTGTTCGGTCAGCAGAACCGCAATCTTAAACTCGTTGAGCGGATGCTCGGGGTGCGCGTCGGCTCCCGCGGGAGCGAGTTGACCATCGAAGGGGACGATGCCCAGGTGCTTCTCGCCCGGCGCCTCTTCGAAGAAGTCCACGGCCTGCTCAAGGCCGGGTATATGGTGTCGCCTGCCGACCTCGATTACGCGACACGCATCCTTTCTGCCGATTCCCGGGCTCATCTACGCGACATCTTTCTCGACACCATCTTCGTTTCCACCCGCAAGAAGGTCATAGCTCCCAAGAGCCTGGCGCAGAAGGCCTACGTCGACGCCATTCGCAAACATGACGTGGTCTTCGGCATCGGTCCGGCGGGGACCGGCAAGACCTATCTGGCCATGGCCATGGCCGTCTCTTTTCTGGCCAAAAAAGAAGTCAGCCGCATCGTGCTGGTGCGGCCGGCGGTGGAGGCGGGGGAGAAGCTCGGTTTTCTCCCTGGCGACCTGGCCGAAAAGGTCAACCCCTATCTGCGCCCCCTCTATGACGCCCTTTACGATATGATGGATTTCGACAAGGGGCAGGCCCTGATCGCCAACGGCGTGGTCGAGGTCGCTCCCCTGGCCTTCATGCGCGGCCGTACCCTCAATGACGCCTTCGTCATTCTCGACGAGGCGCAGAACACCACCACCGAACAGATGAAGATGTTCCTGACCCGTCTCGGCTTCGGCAGCCGGGCGGTAATCACCGGCGATGTCACCCAGATCGACCTGCCGACCGGCCGCCGCTCCGGGCTGGTCGAGGCGACCGAGGTGCTGCGCGGCGTCGAGGGGATCGTCTTCAACTATTTCAGTGACCGCGACGTGGTCCGCCATCCCATCGTACAAACCATCATCCAGGCTTATGAGCGTCACCGGCCCGCCGCCGGCGAGAGTCTCACGCCTTCATCGAGCAATTCTCCGACATGAGTAAAAACGATAGCAAATCCGATAGTCCTAGTCGCAAGACGAAAGGCGCCGCCAAGTCTTTTTGGCGGGAAGAGCGGAGTCAGCGTTACCTGATGCTGGTTTTGCTGGCGCTTTTTCTGACCCTGATCATCGTCCCCAAGGGGGGCTTCATCCCTGATTATTATTCCCCGGGGGATATCGCTACCCGGGATGTGAAGGCTCCCCGCGATCTCCTCATCCCTGACCTGGTGCTCACGGAGAACAAGCGGATCGAGGCCGAAGGGGCGGTGTTGCCCCTTTACGACTACGATTCCCGAGCGGGGCAGTCGGCCGCCGAGAAGCTGGCGCAGGGCCTGGAGCTTATCCAGCAGACGGTTTTGGATGCGCCGGGGGCGGAGACTCTGGTCGACGATCTGGAGGATTTTCTCGAAATCGAACTGACCCCGGAGGATCAGGACGTCCTGAGGGCCTTCAGGGATGAGTTGGCCGTGCGGGAAACGGTGGAACCTCTCGACCTGGCCCCCGTCCGCAAAGCGGTGATCGCCGCCCTGGAGGGGCGGGTTGTTGGCAACCTGCAACTTTTTCAGGGGGAGGCCAAGCACGGCATCCTCGTTCGCGATCTCCACTCCCGTCAGGAGCAGGTGGTAGCCCAACCGCAGCAGGTGCTCGGGGTGGGCAACGCCCAGGACCGCATGCGTGAAGAAATTCGTCCCCTTGAGCTGTCCCGTGTCCAGCGGCGGCTGATCCAGGCGCTGGCGATCAAACTGGTCAGCCCCAACCTGACCTTCAACAAGAACGAGACCGAGACACGCAAGCAGATGGCCCGTGAAGAGGTCAAGCCGGTGCTCTTTCAGGTCAAGAAGGGGGAGATGGTCGTTCGCGAGGGGGAGCGGGTTACCGAAGAGCAGATCAAGAAGCTGCGCGGTCTCAGCGAACTCGGCAGCCACTCCAACACCCTGGTCACCGGGGTCGGGTTCTTCCTGTCGATCGTCGTCCTCTTTTTCGCTACCCACCGCTTCGCCCGGGTCAATATTCGCAAGTATGCACCGAACAATCGTGATCTGCTCTTTCTGGTGGTGAACTTCATTGTTCTCTTCGTGCTGGTGAAGCTCGGGGTTTTCGTTTCCTCGGCGCTGGAAAGTGCCTTTCCCTACATCGATTCGAACAGCTACTATTATGTGCTGCCCTTCGCCTTCGGGGCGATGCTGGCGCGTATCGTCCTCAACTCCGAAGTGGCCTTTGTCTTCGCCATCCTCTCGTCGCTGCTGCTCGGGGCACTCTTTGGCTACAGCCTCTATATCAGCGTCTACGCCCTCGCCGGCAGCGTTACCGCCGCCCACTGGGTGCGGCACTGTAAACAGCGCACGACCCTCTACCGCGCCGGTTTCCATCTGTCGCTGGTCAATATGCTGATGATTGTCGGCCTCTATCTGATCAGCGGGCAAGCCTTCGATGTACAGATTCTCTACAAGCTCGGCTTCGGCCTGGCCAGCGGATTTCTCTGCGCGGTGCTCGTCACCGGGACCATCCCCCTGGTGGAACATCTCTTCGAATACACCACCGACATCAAGCTGCTGGAGTTGGCGAATATGAATACGCCGGTGCTGCGCGAGCTGATGATTCAGGCGCCCGGCACCTATCACCATTCGGTGATCGTCGGCAACCTGGTCGAGGCCGCCGCCGAGTCGATCAACGCCAATCCCCTGCTGGCGCGGGTGGCGGCCTACTATCACGACATCGGCAAGATCCGCAAGCCCCTCTATTTTGTTGAGAACATGAACGGCCAGGAGAACAAACACGACAAACTTGCCCCCTCCATGAGCGCGCTGATCCTCATGTCCCACGTCAAGGACGCGGTGGAACTGGCCCGGGAAAACAAGCTCGGTGCACCGCTCATCGACATCATCCGCCAGCATCACGGCACGGCGCTGATGAAATTCTTTTATGACAAAGCCAAGAATAAGGTCGAGCCGGGGATGCCTGCGATTGACGAACGGGATTACCGCTATCCCGGGCCGAAGCCGCAGACCCGCGAGGCGGCGCTGATCATGCTCGCCGATGCCGTTGAGGCAGCCAGCCGCACCCTCGCCGAGCCGACCCCGGCACGGATTCAGGGGATGGTGCAGAAAATCATCAACAACATTTTTATCGACGGTCAGCTCGACGAGTGTGAGTTGACCTTGAAAGACCTGCATGGCATCGCCAGAAGTTTCAACCGGATTCTGGCAGGGATTTTCCACCATCGCATCGATTACCCGGAACCGGCTTACAAGGAACGGGACAAGGATGCCGCCAAGAGGAAGAACGGTGAAGATTCAGATCGAGACCCGGCAAAAGAAGCAAAAGGTAAGGAAGCTGTTCCTGCGAAAAGTAGCACGGAGGATCTTAAGCGTCTCGGGATGTCCTGAGGCCGAACTGTCGATCCTGGTCGTTGACGATGCCGAAATCCGGATTATCAATCGCGACTACCTGCAGCGGGACAAGCCGACCAACGTCATCTCCTTTGCCATGCGCGAGGGGGAGGGAGGGGATCTCTGCCCCGAGCTGCTTGGCGACGTCGTGATTTCCGCCGAGACGGCAGCGAGGGACGCCGCCGAAGCCGGCATTCCCTACGAGCATGAGCTGGTCTTTCTGCTGCTGCACGGCATTCTCCATCTGCTTGGCTATGATCATGAGCGCAGCGGTGCCGCCGAGGCCGAGCGCATGGAAGCACGGGAGCGGGAAATCTTCGCCCTCTTGCACGAGGAATTCCTCGCGCCATGAGCGAGGCGCCGCGTGATCCGATCAAGCCCGCGAACTGGCTGCAGAGCGTCAACTGCGCCATCGAGGGGATTCTCTGGACCGCACGCACCCAGCGCCACATGCGCTGGCATTTCCTGGCGGCGCTGGCGGTCCTGCTCTTCGCCCATTGTCTGGGCCTGTCGGCCCTCGAATTCATCCTTCTGGCCTTTGCCGTCACCCTGGTGCTCTTCGCCGAACTGGTCAACACCGCTCTGGAAGTAGTGGTTGACCTGGTCTCGCCCGGCTACCATCCCCTGGCCAAGCAGGCCAAGGATGTCGCCGCCGGCGCGGTGTTGGTGGCCAGTATCGGCGCGGTAGTGATGGGTTTTTTCGCCCTGTCCCGCTACATTTTGCCGGTGCTGGGCGGGCAGCTCGACCAGTTGGGTCGCCCGCCCGGAGAGTTTCCGGTCATCTCGGTGCTGATCACGACCATCGTCGTGGTGCTGCTCAAGGCCCTTTTCGGACGGGGGACGCCGCTGCACGGCGGCTTGCCGAGCGGCCACGCGGCGGTTTCCTTCGCCATCGCCACCGCCATTATCCTCTCCGGGGTCGGCGCCCTTTTGTCCCTGCTGACCCTGGCTTTGGCGGTCATGGTCAGCCACAGTCGACTGCTGCTGGGGATTCACAGCGCCGGGGAAGTGGTGGCTGGCGGCGCCCTCGGTGTGGCGATGACGCTTCTCGTCTATCTGTTGATGTAGGGGAACTCGCGCGGCATCCTTTGGCTGGATGGCCTGTCCGGCCGCGGGGAGCGCCGCGTTTTACTTTATTTTATCCAGGGAGGAACGGATTTTTGGACGACGACAGTGCGAGTGACAGACGGTCTTCATGGTTCGGGGGGATCGCGCGGCTGCTGAGTGGCCGGCGTCGGGTCATGAGCGAGAAGGATTTGCAGGATCTGATCGAGGAGTCGGAGGAAGAGGGGATCATCAACGAGGACGAGGGGGAGATGCTCCACTCGATCTTCGAATTCGGCGAGACGATCGTGCGTGAAGTCATGGTCTCGCGCATCGACATGGTCTGCTGCAGCATGAGCACCAGCCTCAGCGAGCTGCTGGCGGCGATCATCTCTTCGGGGCATTCCCGCCTGCCCATTTACGAGGGGACCGCCGACCGCATCGTCGGCATCATCTACGCCAAGGATCTGCTGCGTATCTGGGGTTGTCGGGATGAGGATTTCCATATCGAGCAGATCATGCGCACCCCTTATTTCGTCCCGGAAACGAAGCAGATCGAAGAGTTGTTGCAGGAATTCCGCACCCAACGGGTGCACATGGCCATCGCCATCGACGAATACGGCGGCACGTCGGGGCTGATTACCATTGAGGACCTGATCGAGGAGATCGTCGGCGACATCCAGGACGAATACGATCTCGAAGAGGATGAATTGGTGGAGGAATCTCCTGGTGTCGTCCTGGTCGACGGCCGTCTCAATATCGAGGAGCTGGAGGATTATTTCGATATCGAAATCCCCCGGGAGAAGTTCGATACGGTCGGTGGCTACCTCTTCAACCTCTTCGGTCATGTGCCCCAGGCCAACGAGGAGATCCGCGACGGCGGGCTGCGCATGACGGTGGTGGAGTGTGACTCCCGCAAGATCCGCAAGGTGCGGGTGCGTCGCGCCGAGCCCGAGGCGCCCGAGGAAGATGCTTCCTGATGAAACGGCTGTCCTGGGGGAAAACTGCCGCCTTGCCCTTGCTTTCCGGGCTGCTCTTGGCGCTGGCCTTTCCCCGCCCGGATTTTTCCTGGTTGGCCTGGGTCGGCCTGGTGCCGCTGCTGACGGTGATGCACCGGCATCCTTTTCGTTCCGGCTTCGTGGCCGGTTGTGCCTTTTTCGCTCTGGTGCTCTACTGGCTGAACATCGTCATGACCACCTACGGCCGGATGCACCCGCTCTTTTCCCTCGTCGCCTATGTGTTGTTGGTGGCCTATCTGGCCCTCTACTTTGGTGTCGCCACCTGGGCGGTTTGCCGTTTTCGCGAGCAGCTCGGCCTCTCGTATCTGCTGACCCTGCCGGTCGTCTGGGTCGTCCTCGAATTCCTGCGCTCCTTTTTGCTGAGCGGATTCCCCTGGGCGAGTCTCGGCTATTCCCAGCAGAACCGGGAGGTTCTGCTGCAAGTTGCCGACCTCTTCGGCGTCCACGGCCTCAGCTTTCTGCTCGTCTTCGTCAATGTCCTGGTCTTTCAGCTCGGGTCGGCCCTGCGCCAGCGCAGTTCGGCCCCCATTTCCCGCAGCGGCGGGGTCGTCGGGATCCTGCTGCTGGCCGGCGCTTTCGCCTACGGTTCCTGGCGCCTGCGCGAGCCCCTCGACGCTTCCGCTCCGACGTTGGAAGTGGCGCTGATCCAGGGGAATATCGACCAGTCGGTGAAATGGGATCCGGACAATCAACAGAAGACCGTCGATATCTACCGGGAGCTGTCCCGGGAGGCGGCCGCCGGCGGCGTTCCCGATCTGATCGTCTGGCCCGAGAGCGCCACCCCTTTCTATTTTCAGGAGCCCAGTCCGCTTTCCACCCAGGTGACGGAGGTGGCCCGTGCCGCCGGCGGCTATCTGCTCTTCGGCAGCCCCGCCTACGAGGCGGGATTGGGTTCCTACCGCTACCTGAACAGCGCCTTTCTCCTCTCCCCCGAAGGTGCGGTTCTTGGCCGCAGCGACAAGGTCCACCTCGTCCCCTTTGGCGAGTATGTTCCCCTCGGGCGTTTTCTCCCCTTTATCGACAAGCTGGTTTCGGGGATCGGCGACTTCTCCCCGGGGACGGTCAACCCTCTGCCGATGGGAGATGCCAAACTCGGCGTGCTCGTCTGCTTCGAGGCGATCTTTCCCGAGCTGGCGCGGGATTACGCCCGCAGTGGCAGCGGCCTGCTGGTGAACATCACTAACGACGCCTGGTTCGGGCGCTCTTCGGCTCCTTACCAGCATCTGGCCATGACCCGCTTCCGCGCCGTAGAGAATCGTCTGTGGGTGGCGCGGGCGGCCAATACCGGGATCTCCGCTCTGATCGATCCGCAAGGCAGGATTGTTGCCCAGTCGGAACTTTTTACCCCGGCTGTGGTCCGCGGCAAGGTTGTTCTCGGCGGGGAACCGACCCTCTACCAGCGCATCGGCGAATTGCCGGCCCTTTTGCTCTGCGCGCTGGCTACTTACTGGCTGCTTCGCACCCGTCGGCGCTATCCCTGAACCGTGCGGCCGCAGCAAGAAAACTTGAGGAACGGCGGGGATCTCGTTATACTCCCCGCCCATTTATTATTTAACCGTTCAAGGAGACCGCATACATGTTTCGTGATGAAAAAGAGTCCTTGACCCTTCTCCAAGACAAGCTCAATGAGCTGAGGGGGTATCTTTGACGTTGAGGTCAAAGAGGAGCGGGTTGCCGAACTGGAGGCGGAAATCGCCAAGCCGGAGTTCTGGAATCAGGGAGAACGCACCCAGGACATCCTGAAGGAGCGAAATTCCCTGCAAAAAATCGTCGGGGATTACCGTCAGGCCCGCCAGGAACTGGAGGACCTTCAGGTTCTCGTCGAATTGGGCGAGGAAGGGCAGGACGAGGCGACCCGTGACGAGGTGCGTGAGCTGCTGCCGGTTCTGGAACAGCGCATCGGCCGGATGGAGTTTGCCCGCATGCTCTCCGGCCAGCACGACGCCAATAACGCCATTTTCAGCATCAATGCCGGCGCCGGTGGTACCGAGGCCCAGGATTGGGCGGAGATGCTGTTGCGCATGTATCTGCGTTACTGTGAGCGTAAGGGCTTCAAGACCGAGATCACCGATTATCAGCCCGGGGATGAGGCGGGAGTCAAGGGGGTGACCTTTAACGTCGAGGGGGATTACGCCTACGGTTTCCTGCGCGCCGAAAACGGCATTCACCGGCTGGTGCGGATTTCTCCCTTCGACACCAACGCCCGCCGCCATACCTCTTTTTGCTCGGTCTTCGTCTTTCCCGAACTGTCGGACGATATCGAAGTGGAGATCAACGAGAAGGATCTCAAGGTCGACACCTATCGCTCCAGCGGCGCCGGGGGCCAGCACGTCAACAAGACCGAATCGGCGATCCGCATCACCCACATGCCGACCGGCATCGTCGTCGCCTGCCAGAACGAGCGTTCCCAGCACAAGAACCGGGCGGTGGCGATGAAACAGCTCAAGGCCCGCCTCTACGAACTGGAGGTGAGCAAGAAGGAAGAGGAGTCGGCGGCTATTTCCGGCGAGAAGAAGGAGATCGGCTGGGGTAGCCAGATCCGTTCCTACGTGCTCCACCCTTACCGGCTGGTCAAGGACCATCGCACCGGCTACGAGGTGGGCAATACCGATGCCGTCCTCGACGGCGATATCGATGCTTTTATCGAGGCTTATTTGCTGAGTCGCAACTAGCCGAATCCGCCCCTTGCGGGCGGGATTGCCCTTGACTTGCCCGGGTGCGGGGTATAAGGTAGCCCGCTTGTGAAGTCGGGATGAAAGGTATGAATATTATGGAAGATCTGAACGATATTTTGTTGCAGCGGCGGGCCAAGCTCGATGAGTTGCGGGGCGCGGGGATCAACCCCTACGCCAACGATTTTCCCGTGGCGCATACCTCGGAAGAGGTGGCTGCCGCCCACGAAGAAGATGATGCCGCCGCCCTGGAAGGCTGCGATAAGCGCTACGTCGTTGCCGGCCGGATTATGGCCCGGCGCGATTTCGGCAAGGCCGCCTTTATCCAGATTCAGGACCGCAAGGGGCGCCTGCAGGTCTACGTCGGTCGGGATAATATCGGCGAAGAGGCCTTCGCGATCTTTCGCAAGCTCGATCTCGGCGATGTCGTCGGCCTCTCCGGTACCCCTTTCCGGACCAAGACCGGCGAGCTTTCCCTGCGCGCCGATGCCCTGCGTCTGCTGACCAAGTCGTTACAGGTGCTGCCGGAGAAGTGGCACGGCCTCACCGACGTGGAGACCCGATATCGCCAGCGCTATCTTGATATGATCGTCAATCCCGGCGTGCGCGAGGTTTTTCTCAAGCGCAGCCGGATTATCAGCCTGATCCGCGAATTCATGGTCCGCCACGACTTTCTTGAAGTCGAGACGCCGATGATGCAGCCCATCGCCGGCGGCGCCACCGCCAAGCCCTTCGTCACCCACCACAACACCCTGAAGATGGATCTTTTCCTGCGCATCGCGCCGGAGCTCTATCTCAAACGACTGGTGGTCGGCGGCTTCGAGCGGGTCTTTGAGATCAACCGCAATTTCCGCAACGAGGGGATTTCCATTCAGCACAACCCCGAATTCACCATGATGGAATTCTACCGGGCCTACTCCACCTACCACGACCTGATGAATTTCACCGAGGAGCTGATCTGTCATGTCGCCAAGCAGGTCTGCGGCGACCTGGTCATCCCCTACGGCGGCAAGAGCGTCGACCTGACTCCCCCCTGGGACCGGCTCACGGTTAAGGAAGCGATCATCAAGTACGGCCAGGTCGATCCGGCAGTGCTGGAAGACCGCGACCGCGCCTACGCTTACGCCCAGTCCCTCGGCCTGGAATTTGACAAAAACATCGGCTACGGCAAACTGCTCACCGAACTCTTCGACGCGGTAGCCGAGCCCAGGCTCTGGCAGCCGACCTTTATCACCGAGTACCCCACGGAAGTTTCCCCCCTGTCGCGGAAGAACGAGGCCAATCCCGAGGTAGTGGACCGCTTCGAGCTTTTCATTGTCGGGCGCGAACTGGCCAACGCCTTCTCCGAACTCAACGATCCCCTCGACCAGAAGGAGCGCTTCATCAAGCAGTTGGCCGAGAAGGAGGCTGGCGACGAGGAGGCCCACGCCATGGACGAGGACTACATCCGCGCCCTCGAATACGGCATGCCCCCTACGGCCGGGGAGGGGATCGGCATCGACCGGTTGGTCATGCTGCTCACCGACTCCGCTTCGATCCGCGACGTGATCCTCTTTCCCCAACTGCGTCCGGAAAGCAAGTAATTACAGTGAGGGGTGAGGCGTGAGGGGAAGGGGGTGACCCTTTTCCTGTCGCCTCACCCCTTACTCCTCACCCTTCACGGAAATATTCATGGGTTACGAGTGGTTCGTCAGTCTGCGCTACCTGCGGGCCAAGCGCAAGCAGACCTTTATCTCGGTCATTTCATTCATTTCCATTGCCGGCGTGACCCTCGGGGTGGCGGCTCTGATCGTCGTTCTCGCGGTCATGACCGGCTTCCACGACGGCGTCCGTCAGCAGATTCTCGGCAACATCCCTCACATCCTCGTCCAGAAGCACGGCGAGGAGATCTCCGGCTATCCGCAGTTGATCGAGCAGGCGCTGGCCGCCTCGCCGCGGATCAAGGAGGCCCGCCCCTACGTCTCGAAGGAGGCGATGCTCCTGTCGCGCAACAACGTGGCGGCGGTGAGCGTCAAAGGGGTGGAACGGGGCAATAAGGTCTTCGATCAGCCTTTTCTCACCGTCGATGCCCGGGATGTGCAGGACCTGGTCTTCACGGAAGGGGAGGGGCTGCCCGGGTTGGTCATCGGTATCGATACGGCGGCCACTCTTGCCGTGGCGGTGGGGGATGTGATCAACGTCATTCCGCCCATGTTCACCATCACCCCCTTCGGCATGATCCCCAAAATGAAACCCTTCCGGGTGGTGGCCATCACCAGCCGGCGCGGCGGTTTTCTCGATACCTATTACGCCTATATGGCTTTGCCCCAGGCGCAACTGCTGATCGACGCCGGGGAACGGGTTTCCGGGATCGAGATCGAGGTCGATTCCTTCGACCACGCCACGTCGGTGGCTCAGGAGCTGCGCGGCGTCTTCGCCTATCCGCATGTGGTGCGTTCCTGGGAGGATCTCTTCGGTTCTTTCCTCTCGGCTCTCAAGCTGGAGAAGCTTGGCCTGTTCATCGTTCTCGGCATCATCGTGCTCGTAGCGGCCTTCAACATCGCCACCACCCTGATCATGGTGGTCATGGAAAAACATAAGGATATCGCCATACTACGTTCGGTTGGGGCGACCTCGCGGAGCATTATGGCCATCTTCGTACTCGAAGGCTGCATCATCGGCACCCTCGGCACCTCCCTGGGGACCGCCCTCGGTCTGCTGCTGGCGAAGAATGCCGACCCGATCATCAAGTGGATCGAGGGGACCTTCGGCCTGCGTATTTTCGACCAGGCGGTCTACGGCATGGATCACTTCCCTTCGGTGGTCAATTCCCAGGATGTGATCGCTGTGGTCATCGTCGCCATGAGTATCTCCCTGTTGGCTACCATTTACCCGGCCTGGCGGGCGGCGCGCATGGACCCCGCCGAGGCGCTGCGTTATGAGTGAGCGAGAACTGACGTGATAGAAGCGCAAGGACTGAACAAAAGTTTCGGTACCATCGACGGGCGCGTCGAGGTCTTACGCGGCATCGACCTCCGTATCGAGCGAGGGGAGCGGGTCGGCGTGGTCGGCACCTCGGGAGCCGGCAAGACCACCCTCATGCACATCCTCGGTGCCCTCGACCGGCCGACCTCGGGGACGGTACGGTTCGACGGGGAGGATATCTTCGCTCTCAAGGGGGCGCCCCTCGACGGTTTCCGCAACCGCACCGTCGGCTTCGTCTTCCAGTTCCATCAGCTCCTCCCCGAGTTCACCGCCCTGGAAAACGTCATGATGCCGGCATTGGTGGCGCGCAAGAGTTTCCGCGAAGCCATCCCCATGGCGACGAAATTGCTCGGGGAGGTCGGCCTCGGCCACCGGCTCAAGCACAAGCCGGGGCAGCTTTCCGGTGGCGAGCAGCAACGCGTGGCCATTGCCCGCGCCCTGGTCATGTCGCCGCGGGTGCTGTTGGCCGACGAACCGACGGGCAACCTGGACAGCGGCACTTCCGGCGATATCTTTCGCCTGCTCGACGAGATCCACCAGGCCCGGGAATTGACCATGGTGGTGGTGACCCACAGCGAAACCCTGGCCGGCCGTCTCGACCGGGTGCTGCACATGGTCGACGGGCGTCTGGCTTCTTGAGCTCCCGCTAACGGCGCCGATGATCTTGCCGGTTTTTGGTTTGCACGGCGCCATGGATTAACTTATAATACCGCGATTTTTATCTTGCTACGCTTCTCCTGGAGATCTTGAATGCTGTTACGACTGCTGACAATCCTGCTGCTGTTGCCATCCCTTGCCTGGTCCGCCGCGACGACCATCGGCGAGGTTCGCATCGAGGGAGCCGTTCGGGTCGAACAGTCGGCAATCCGAGCACTGCTTGCGGCCAAGGCCGGCGCGGCCTATGAGCCAGAGACGGTCGACCGGGACTTGCGGGCCATCTTCGGCATGGGCCGGTTCAAGGATGTCGGCGCCGAGATCGAAGAGCAAGAGGGCGCGGTTCTGCTCATCTACCGCGTGGTGGAACGCCCCCTGGTGCGCAAAGTCGAATTCGCCGGCAACGACGAGTTCTCGGTGGACAAGCTGCGCGGCCTGGCGGTAGTGAAAACCCCGGACATCTACGATCCGGCGCTGGTCGACAAAAGCGTCGAAGCTTTGCGCGGAGCCTATCGCGAGGAAGGCTACCACGCCGCGGAAATCACCTCCCGGGTCGAGATCGACGACCGCAACGAGGCGACCGTCACCTTTGACGTCAAGGAGGGGGACAAGGTTCTGGTCGATCTCATCCGCTTCGAAGGCAACACCGTCTTCACCGACAAAGAGTTGCGCAAGGCCATGGAAACCCGGGAGCGCTGGTTTCTGTCCTGGATGACCGGGCGCGGCAAGTTCAACGAGGACGTGCTCAAGGACGACCTGGAACGGGTCGCCGATCTCTACTACAATGTCGGCCATGTGCGGGTGAAGGTGCGGCAGCGCCATGCCAAGCTCACGGACGACAACAAGCACATGGATATCCTCATCGAGGTCGAGGAAGGACCCCAGTTCAAGGTCGGCAAACTCGATGTCAATGGGGATCTGCTCAAGGACAAGGCGGATATCCTCAACCTGTCCCTGCTCAAGGAGGAGGAGGTTTTCAGCCGCAAGCTGCTGCGCGAAAGCGTGACGGCTATCAGCGATCTCTATGCTGATCAGGGCTATGCCTACGTTAACGTGACGCCGGTGACCAAAGTTGATGGCGAGCGCCTGCTCATCGATGTCGCCTACGATGTCGAGCAGGGTTCCCAGGTTACCATCGATCGCATCAACATCGCCGGCAACACCAAGACCCGCGACAAGGTCATCCGCCGTGAGCTGAAGGTTACCGAAGGTGAGCTTTACAGCGCCTCCAAGCTCAAGGACAGTCGGCGCCGGGTGAACAATCTCGGTTTCTTCGAGGAGGTCAACCTCACCAACAAAAAGGGGACGGATGATTCTCATATGGAGGTGAATGTCGACGTCAAGGAGCGTCCGACCGGAACCTTCAGTCTCGGCGCCGGTTATTCCTCGGTGGACGGCGTCATCGGCCAGGGCTCCATCTCCCAGGACAACTTCCTGGGTAAATCCTGGAAACTTAACCTGGCCGGCTCCTTCGGCGGCAAGAGCACGACCTATCAGATCGGCCTGCTCGACCCCTATTTTCTCGACATGAACCTGGCGCTCGGTTTCGATCTCTATCGGACCAACCGCGAATGGAACGACTTCACCCGCGATGCGACCGGCGGCGCGGTCAAGCTCGGTTTTCCGGTGGGGGAGGACAATCGCGCCTTCTTCACCTATCGTCTTGAGCAGAAGGAAATCTCCGACGTCGACGATACGGCGACTCAGACCCTCAAGGACGAGGAAGCCAAAGGCAAGGTCCTGGTTTCTTCGTTACTCTCTTCCTTCACCCGCAACACCACCGATTACCACATGGACCCGACGACCGGTTATGTCGCGGAAGGTTCCGTCGAATTCGCCGGACTCGGCGGCGACGAGAAGTTCGTGAAGTACATCGCCGACTACCGCCATTTCTGGCCGGTTTTCTGGAGCACGGTCTTTTCCGTCCACGGCCAGGTCGGCTATATCTCGCAACTCGGCGGCGAGGAGATCCCCGTCGACGAACGCTTTTACCTCGGCGGCCTCAACTCCCTGCGCGGCTTCAAGAGCCGCGAAGTCGGTCCCTACGATTTGGCCAACGACGAGTTCACCGGTGGCGACAAGGCCGCTTTTTTCAACATCGAATATCTTTTTCCGATTCTCAAGGATGCGGGGCTCAAGGGGGTGGTGTTCTTCGATGGCGGCAACGCCTGGGGTGAGGATGAGGAATATTTTTCCGAAATGCGTTACAGTGTCGGCGCGGGGCTGCGCTGGATGAGTCCGATGGGACCGCTGCGCCTGGAGTGGGGGTATAACCTCGACCCCATGGACTACGAAGATACCTCGGAATTCGAGTTTTCAATTGGCAAATTCTATTAAAGAGCAAGGAGATCTGGTATGAAAAAAATGGTTGGGTTGATTCTGGTTGGCCTCCTGGCAATGGCGACTTCCTCTTTCGCGGCTGGCGACAAGATCGGCTTTGTCGATCTGCAGAAGGCTTTGAACTTCTCCCAGGCGGGCAAGGCGGCCAAGGAGACGATTTCGAAGAAGGTCAAGGATTACGAAGGGACCATCGAAGGAAAGAAGTCCGAGTTGCAGAAGCTCAAGGATGAACTGGAGAAGCAGGCGGTCCTTCTTTCCGAGCAGGCGCGCGCCGAGAAAGAGCGGGACTACCAGCAGAAACTGAAGGATTTCCAGCGTTTCACCAAGGATATTCAAGAAGAGCTGCAACGTTCCGACGCGGATTACACCCGCCAGATCCTGGAGAAGGTTCTCAAGCTGATCGCTGAAATGGGTAAGGCGCAGGGCTACACCGTGATCCTGGAAAAATCGGAAAGCTCCCTGCTCTATGCCGACGACCAGATCGATCTGACCGACGCGGTGATCAAGGCCTACGATGAGCAATACAAGAAGGGCGGCAACTAGAAAGGGGAGGCTGTATTGGCTACGCTGAAGGAACTGGCCGCGCTGGTCGGCGGCAAGGTCGTGGGCGACGAGCAGCTTGAAGTGACCCGGGTGGCGCCCTTGGGCGCCGCCCGTCCCGGGGATGTCACCTTTGTGGCCTCCCCGAAGCATCTCGCCGGACTCAAGGGAACTCAGGCTTCCGCCGTGATTCTCTTTCCCGGGGCGGATTCCGGTCCTCTTCCCGCGATCGTCTGTGACAATCCCTATCTGGCTTTTGCCAAGGTTCTGACCCATTTGCAGGTCCGTCGCCCCGCTCCCCGGGGGATTCTTCCCGGAGCGCAGGTCGCCGGCAGCGCGCAACTGGCCGCCGATGTGACGATTCATCCTGGCTGCGTGGTCGGCGAGCGGGTATGCGTCGGCGCCGGCACCATTCTCTATCCCAATGTCGTTATTTATGACGATGTCGTTATCGGCGATGACTGTACCCTCCATGCCGGGGTCATTGTCCGCGAAGGTTGCCGCATCGGCCACCGGGTGATTCTCCAACCAGGCGCCATCATCGGCTCGGACGGCTTCGGTTTCGCTCCCGATGGTGAACGCTATTTCAAGATTCCCCAGGTCGGTATCGTCGAGATTGAGGACGACGTGGAGATCGGCTCGGCCACCTGCGTCGATCGCGCCGCCTTGGGCGTCACTCGCATCCGTCGGGGGGTAAAGATCGACAACCTGGTGCAGATCGCCCACAACGTGGTGGTCGGCGAGGACACGGTGATCGTCGCCCAGGTCGGGATCGCCGGCAGCACCGAGATTGGCCGTCACTGCACCTTCGGTGGGCAATCGGGAACGGCGGGGCATCTGAAAATCGGCGATCATGTCACTGTTGGCGGGCGCGGCGCCGTCGCCGGCCATGTGCAGTCCAAAAAGATCATTTCCGGAACCCCGGCGATCGACCATCAGGACTGGCTGAAAGCCTCCCTGGTCTTCGCCAAGCTTCCGGAACTGCGCCGGGAAATCAATCGGCTCAAACGTCAGCTTGATGAGCTCACGGATAAAATGAAGGAGAGTTGAAGCAGATGGTTCTGAATACCGTGGAAATCATGAAGCACCTGCCCCACCGTTACCCCTTTCTGCTGGTCGACAAGATCATTGAAGTCGAAGCGGGCAAGCGGATCGTCGGGGTCAAGAACGTCACCATCAACGAACCTTTCTTCCAGGGGCATTTCCCCGGGCACCCGATCATGCCGGGCGTTCTCATCATTGAAGCGATGGCCCAGGTCGGCGGTCTCTTTGCCCTGATCAGCGGGGAGGTTGGGGAAGACAAGGTGACCTATTTCGTCGGCATCGACAATGCCAAGTTTCGCAAGCCCGTGGTTCCCGGAGATACCCTGCGCTTCGAGCTGGAGAAGGTCAGTTGCCGGCGCGGGATCTACTGTTTTGCCGGCAAAGCCTATGTGGAAGGCGTTCTCGTGGCCGAGGCGGAACTGAAGGCGACCTTCGCTGATCGTTAGGGAGAGGGCCGTTCTCCGTCCTTTCCCTGGTTACCGCTTCCCGCCGTCCCGCTGTTTCGTTTTCTTCTCACGCCCAGGATCGTCATGATACATTCCACAGCTATTGTTCATCCCGGAGCGCGTATTGCCGAAGGTGTCGGCATCGGCCCTTATTCGGTCATCGGTGAGCATGTCGTCATCGGTGCCGGAACCGTCGTCGGTCCCCATGTGGTGATCGAAGGCTTCACCGAAATCGGTCGCGACAACCATATTTTCCAGTTCGCTTCGGTCGGTGCCGCCCCCCAGGATCTCAAATTTCGCGGCGGCGAAACCCGCCTGCGCATCGGTGACCGCAATACTGTGCGCGAGTTCGTGACCCTGCACTGCGGCACCGAGGACGGCGGTGGTGAAACGACCATCGGTAACGACAATCTTTTTCTGGCCTATTCCCACGTCGCGCACGATTGCCATGTGGCGAACCGGGTCATCCTTTCCAACGGCGCCACCCTCGCCGGCCATGTCCGAGTTGACGAATTCGCCATTCTCAGCGGCTTGTGCGCCGTTCATCAGTTCACCCGCATCGGTTGTCACGTCATGGTCGCCGGCGGTTCCATGGTGGCGCAAGATGTCGCTCCCTATACCATGGTTCAGGGGGATCGGGCCAAGACCGTCGGGCTCAACCTCGTCGGCCTGAAGCGGCGGGGCTTTTCCGAGGAAACTCTGCGGGTCATCAAGAAGGCCTATCGTCTGGTCTTCCGTTCGGGACTCAAGGTGGAAGAGGCTTTGGCCCGCATTGATGCCGAACTGGAGAACATTCCCGAACTCGAGGTCTTCGTCGAGTTTATCCGGCAGAGCGAACGGGGCGTTGCCCGTTAGTCGGCTGATGAAAAACGCCCATCTCCGGCGTTGCCCTCAACCTCGAAAAAAGGGTTTTTCAACAAGCGTCACGAGGTAGTCATCATGGGTAAATTGCGTGCGGCGGTCATCGGGGTTGGTTATCTGGGTCGGTTCCATGCCCAGAAATTTGCCATGCTCGACGATGTGGAGCTGGTCGGCGTGGTCGATGCCAGTGCCGAGCGGGCCGCCGAGGTTGCTGCCGAGGTAGGGACAAGGGCCTTCACCGATCATCGGGAGGTGCTGCCGCTGGTCGATATGGTCTCGGTGGTGGTGCCGACCCAGTTCCATTTCGAGGTGGCCCGCGACGCTTTCGACGCCGGCTGCCATGTCCTTTTGGAAAAGCCGGTGACCCGGACCGTCGAGGAGGCCGACCGGCTTGTCACCTTGGCCCGGGAAAAGAACCGGATCTTCCAGGTTGGTCATCTCGAACGCTTCAATCCGGCGATTCTGGCCTTACGCGGGGTGATCAACAATCCCCGTTTCATCGAATCCCACCGTCTGGCGCCCTTCAAACCGCGTGGGACCGATGTCAACGTGGTCCTCGATCTGATGATCCACGATATCGACATCATCCTGAGCATTGTCGGCTGTCCGATCAAGACCGTGAATTCCGTGGGCGTTCCCGTTCTTTCCTCGGAGGTCGACATCGCCAACGCCCGCCTGCAGTTCGAGAACGGCTGCGTAGCCAACGTCACCGCCAGCCGGGTCAGCCGGGAGGCGATGCGCAAGGTCCGGATTTTCCAGCCCGACGCCTACATTTCCATCGACTACCAGGAGCGTAAGATCGCCATTTACCGCAAGCTGGAAGGGGAGTCGATGATTCCCGGACTGCCCAACATCACCATGGAGCAGAAGAGTTTCGAGCAGAGCGATGCCCTGCTTGAAGAAGTCCGTTCCTTTATTGAAGTGGTGAAGACAGGCGGTCGGCCGTTGGTCTCCGGCGAGGATGGGCGGCGGGCTCTGGAAGTCGCTCTGCAGATCAACACCCGCCTCTGATCGCGGATTCGAATTTGCGAAAGAATGCGACGGCGATGCTCCCACCGATGGGCCTCGCTGTTCGTTTTTGAAGCCATCCACCTTGATGTTTTTTGCGAAAGCATCAACCGAAATAAAGGGATAAACACATGAACATACCGATGGTCGATCTCAAGGGGCAGTTTCGGGAGTTGCAGGCACAGATCGAGGCGGGATTCCGCGAGGTCTGCGAAACCACCCAGTTCATCCTCGGGCCGCGCGCCAAGGCCTTCGAGGAGGAAGTCGCCGCCTACTGCGGGGTCAAGCACGCCATCGGCGTCGCCTCCGGTACCGACGCCCTGCATCTGGCCCTGCGCGCCGCCGGCATCGGCCCCGGAGACGAGGTCATCACCACCCCCTTTACCTTCATCGCCACCGCCGAGGCGATCTCCTATGTGGGGGGGACACCGATTTTCGTCGATATCGACCCGGCGACCTTCAATATCGACGTCAACCTCATCGAAGCGGCGATCACCGACAAAACCCGCGCCATCCTGCCGGTGCATCTCTTCGGCCAGCCCGCTGACCTGGCACCGATGGCCGCCCTCTGTGAAAAATATTCCCTGAAACTGATCGAGGATTGCGCCCAGTCCTTTGGCGCCGAGTATGGCGGCAAGAAATCTGGCGCCTTCGGCGACCTCGGTTGTTTTTCCTTCTTTCCCAGCAAGAATCTCGGCGGCTACGGCGACGGCGGCATGGTCGTCACCGACAACGATGCCTTCGCCAATAAAGTGCAGGTGCTGCGCAATCACGGCAGCCGGGTGCGCTACCATCACTCGACTATCGGCTACAACAGCCGTCTCGACGAGATGCAGGCGGTGGTCCTGCGCGCCAAGCTTCCCCATCTCGACGACTACAACCGCAAGCGGCGCCGTAACGCCCACCTCTACAGCGAGCGCCTCAAGGGGAGCCCGATTCTTCCTCCCGCCGAGGACGGCAAGGGGTCGCACGTCTACCACCAGTACACCGTGCTCAGTCCCCGTCGCGACGAACTGCAACAGGTTCTGACCGCCGCCGGCATCGCCTGTGCCGTCTATTACCCCATTCCCCTGCATCGCCAGGAGGTTTATGGCGAACTTTGGGCGGGTCGGAACTTCCCCGTGGCCGAGCAGGTCGCGGAGCAGGTTCTCTCCCTGCCCATGTATCCCGAGTTGACTGCGGACCAAGTGCATCGGGTCTGTGATGTTCTGCTCGACGCGGTGAAGTGATTTCGTGTATTTCGGTGATAAAAAACGCAAAGCCCTGATCGTCACCGGCGAGGCTTCGGGCGATCTGCACGGCGCCAACCTCATCCGGGCGGCGGCCGCCATCGATCCGGATCTGACCTTTTTCGGGGTTGGCGGCTCGCGGATGCAGGCGGCGGGGTGCGAGATCCTGATCCCCGGCGACAGCATCTCGGTAATGGGTCTGGTCGAGGTGATCGGGCATTTCCCGGTGATCTATCGGGCCTTTCAGCGCCTCAAGGGGGTTCTGCACGGTGCCGATCGCCCCGATGTGCTGATCTGCATCGACTTCCCCGATTTCAACCTGCGCCTGGCCCGCGAAGCGAAACGGGTGGGGATTCCCGTCCTCTATTACGTCAGCCCGCAGGTCTGGGCCTGGCGGCGAGGGCGGGTGAAGAAGATCGCGCGGCTGGTCGACCGCCTGGCGTCGATCCTTCCCTTCGAACCGGACTACTACCGGGGGTTGGATATTGAGGTCGAATATGTCGGCAATCCGCTCTTGGACGAGGCCCAGGTCCGGCAGGGGCGGGAAACGTTTCGCGCCGAGCATGGGCTGATCGGGGAGGGGCCGGTGCTTGGACTTTTTCCCGGCAGCCGCCGCAACGAGCTGCGCTACAACCTGGAAACCATCCTGGCAACGGCCGCGGCGGTGCTGCGCGAGGAACCGGGAGCCCGTTTTCTTTTGCCGGTCGCCCCCTCCCTGGGACGGCCCCTCATCGCCGAGCGCCTCTCGGGCTCGGCCCTGCCCGTGACCCTGGTCGAAGAGAGCATCTACGACGTGGCCAACGCCTGTGATGCGGTCCTCTGTGTCTCCGGCACCGTGACCTTGCAGGTCGCCTTGGTCGGTACGCCTTTGGCCATCCTCTACAAAATGGCGCCGCTGACCTATGCCATCGGTCGACGGCTGGTCAAGGTGCCCTTCATCGGGCTGGTCAACATCGTTGCCGGCGAGAGCGTGGCGCGGGAGTTCATCCAGCATGAGGCCTCGCCGGAAAACCTGAGTGCCGAACTGCTGCGCCTGCTCAGGGACGGGGATTATGCCGCGCGCATGCGCGAGCAACTCTCCCGGGTGCGGGAAAAAATGGGGGAGCCGGGTTGTTCCGGCCGGGTGGCGCTGATGGCATCGGAGATGAGTCGCGGGATTGTTCGCCGGGGGCGCGTCAAGTGAAAGAACGACAGTACCACTCTTATCGCCGGCTGCTGCGCTATTCCCGGCCCTACGTCTGGCGCATCGCCCTGGCCATGGTCGCTTCCCTCGGCGTCGCCGGTTCGGATGTCGCCCTGGCCAAGCTGGTGGAGCCCTTCATCGATCAGGTGATTGGCGCCCGGGACTACGCCCTGGTCAACCTCGCCCCCTTTATCGTCATCGGTCTCGCGGTGATCAAGGGGGGATCCCGCTATGTGCAGGAATATTACATCAAGACCGCCGGCCTGTTGGTGGTGCAGGATATTCGTAACGACCTTTACCAGCATTCACTTTCGTTGTCCCTCGGCTTTTACTCGCGCTCCTCTACCGGCTCGCTGATGTCCTGCGTGCTCAACGATGTGGGGATTCTGCAGCGTTCCGCCGCCGATGTGCTGGTGGAAATCGTCCGCGAAGGCTCGACCCTCATCGGCCTGACCGCCCTGGCCTTCTATCAGGACTGGCGGCTGGCGCTTCTCGCCTTCTCCGTGCTCCCCCTCTCCGTCGTCCCCGCGACCGTCATCGGTCGGCGGATCAAGGACAATACCCGCAAGAGCCAGGGGGCCATGGGTAATCTCACCGGGGTCTTGCAGGAGAGTTTTTCCGGGGTTAAGGTGATCAAGGCTTTTGGCAGCGAAAAGGTCGAAGAAAAACGTTTCTACGATGAAAATCTCCGCTTCTACCATTTCATGCGTAAGGCTTTGAAATACGATTCAGCCTCGGCACCGATGATCGAGATCCTCGCCGCTTTCGGCGTCGCCGCCGTCGTCTGGTACGGGCTGCACCGCGTCCTTTCCGGGGAAACGAGCCAGGGGGAATTGCTCTCTTTTGTCGCGGCCATCGGCATGATGTACGGCCCTCTGAAAAAGCTCACCAAGATCAACAATAACGTGCAGCGGGCGGTCGGCGCGGCGGAACGGGTCTTCGACGTCCTCGATGAAAAGGTCGAGATCAAGGATGCTCCCGATGCCGTCGATCTGGGCCGGGCCCGGGGCGAGGTCGTCTTCGACCATGTCGATTTTGCCTACGGCGACGAGCCGGTCCTGAAGGACTTTTCCGTCACCGCTTCCCCCGGCGAGGTGGTCGCCATCGTCGGCCCGAGCGGCGCGGGCAAATCGACCCTGGTCGGGCTTTTGGCCCGTTTCTACGACCCCCGCGCGGGGCGGATTCTCATCGATGGGATCGATCTGCGACGGCTGTCGCAGAAGTCCCTCAAGGCGAATATCGCCTATGTCGATCAGGAGACCTTCCTTTTCAATCGTTCCATCGCTGAAAATATCCGCTACGGTCGGCCGGAGGCGACCGATGCGGAAGTTGCCTATGCCTCCCGCATGGCCTTTGCCGAGGACTTTATCGGCCAGGCCCCCGACGGTTACCGGACGGAGATCGGCGATCGCGGGGCGCGCCTTTCCGGCGGGCAACGGCAGCGGATCTGCATCGCTCGCGCCCTGCTCAAGGATGCGCCGATTCTGATTCTCGACGAGGCGACCAGCGCCCTCGATACGGAGAGCGAAGCCATGGTGCAGAAGGCGTTGCTCAACCTGATGGAGAATCGCACGACCTTCGTCATCGCCCACCGTCTGTCCACGGTCATGCATGCCGACAAAATCGTGGTCATGGCCGACGGCGAGATTCAGCAGGTCGGCACCCACGCCGAACTGCTGCGTCAGGGCGGACTTTACAAACGACTTTACGACATGCAGTTTCAGGAGCAGCCCGAGCCTTGACCGCCCTGCGCGAAAAATATCTGAAGCCCGCCCTCGACGGGCTGTTGCTCAACGTCGCGCCCCGGCTCGCCGCCGTCGTCATCCGCTTGTTACGCCGCAGCCTGCGCATCGACTTCGTTGGCGAGGAACATCCCCGGGCCTACTGGGACAAAGGGGAAGCGGTGATTCTCGCCTTCTGGCACGACCAGTTGCTGCTCATGGTCGAGGGCTATCGCGGGCCCGGCGCGCGGATTCTCATCAGCGCCTCCAAGGATGGCGAGCTCATCGCCCGGACCATGGAGCAGTTCGGTCAGGGAGCGGTGCGGGGCTCCTCCAATCGCGGCGGCCGCCAGGCCTTTCGCGAACTGGTGGAGTTGGCCCGGCAGCCCTTTGATCTGGTCTTTACCCCGGATGGCCCGAAAGGCCCCCGCCATCAGGTCAAAGAAGGGGTGGTGCAGCTGGCGCGGATCTCCGGACGGCCGGTCGTTCCCATGGCCTTTGTTGCCAGTTCCGGCCATCGCTTCGCTTCCTGGGACCGGTTTCTGCTCCCTTATCCCTTCGGTCGCGGGGTCTTTGCTTTCGGCCCGGCCCTGCTTTTCGAAAAAGGGGAGGAGCCCGAGGCGTTCCGCCTGCGTCTGCAGGCGGCGCTGGAGGACAACCATCGCCGGGCCCGAGCCCGTCTGGAGGAATACGGTGTATCTGCTGTATGACCTGGTGCTGCTGGCTTCGGCGGCGGTTCTGATTCCCTACTACCTCTTCCGGGGTTGGCGCCAGGGCAAGGTGCGGCGCGGCATCCGCGAGCGCCTCGGCTTCTATACGGCGGGGCAGCTCGCCCAGGTTGCCGGGCGCAAGGTGCTCTGGGTGCATGCCGTCTCCGTCGGCGAGACGCGGGCGGCGGTCCCCCTGCTGAAGCGGCTCAAGAGCCTTTATCCCGAGCATCTGCTCGTTCTTTCCAACGTCACCGAAACCGGCCATCAGATCGCCCGGGATCTGCGCGAAGTCGATCTCTGTCTCTTCTTCCCCTTTGACCTTTCCTGGGTGGTCCAGCGGGTGCTGCGTCAGGTGCGCCCCGATGCCGTCATTATCGTCGAAACGGAAATCTGGCCCAACTTCATCCACGGCGCCAGCCGAGCGGGAATTCCGGTGATTCTGGTGAACGGACGGATTTCCGACCGCTCCTTTCCCCGCTACCGCCTCGCCCGCAAACTTATCGCGCCGATCCTCGACCAGATCGACGCCTTTTGCATGCAGACCGAACTCGACGGGGAGCGGATCGTCGCCATGGGCGCCCGGTCGGAACGGGTTTCGGTCACCGGCAATCTCAAGTTCGACATGCAGGTCCATCCCGTCGACAGTGCCGAGCGGGAGCGGTTGCGGGGCGCTTTTCGTCTCCCCGAAGGGGCTGTCATCTGGGTCGCCGGCAGTACCCACGCCGGTGAGGAAGAGATCGTCACCGCCGTCTATCGGGATCTGGTCGCTGCGGGCGAATCGCTCTTTCTGATACTGGTTCCCCGCCATCCCGAGCGTTGTCGCCCCGTCCGGGAGATGCTCGCCGGCCAGGGGATCGATGTCGGTCTGCGCAGTGCCCTGGAGGAGAGGCAAAGCCCCTTTTCTCCCGGCGAGATCCTGCTGGTCGACACCCTGGGCGAGATGCTCACCTTTTACGCTTTGGCCGACCTGGTTTTCGTCGGCGGTAGCCTGGTGCCGGTCGGTGGGCACAACGTTCTCGAAGCTTCACTTGTTGAAAAGCCCGTTGTTTTCGGAAGTTACATGCATAACTTCAAGGAGATCTCAAGCCTGCTGCTGAATGAGGGGGCGGGGCTGATGGTCAACGACCGACTGGAGCTGCTGGGCGCGATGCGGCAACTGCTCGGGGACGCGGCGCGGCGCACGGCCATGGGCCGGTCCGGGGCCGGGCTGCTCGAACGCAACGCCGGTGCCACGGATAAAACCATCGCGGTCATCGACCGTCTGGTGCGCTGAGCCGATGCCGTCCCTTTTCCAGTGGTATCGACCGGTATGGACGGAGGGGCCGCGCACCCAGGCGCAGCATCTGCTCTATCGAGTCCTTTCCCCCTTCAGTGAGCTTTACGGCCGGGTAGGGCAGGTACGGGTCGCGTTGTATCAGCGCGGCCTTTTACGGTCCCACAATTTTCCCGTCCCGGTCATTTCCATCGGCAATCTCGCCGTCGGCGGGACCGGCAAAACCCCGACCGTCGACTGGGTCGCCCGTTACTGCCAGGGGCGGGGACGGCGGGTGGCGGTGGTCAGTCGCGGCTACGGCGGTCGTGGCGCCAGTGATGTCGCCGTGGTCAGCGATGGGCGGCAACTCCGCCTTTCCCCCGAGGTCGCCGGTGACGAGCCGGTGCTCCTCGCCCGGCGCAATCCGCAACTGATCGTGGTCGCCGCCCCCCGGCGCGCGCAAGGGGTGTGGACGGCCATCTTGGAACTCGGCGCCGATTTGATTATCCTCGATGACGGCTTTCAGCATCTGGCGGTTAGGCGCGATCTTGATATCGTCCTGCTCGACGCGAAACGTCCCTTGGGCAACGGTCGGGTTCTGCCGGCCGGACTGCTGCGGGAGTTCCCCGAGGCGCTCGCGCGCGGCGACCTCTTCATTCTGACCCGGGCCGATGAGGAGACCGTTCCCCCGGATCTTCCGGGGCCGGTCCTGACCAGTCGCCATCGCCTTGCCGACCGGGTGACGGCCCTGGACGGTAAATCCCTTTCCTTCGATTCCCTGCAGGGGAAACGGCTGGTCGCCTTCGCCGGCATCGCTGATCCAGAGGCGTTTTTCAGCGATCTCCGGGGTAAGGGGTTGACCGTGAGTGAAACCTTGGCTTTTCCCGACCATGTGACGTACAATCGGGCGGAACTGGCCAGTATTAATGCCGCTGGTGGCGATCTTCTGCTGACCACGGAAAAGGACGCGGTCAAGTTGCGCGCCGCCGACTTTACCGTCCCCTGCTGCCAGGTGCCGCTGGAATTGACTTTTGATCGCCCCGAGCTGTTGACCGCCCATCTCGACCGCTTGACGGCCAAGGAGAGAACCATGCCGATTAAACAGGAACTGCTCGATATCCTCGCCTGCCCCCAATGCAAAGGGCCGGTGCGGCTGCGTGACGACCAGCAGGCGCTGGTCTGCAACGCCTGCCGTCTGGCCTACCCGATCCGCGATGACATCCCGGTGATGCTCATCGATGAGGCGACTAAAATCGGTGAGGAGTAGGGAGTAGGGAGTAGGGAGTAGGGAGTAGGGAGTAGGGAGTAGGGAGTAGGGAGTAGGGAGTAGGGAGTAGGGAGTAGGGAGTAGGGAGTAGGGAGTAGGGAGTGCTGCGAGGATTTTTTGAAACCTTTGAACCGACTTGAAATAAAACGGATTCTGCTCCGTTCCACCAACTGGATCGGCGATGCGGTCATGACCACTCCGGCGATGGGTGTGGTCCGTCGCTACTTTCCCGATGCCGAGATCGTGGTGGCGGCCAATCCGCTGGTGGCGCAGCTCTTCAGCCATCATCCCGATTGCGACCGGGTGTTGGTCTACGACCGCAAAGGGGCCCATCAGGGTCCGGGGGGATTTTTCAAGTTCGTCGGCGAACTACGGCGCGAGCGCTTCGATCTCGCTATCCTCCTGCAGAATGCCGTCGAGGCGGCGATTCTCGCCACCCTGGCCGGGATTCCCCGTCGCGCCGGCTATCGCAGTGACGGCCGGGGACTGCTCCTTAGCCACGGTGTTCCCGTCGGCGCGGCAGAAAAACGCCTGCATCACACCGACTATTACCTGCGTATGCTCAGCGGCGTGGGGATCGTGGGCGAGACCGGCCCCCTGCAGCTGGCCTGCACCGCCGAGGAAATTGCCGAGGCCGAGGCGCGGCTCGGCGGGGGCCAATGGCTCGCCGTCAATCCCGGTGCCGCCTACGGTTCGGCCAAACGCTGGATACCGCAACGCTTCGCCGAGGTCGCCGACCGGCTGGCCGAGACCCACGGCTTGCGAGTGCTGCTCACCGGCGGCCCCGGCGAGATCGAGATTGGCCGCGACATCGCGCAGGCGATGACGCACCAGCCCCTGAATCTCATCGGCCAGACCCAGGTACGGGAGATGATGGCCTTGCTCTCCCGCTGTCGGCTGATGATCACCAACGATTCCGGGCCGATGCATGTCGCCGCCGCTTTCGGCGTGCCGCTGGTGGCGGTCTTCGGTCCCACTGATCACACCACCACTTCGCCTCTGTCCGAGCGGTCGCGCATCGTGTGCAAGCCGGTCGATTGCGCCCCCTGCTTGTTGCGTCAGTGTCCCACCGACCACCGTTGCATGGAAGCGATCGAGGTGGCTGACGTGCTCGCCGCCGCCGAGGAGTTGCTGAAGGGATGAAGGTGCTTATCGTCAAGATCAGTGCCCTCGGCGATGTGGTCCATGCCCTGCCGGTTCTGGCCTACCTCAAGAGCGCCGATCCCGCTGTGGAAATCGACTGGCTGGTGGAAAAATCCTTCGCCCCGCTGCTGGAGGGGCATCCCCTGATTCGCCGGGTGCATGCGCTGGAGATGAAATCCTGGCGGCGGCAAGGCTGGAAGCAGGCCGTTGTCGGCACCCTGGGAGTGATCCGCACCTTGCGCCGGGAGCGCTACGATCTCGTTCTCGACCTGCAAGGCAACAGCAAGAGCGGCCTCTTTACCCTCCTTTCCGGCGCGCCGCTGCGGGTCGGTTTTGACCGGGACGGGGTGCGCGAGTGGCCCAATCTCCTCGCCAGCAACCGCCGCGTTCCCCTGACCGCCGCCGACCATCACGTCGGCGCCCGCGCCCTGGCCCTGGCCCGGGCCGGTCTTCCCGGCGGCAATGCCGCCCCCCTGGCCGGGCCGCTCCCCGTCGATGCGCAAGCCCTGGCGAAGATCGAGGCGCTGCTGACGGAAGAGGGTCTGACTGGGAATCCGCTGGTCGTGCTGCATTACGGCACCACCTGGAAAACCAAGCTCTGGCCGCAGGACTCCTGGGAGCAACTGGTCGCCTTGTTGGCTGAAAAGGGTCTCCGGCCGATTCTGACCTGGGGGAACGCCGAGGAAGAGACGGCGGCCCGGGCGATTTTCGCGGCCAGCGAAGGGCAGGCGGTGATCTGGCCCCGTGGCAGCCTCAAGGAACTGGTCGCCCTGTTGAGCCGGGTCGATCTGGTCGTCGGCGCCGATACCGGCCCCGTGCATATCGCCGCGGCCGTCGACACCCCGACCGTTTCCATCTACCGCGTCACCGACGCCAAACGCAACGGCCCACGCGGCGAGAAGCACATCCGCCTGCAAGTCGATCTGCCCTGTTCCCCCTGCCTCAAAAAAACCTGCGAGCGCGATAATGAATGCGGCGCGAGGATCACTGTCGAGCAGGTGCTTGACGCCATGGCGACTCTTTGTCCGGCTTTGAGTTCCGACCCATGATCAATGTCCTGCATCTGATCCATAAATACCGGGGGGATTACCCTCTGCTCAACCAGCAGGTGAATCTCGATCCGGCCCGGTTTCGCACCGTTGTCTGTTATCTGAGCGGCGAAGACGATGGTCGCAACAGCCTTCCTGCAGCCGGCATCAAGACGCTCTATCTGGGTTTTAAACCGAAAAGTTTGCGATTGCATAACCTGTCCCTGCTCTGGCGTCTGAAAAGACTCATGGACAAGAACGACATCCATGTGGTGAACTGCCAGCAGCACCGCACCACTCCCCTCGGGGTGATTGCCGCGGGCATGGCCGGGAATAAACCCGCGGTCGTTTCCACTCTGCATGGGTTGGGGACAGCCAGTTCTATTCGTCGGAAATTGCTGAATTGGTTTCTTTATCGCTCATTGCATCGCGTCATTGCCATATCCAGAGGGGTTTCTGAGGATATTCGCCGTTCCAACTGGGGGGTGTCTGCTGACAAAGTGGTGACAGTACAAAATGGCTTGAATTATGATCGTTTCCTGGTGCCTCTTGCACGGGAAGAGGCCCGTCGGCAGCTGCTTCCCGAGATGTCGGACGGTTTTTGGTTCGGCACCGTCGGGCGTCTTTCTCCGGTGAAAAATCATACGACGATGCTTCACGCTTTTCAGCGCGTGACGCACGAACTTCCGAACAGTTTTTTGCTTGTCGTCGGAGATGGCGAATTGCGGGAGGAACTGGCGGCTCAGTGTGAGTCTCTGGGGATTGCCCGGCATGTACGTTTTCTCGGTTGGCGTCAGGATATCCCAAAGGTTTTGAAGTCTCTTGATGCCTTTCTTTTGCCTTCCCTGCGGGAAGGGTTACCTCTGGCGCTTCTGGAGGCCATGGCCTGTGGCCTCCCCGTGGTGGCTTCAGCCGTCGGCGGCATTCCCGAAGTTGTCGAGGATGAGGATTTCGCGCAGCTGGTCGATCCCGATGACAGTCGCGGGATGGCTGAAGCCATGCTACGACTGGCTCGTCTTTCCAACAGGGAATTACACATGCGTGGTGAAGCTGGCCGGCGGCGAGCATTGACCACATTTTCCGCTGAACGCATGATCGCCGGTTACGAACAGGTCTACCAGGAGGCCTATGAAGACTGGCTGAGACGTAATCCGGGGACAACTCGATGAGGCTGGCCTTCTGTCTCTTCAGATATTTCCCCTTCGGTGGGCTGCAGCGGGATTTTCTGCGTATCGCCCAAGCCTGTCGGGAGCGGGGCCACCAGGTCGACGTCTATACCATGGCTTGGGAAGGCGAGGTCCCCGAGGGCCTCAACCTGCATCTTCTGCAAACCACAGGTCTGACCAACCATGGACGGGCGCGGGCTTTTGCCCGGAAACTCTCCGAACGGCTAGCCGTTGGAGCCTACGCTGCCGTGGTCGGCTTCAATAAATTGCCGGGGCTGGATATTTATTTCGCCGCCGATCCCTGTTTCGCAGCCAGAGCGGAACAACGCGGCCCTCTGTACCGGCTGAGCGGCCGTTATCGAACGTACGCCGCCCTGGAGAAGGCGGTCTTCGATGTCCGGGCGCGCACTGAAATCCTTCTGATTTCCGAGGTCGAAAAGCCGAATTTCATCCGCCATTACGGCACTGACGAGGCGCGCTTCCACTTTCTGCCGCCGGGGATCTCCCGCGACCGCATGGCGCCGCCCGACGCCGAGGAGCGGCGGAAGCGTTTTCGCCAGGAACGGAACTTTGCCTCCGACGAACGGCTGCTGCTGATGGTCGGTTCAGGCTATCAGACCAAGGGGCTCGATCGGTCCATCCGTGCCTTGGCCGCTCTCCCCGAGGCCTTGCGCGTAACGACCCGGCTGCTGGTGGTCGGCAAAGGGAAGGGCGCTCCCTTCCTGCGCCTGGCCCGACAACTGGGGGTCGCAGAACGGGTGCATCTCTATGGGGGGCGCGACGACGTGCCCGACTTCCTGCTCGGCTCCGATCTGCTTATGCAACCGTCCTATTACGAGAATACCGGCACTGCCATCGTCGAGGCCCTGGCTTCCGGGCTGCCGGTTCTGGCCACCGCCAACTGCGGTTATGCCCACTATGTCGAGGATGCCGATGCCGGCAGGCTGGTCCCCATGCCCTTCGATCAGACGACGATGAACGCACTGCTTCTGGACCTTCTCACTTCCGGCGAACTCCCCCGCTGGCGGGAAAATGCCCTGGATTTCGCGACCCGCACCGATCTTTACAGCCTGCCGGAACGGGCCGCGGAGATCATCGAAGCGGTGGCTGACCGGAGGGGGGCATGATCTGGCTGCGTGACGACATGCGGGCGCTCTTTCCCGGGGAGGACGCCTTCGACCGCATACTCGATCTGCAGGGTGAAGTCTTCCGTGAGTTGGCCGGACGCCGGACGCTGCGGTTTTGCGTTGGCGAACGGAGCTATTTCGCTAAGCTGCATTTCGGTGTCGGCTGGCGTGAAATTTTCAAGAACCTTTGGCGCTTGCGCCAACCGGTTCTGGGCGCCGGTCAAGAGTGGCGGGCCATTCAGCGGTTCGAGGCGCTGGGGGTCGCGACCATGACTCTCGCCGCCTATGGGGAGCGGGGGGGTAATCCGGCCCAGCGGGAATCCTTTGTGATCACCGACGAACTGGTCAACACCATCAGCCTGGAAGACCTCAGCCGGAATTGGCGGAGCGTCCCTCCCGCACCGGGTTTCAAGCGGGCGCTGATTGCCAAGGTCGCGGAAATTGCCCGGACCCTCCATGAAAACGGGGTCAACCATCGGGATTTTTACCTCTGCCATTTTCTGCTGGAGCAAACCAGCGGCAGAGCCGGGCAGGGTAGGGTATCGCCCAGACTCCACGTAATCGATTTGCATCGGGTGCAGATTCGCCGCCGCACGCCAATGCGTTGGGTGATCAAGGATTTGGCCGGACTCTTCTTCTCAAGTCTGGATATCGGCCTGACCTCTCGGGATGTTTATCGTTTTCTGCGACACTACCGGCAGCGCAGCTTGCGGGAGATCTTTTCAGAAGAATCCCCGTTCTGGTCCCGGGTGGTGCGCCGCGCCGTGCGCCTCTACCAGCGGGACTTCAAACGCCCACCCAGGTTACCGAAGGGGCTGGGGAGCCCGGGTTAAGGAATGGCGATGCTCTTTTCCGTTGTGATACCGGCCTACAATTATGAGGCCTATCTGCCCCGGGCCATCGACTCGGTGCTGGCTCAGTCCGGCGACGATTTCGAAATCATTGTCGTCGATGACGGGTCCACGGACGACACCCCCACCGTCGCCGCCCGTTATCAGCAACTGCACCCGGGGCGGGTGCGCTATTTGCGTCAAGACAACGGCGGTCCGGCCAAGGCCCGCAATCGCGGAGTCGAGGAGTCGCGGGGGGCTTTTCTGATTTTTCTCGACGCCGACGACCGCCTGCTGCCGGATGCCTTGGAACGTTTTCGTTTCTGGACACAAGAAAACCGCTGGGGGATGGTCTGCGGAGGCCATCAATCCCGGCATCCCGACGGCAAGGTCCGCCGGCATGCTCCCGCCGTCCTGACCGACGACCGCCTGGCCAATTTTACCGCCTATATCCGCCGCGAATTCGGGATCTCCAACGGGGCGACACTGGTTTCCCGAGACGTCTTCGAGGTCATCCGCTATCCGGAAAGCTTGCGCAACAGCGAGGATCTCCCCGTATTCGCCCAGACTCTGGCCCTGTTCGACTGCCGGTCCTTTCCCGAGCCGGTCCTTGAGGTTTTCAAGCACGATGACAGCCTGCGTAATAATATCGACCTGATCCTGCAAGCAGGTTCGGCATTGACCGATATCCTCTTCGACGAGGCCCTCCTGCCCCCCCGGTTTCTGGCCTTGCGTGGGGAATTCGAGGGACGTAACGCTCTCTCGGTCTTTCGCTCCCTGTATCTCGCCGGGCGCTATGACGAGGCACGTCAGTGGTACCACCGGGCTTTGCGGCTTGCCCCCAGGTTGTTGAAGGAGTGGCCCTATCTGACTAAATATGTACGAAGCTATTTCAAAGGATAAGGCGATGCCCGGTACCCGAGAAGCGATGTTTTTTTCATGACGGGATCTTTGGGGAAGAGTTTGAAAATTATTCTGGAACCGGCACCAGAGGTTTGTGAAATTCATGGACCGTTTCGGGTGTTCCAGCGAAACAACCGATCGGTGACCGATCTGCTTGACGGTTTGCTGCCCGACCCCGATCAGGTTATTGCCGGGGGCGAGGTTTTTAAAGAGGGATCGCGTAACCATTCGGTGCGTGTTGAGCTGGCGGGGCTGCCATATTTTCTCAAGCGCTATAATTGTCGAGGCTGGGGTTACCGTTTAGGGAATCTGCTCCGCCAGTCGCGGGCGGTACGGACCTGGCGGGTGCATCTGGAGTTTCTCCGGCGGGGTATTCCCATTCAGGACCCTTTGCTTTGTCTGGAAGAGCGCAAATTTCGCCTGCTCGGCCGTTCCTACCTGTTGACCGGGTTTGTCGAGGGGGCTTCCTCCTTGATGGAGCTTTGGCCAACCCTGACGGTGGAAGAAAAGCCTTCTCTCTTGAGGTGCCTGGCCGAGCAACTGGGGCACATGCATCGCTTTGCCGCCCTGCATGGGGATCTCAAGTGGTACAACATTCTGATTCGGTGTGAAGCGGCAACTTGGCAGCCAAAGTTGGTGGATTTGGATGGCAGCCGTGTTTTACGACGCGTCTCGGCGCGAAAAGCTCGGGAGGACATCGGAAGATTCCTGCGGGACTTGGAAGCGCATGAAAGCGATCCTCGATTGAAAACACTTTTCGAGGAGATATGGCGGGAACGGGCGGGGTTGGAATGAGCGGACTCGTAGCATTCGATGGTGTGGCGATCCGGCGTTGTAACCGGTTGGCGAGGGAGTCGCTGCGCAATGGTGCACATTTTATCGTCGACCGCAGCCATGGGTTTTGCACGTATCGCCGGCGAACTGCCCAGGCTGAAGAGTTGTGTGCCGAGTTGCTCCCCGATCCCGACAGGTTTCTCGAAGAAGGCGAGCTATTGGCGGGGCGCGGCAACAGCTGTCGCATCGCCCGGGTCGAGATCGCCGGTAACACCTATGTCCTGAAACGCTACGACCGGCGCGGCTGGGTTTACAGTTTTCGCCACGTTTTCAAACGTTCCCGGGCCCTGCGGACCTGGCTGGCGGCCTGGAATTTCCGGGCGCGAGGGATCGCCGTGCCCGAACCTCTGGTCTGTCTCGAAGAGCGGAGCTGGCGTTTTCTCGGCCGTTCCTACCTGCTCTCCGAATATCTGCAAGGGTGGCAGCCGTTGACGATCTTCTGGGTAGCGCTATCGACCTCGGAGAAGCGCCTGCTGGTGACTCAGGCCGCGACGATGCTGGGAACTCTGCATCGCGCCGCCGGCATCCATGGCGACACTAACTGGGACAATTTGCTGGTACGCCGCGAAGAGGAGGGTTTTGCCTTCACCCTGGTCGATTTTGACTGCGCCCGAGTTTTGGCCAAACCCGATCCCCGGCGGGCCCGGCGGGATATCGGTCATTTTCTGCGGGATCTCGACCGGCTGGAACCGACCGGTGGCGACCTGAAACAATTGTTCATCGAACGCTGGCAGAGCGCCGGCGGTTTTGTCGGAGCCTGAATGTTTCTCGCGACCACTTCCCTCGAATCCAACGATTGGTTGAATTGTCTCGATGGGCGCCGCATGCTGTGGCTACTGCTTGGGCTCTCCTTGGTCATCAAGATCGGCATCTGGGTGCAGTCTCCGGTCATCACTCCGGATGGCCCTGTCTATATCGCCCAGGCTGAGGCATTTCTGCGGGGCGAGTGGCAACAGGGGCTGGCCATAAATGGTAGTTTGTTTATCTACCCGTTGCTCATCGCCGGTCTCGGGTTGCTCGGGCTGGATCTGGTTGTCGCCGGAAGGATGCTTTCGTTGCTCTTTTCCGTCTCGACGGTCATCCCCCTGTTTCTGATGACCGAACGGTTATTCATCCCTCGGGTCGCGTTCTGGACGACGCTGGCCTTCGTGGTGGCCCCCTCGCTCAACGAGTTTTCCGTTTATGTCATGCGTGATCCAGGTTTCCTCTGCATGTTCGCCTGGGCGCTCCTGTTCGCCTTGCGGGCGGTTACGGAAGAAGACATCCGCGTTTTTTTTCTCTCCCTGGTATTTACATTCCTTGCTTTTCTCTTTCGCATCGAAGCATTTTTTTTACCATTCCTTCTTGTTTTTTTCCTTTTCGGTCAAGCAGTCTCTCGACGGAGATGGCGTACACGCTTTATTAAGCAGGTCGGGGTTTTCTTGCTTTTATCTTTATTGACAATCGCAGTAGCCGGGTGGGCTTTCTCTGATCAGTTGCTGAGCTTCAACCGGTTGGGGTTGATTGTTTCTATGATGAAAATGCCGCTGAACAAAGGCGTTCTCGGGTACGATCCACGGGTTCAAGAGGAACTCCGAAAGATGGAAAAAGTCATCCCCATGGGGGCGGTCGATAACGATTTTGCCGAGATCGCTTGGGAAAACATCCGGCTGATTTACTTCATCGGGCTTATGGCCAATGTGAAAAAAGTACTCTATCCTGCTTTCTTCGCGGCCTGCCTGGTGGGATTGGTGTTGTTTCGCACATATCGAAGTCCCCATGCCCTAGTTCTCTGGTTGGCGATAGCCTATCTTCTGATTTTGTGTCTTTATCTTCTGCACCAAGGTTTTATTGAAACCCGTTATGTTTACGTCCCGGTTTTTCTCCTGCTCCCCTGGGTGGGATATGGAATCGAGCGTATTTTGGGTAGGTTGAATGGCATAAATCGCTTACCGCGATTTGCTCCACTGTTGTTGGTGTCCGTTCTCTTTACCGTGCCCGGCGTTGAGGCCGCGACCGAGGTCAAGCGACAACTGATTTCAGCCAAAGAGGCGGGACAATGGTTGGCCGCGCATCCGCAAATTAATATGGGAGCGATTGTTTCCAACGGCCGGGAAGTACCCTTTTATGCCGGCCGAGGAATGACTTTTATTGAATCCATGAACGTTGAGCCGAATCATCTTGCTCGGGTGGCGGGGCAGGTAGACGCACAACTCATCAGCGTCCTCCGAGACCGCGATGCGGAACCCGCTGATTTGCACATCGAGAATTTCGTTCAGGTGAAAAAATTCACCGATAAGCGATATGAAACCATTATTTTTAGGAAACAGGATGCGTCTTCAGGAAATTAAGGGACATTTTGCCAATTCGGTCAGAGCTCTGGAACAGGCCGCCGAGGAGCTTTCGGAAACGATCGATTATTGTTGCACGGTCATGGCCGAGGCGCTGCAAAACGGCAACAAGATTCTCATCATGGGAAACGGCGGCTCGGCGGCCGATGCGCAGCACTTCGCCGCCGAACTGGTGGGTCGTTTTCTGCTCGAACGCAAGGCTCTGCCGGCCATCGCCCTGAGCACCGACACCTCCATTCTGACGGCGGTGGGCAACGATTACGGCTTCGACGAAGTATTCAATCGGCAGGTAGCCGCTCTGGCAAAACCGGGGGATGTGGTTGTCGGCATCTCCACCAGCGGCAATTCACCCAACGTGCTCAAAGCGCTGCGCACCGCCCATGAGATCGGGGCGCGCACCGTCGGTCTGCTCGGCAAGGACGGCGGCGCGATTGGGGGAGAGGTGGAGGTCAATCTGACGGTACGGGTTTCGGGGACCCCTTTCGTTCAGGAAGCCCATGCCGCCATTATTCATATTCTCTGCGACCAGATCGAGAAACGACTTTTTCCTGCGGGAACGCTAAATGTCTAATCAAACAGTTTCAGTTGTCATACCGTCCTATAACCATCACCGATATGTCCTGCAGGCGATCGAGAGCGTTCTCGCCCAAACCTGGTCGCAGGTCGACCTGATCGTCATCGATGATGGCTCCAGCGACGGCAGCGCCGAACTGATTCAGACGTTTTGGGAGGAACGGGGCGGATTTACGTATCTGCGTCGTGAAAACCGAGGACTGATCCAGACTCTGAATCAGGGGTTGGAACTGGCCAAGGGTCAATATTTCTGCGAATTGGCATCCGACGATTATCTGCCGGTCGACAGCCTTGAAAAAAGAGCGACCTTTCTCAATAACCACCAAGACTGTGTCGCCGTTTTTGCCGACGGCTATATGGTCTGGGACGAAAGAGAAACCTCAGACCGCTTTCTCGATGAGAAACGACGCCGCTTATTCGACCAGAAAGACCCTATCCCCGATCTTCTGCGAGGGACTTTGCCGGTCTTTGCCACTGGCATGTTTCTGACCTCGACTCTCAAGGAAATCGGCGGGTTTGATTGTGAAACCTTCAGGTACTACGAAGACTTGGAAATGCCGGTCCGCCTTTGTCAGAAAGGGAAAGTCGGTTTTCTTGATGAACCGGTTTTTTTTCGACGAGATCACGAAACAAACACTTCACGGGTCACCCGGCATATTCGCGCCGAGAAGGTGCGCTGCTTTGATAAGTTTGCTAAAGATCCCAGTCTTTACTCATATCGAACGCTGATAAGCCACTGCCTTCGTCGTCACTATTTGTCACTTGGGCGTTATTTACATCAGGGGCATGGAACAGCCCAGGAAAAAGAAGTGTTCCGGGGTGCTTGGAATTTCGTTTGGCGCGATCCGCGTCTTGTTTGGTACTTGCTGAATATCAAGTGAAAATAAAACGGAGTCTGGGGTTACATTCATGACGACTAAAAATAAGTGGAGCTATCTTAAGCCTGGAGGGACTGAGGCTACTAAAAACCGAAAACTACCTATGATATTCAAGGCCAAGATACCGGACCTGTTGCGACGAGTAACGCTACTTTCAAACCATATATTTTGAAAGTTCATTTTTATTTCAGGCATTTGTGGCTTGTCATAATGCTGCGAAAGTTGAGAAAATAATCTTTTATGAAATATTTATTTTTAAAAATTGCTTTTTTTCTTTCAAGAATATTCGCAGGGAAAAAAGTTTCTGGTTTACTTGTAGATTTTCTTGCAGCATTTAATTCTAAATCAAAAAAACAAAAAAAAGGTGTCATGATAATCCGTCTTGATGTAATAGGCGATTTTATCATGTGGCTAGATCAAGCTAAAGAATATCGTGCACTATATAGTAATCAAAAAATTGTCCTTGTGGCGGATAAAAGTTGGTCTTCTTTTGCTCTACAGTTCCCCTATTGGGATGACATATGGCCATTTGACTGCAGAAAGTTCATTAATGATCCCTGTTACCGTTATGACTATGTAAAAAAAGTAATAGATAAAAATTTTGACGTTGTTCTACAGGTGACCCATGTGAGGTTTTTGCATGGAGATTATCTCGTCAAGGCGAGTAAAGCAAATCAACGAATTGGTTCAATTGGTGATTTGAATCATAAAAAAAAGTTTCAAAAAAAACATTCTGATAAATGGTATACCGATTTATTGCCGGCTACGGATAAACCATTAATGATGTTGCTACGTGAAGCAGAATTCATTCGAGCTCTTGGCGTGACTGACTATAAGGCTAAAGTTGCAGATATCTCTACTTATTTACATCCTTTTGATGGTTCAACTCTACTGCCTGATGCTTATTGTGTATTCTTCCCTGGGGCCGGTGGTGTCTATAAAAGATGGCCGGTCGATAGATTTAGAAAATTGGCGGAATTGGTCTATGAATTAACCAATCTACCTATTGTCATTTGTGGTGGGCCTGGTGAAGAGTCTTTAGCCCAAGAACTCACCAATGAGAATCCAGGTGTTTATATCGATTTCGCCGGGAAAACTACATTAAATGACTTGGCTTGGGTGATTAAGAATGCTTCTTTTTTAGTTGCAAATGATACCGGTGCTATCCATATGGCCGCCGCAGTCAATACGCCCAGTATATGTATTTTGGGTGGTGGCCAATATGGGCGGTGTCTGCCTTATCAGGTAGAAGACGATGGACTCAGTTGTTTGCCTGTTGTATGCAGCCATAAGATGGATTGTTTTGGTTGTAACTGGAAAATGCCTTGTCTTTCCAAGCAAGATCAAAAGGCTGGAAAGCCCGTGCCTTGTATTGAACTCATTTCTGTCGATGAATTGTTTTCTCAGGTTCGAAGTGTTTGGCAATCTTTGAAATGATAGTTATCTCCAGATCCGCATATCATTCCCTGATCGAACAATCCCAAGTCATCGAACGGGACGCCTATGGTGAGAAAGTCCTGGTTGCCCCCGATGGCCATTACATCAAGATCTTTCGTACCAAGAAGCGTCTCTCGACCGCGGCCATCCGCCCCTATGCCCTGCGTTTTCAGAGCAACGCCGAAAAACTAGCGTGTCTGGGCATTCCCACGGTGCAGGTTTGTTCCGTCTCCTATTGTCCCGAGAATCGCCGACATCTGGTGACATATCGCCCCTTGCCCGGAGAAACCTTGCGCTCGGCGCTGAGGACGGGGGAAGGGCAGGATGACTTTCTCGCAGCTTTCGCCCGATTTCTCGCCAAACTGCATCGGCGCGGCATCTATTTCCGCTCGATTCATTTCGGTAATGTCATCATCCAGCCCGATTCGAACGAACCGGGTCTGATCGACATCGCCGACATGCGTATCCGGCGCCGCCCTTTGGGGGCCAGTGCGCGCGCCCGAAATCTCCGGCATTTTCTCCGCTATCGGGAAGATGTTCATGCCCTGAAAGCTTTTGGCCTTGCACGTTTTCTGGAAATCTACCTGGAGGACGCCGATCTTCGCGGTTGGCAGTGCCTGCTTTTTCGCCGTTTGGCTGCAAGGACGCTGAGCAAGGGTTTACAACGCTGAGTTTTGACGAGGAGGCTGTTTTGGCTCAAAAAAAATATGAACGCATTGCCTTGGGCGGCATCCACACCTATTCCATTACCACCCGCGACAACAAGGTCAATATCCGCGACCATTTCGCCCGCGTCCCCGAAGCGGGTATGAGTTTCGCCGATTTCTACGCCGGTCTTCCCCGCCTGCTCGGCGCCGACAGTTTGCGCGGGGTGGTCGATGCCGTGGTCGCGGCGCGGGAGAAGGGGCGGCCGGTGGTGCTGGCCATGGGCGGGCATGTCATCAAATGCGGTTTGCAACCGGTGCTCAAGAAGCTCATCGAGGTCGGCGCGATTACCGCCGTCGCCATGAACGGCTCGGCGACGATCCACGATTTCGAAGTGTCCTTGGTCGGCGCCACTTCGGAAGATGTCGGCGCGGTCTTGCACTCGGGAGATTTCGGCTTTTCCGAGGAGACCGGCGGCGGCATGAATCAGGCCTTGGCCGATGGTCTGCCCAAGGGGTACGGCTTCGGCGAGGCGATCGGGCGGCGGATCATCGAGGCGAATCATCCCTTCAAGGAGTACAGCCTGCTGGCGGCCTGCGTCGAAAACGACATCCCCGTCACCGTTCATGTTGCCATCGGTACCGACATCATCCATCAGCATCCGAAAATGGACGGCGCCGTGACCGGCGAGATGAGCTACCGGGATTTTCGCCTGCTCACCTCGGTGGTGGCCGACCTCGGCGACGGCGGGGTCTGGCTCAATGTCGGCTCGGCGGTCCTGCTGCCCGAGGTCTTTCTCAAGGCCCTCTCCATCGCCCAGAACCTGGGCCATCACGTCGACAATTTCAGTACTGCCAACTTCGACATGACCCAGCATTACCGCCCCCTGCAAAATGTCGTCAAACGCCCCACCTCCGGCGGCGGCAAGGGCTATACCCTGACCGGCCATCACGAAATCAACATCCCCCTCTTCGCCATGGCGGTGCTCGATCGTCTTGCCGGAAAAGGGTAGATTAAAACTTCCAACCGAGCCTCCGGGTATGGTATAAAGCCTTTTTTGTTTTGCGCTTTTCTCCGGGGGCTTTCCTTTTATGATCCGCTCCGAAATCGAAAATTTCCTCTCCCGTTTGAACCATATCAACGCCCTGGTCATCGGCGACCTGATGCTCGATGAATACCTGTGGGGCAAGGCCGAGCGCATTTCTCCCGAGGCGCCGGTGCAGGTGGTGGACGTGACCCGCGAGGATCTGCGTCTCGGCGGCGCCGGCAACGTGGTCAACAATCTGGTAGCCTTGGGCTGTCGGGTCGGGGTTGTGAGTGTCTTGGGCGAGGATGGCGACGGCCGTCTGCTCCGTTCGCTCCTCGCCGATCAAGGGATCGCCGTCGACGGCATCTTCAGCGATCCCGGGCGGGTGACCAGCCGCAAGACCCGGGTGCTGGCCGGCAATCAGCAGATGTTGCGTATCGACCGGGAAAGCAAAGATCCCATCGGTGAGAATCTGGCCCGACGCCTGCTCGATCACGTCCGTGCCGTCGCCGACCGTTTTCAGGTGATTCTCGTCTCCGACTATCTCAAGGGGGTCTTGACCGACTTCCTGCTTCGCGAGCTGATCGCTCTCGGGCGGGAGCGGGGGATCCCCGTCGTCATCGACCCCAAGGGGGACGATTACGGCAAATACCGGGGGGCGACCCTGCTCACCCCCAATCGCAAGGAGGCGCAGAAGGCCTCCGGTGTCGCCATCGTCGACGAAGCCTCGTTGCTTAAAGCGGGGCGGACGTTGCGCGAAAGGCTCAATCTCGACGCCCTGGTCCTGACCCGCAGCGAGGAGGGGATGAGCCTCTTCTTGGGCGACGGCCGCGAGCTGCATATGCCGACCAAGGCCCGCGAGGTCTTCGACGTTTCCGGTGCCGGCGATACCGTGCTTTCGGTAATCGGCGTCGGCTTGGCGGCGGGACTGAGCCTCGAACAGGCGGCGACGGTCTCCAATCTGGCGGCCGGAGTCGTCGTCGGCAAAGTCGGCACCTCGACCGTCTCCCCCGAGGAAATCCTCCAGGCTGCCGGCGCCGCCCACGCCGACAGCGACCTCAAGATCAGGAACCGGGAAGCGCTGGCGATGCTGTTGGAACGGGAGCGGCAGCGGGGCAAGCGCATCGTCTTCACCAACGGCTGCTTCGACCTGCTCCACGTCGGCCATGTCAAATATCTGCAAGCGGCTCGCCGCCTCGGCGATCTGCTCGTCCTTGGTCTCAATTCCGATGCTTCCATTCGCCGCCTCAAAGGGCCAAACCGTCCGCTCATCTCCCAGGACGAACGCGCCCACATCCTCGCCGCCCTCGACTGCATCGACCATGTGGTCCTCTTCGATGAAGACACCCCCCTCGAACTGATCCGCCTGCTGCGTCCGGATATTCTGGTCAAAGGCGGCGACTACACGCCGGAAGGGGTGGTCGGCAAGGAGATCGTCGAGAGCTACGGCGGCCGGGTCGAATTGATCCAGTTCGTTGACGGCAAGTCGACGACGGGAATTGTTGAGAAGATTCTGCGGCAGTATGGGGGAGAGTGAGGAGTGAGGCAGCCCCCTTCTCGAAAAAATAGATGGAGTTTTTGGCCTTATTGGCGGTCTGATGAATTCCCTGCAGCAAAGGCTTGAAAAATAAATGCCCCTCACCCTTCACCCCTCACCCCTCACGGAAAAAAAGGCCGTTTTCCTCGACCGTGACGGGACGATCAACGAGGAGAAAAATTATCTTCACCGAATCGAGGATTTCGCTTTCATTCCCGGCGTGCCCGAGGCGATTCGCCGGCTCAAAGAGGCCGGCTACAAGATAGTCGTGGTGACGAACCAGTCTGGAGTGGCGCGGGGATATTTTTCTCGTGAAGACGTGGATCGCTTGCACCAGCACATTCAGCGGGAACTGACGAAAATCGGTACCGCTATCGACGCCTTCTACCTCTGTCCTCATCATCCCGAAAAAGGGAAGGGCGAGTTCAAGGTCGACTGCGACTGCCGTAAGGGGCGGCCGGGGATGTTGTTGCAGGCGGCAGCTGAGCACGGCATCGACCTGGCGGCCTCGTGGATGATCGGCGACAAGCGCGCCGATCTCGAAGCGGGTAGGGCGGCCGGCTGCCGGTCACTGCTGGTGCGCACCGGCTATGGTGAGGAAGAACTGGCCACGGGGGCGGGAGCCTTGGCTGAAGCGGTGGTTGACGATCTGCCTGCGGCGGCGGATTATATTCTTGGAAAAGCGGTAAGCTCTGTTGAACAGGGATAAAAGGGATAAACAGGATAAGGCTTTTTGATTTTATCCCCCCCATCCCCTTCATCCCTGTAGATTTAACAGGCCTCTTAAAAACTTCCGTGCTTTCCGTGCCTTCCGTGGACAAAAAAAGATTTTGATTCTTTCTTCTCGGAGTTTTTTTGTGCGCCTGACTCCCCGAGAAATCGAAGTGCTTAAAGAGGTGGCGGCGGAAGTCTTTGGGCCGCAGGTCCGGCTCTTTCTTTTCGGCTCTCGCCTGGATGATGCCCGGCGGGGTGGGGATGTCGACCTCTATGTGACTGGATTCGTTCGGCCCCTTGCCGAACAGCTCGATGCCAAGCTGCAGTTTCTGGTCAAGGCAAAAGAGCGCCTGGGCGAGCAGCGCATCGATGTCGTGTTCGCGGCGGGGTCGGGGGAGTCCTTGACGCCGATTCAGCAGATGGCCGAAAAGACAGGGGTTCCGCTGTGAACAAGCAGGAAGTGATCACCTACAAGCTGCAGCCGGCGCTGGTGGAATGTGAACAGCATCAGCGGCGTCTCCATTCGGCCTGGGTCGAGGCGAAAGACTTCTCCTATTGGACCAGTGATGCGCAGGAGTTGAACGACGACCAGGTGCGCACCCTCGATCAGCTGCTTTTCCGTTTCGGCAAGCTGCAGGATGCCATCGGGAGCCGTCTGCTGCCCGCGACCTTGCAACTGGTGGAGGAATGGCAGGAGCACGAGCCTTTTCTCGACAAGTTGAACCGGGCGGAAAAGTTGGGGATGCTCCCTTCGGCGCAGCAGTGGCAAATGCTGCGCGAATTACGCAACCAGACGGCCCATGAATATCCGGATCAGCCCGAACGGGTCAAGGCGAACCTGCGACGCTTGCTGGAACAGGTGCCGATCCTTGAGGCCGCTTATCGGCAACTCGAAGACTGGGCACGGGAGCGAATCCGGACAAAGTGACGATGCGATTCCTTGCGTCATCGCATCCTACGGGTTGCGGAAATAAAGACGAAAAAATCCCAGTGCACGGAAGACACGGAAGACACGGAAAGTGATCCTGAAATTCCGTGCTTTCCGTGTCTTCCGTGGACAAAAAAGGTTTTGACTTTAACGGGTAAAAACGAGCCGCTGTAAATTGGGCAGGAGGATTTCCATCGATGGTTACGGCACAGGATATTCAATCGGGTAAAGCCAAGATCGCCCTAGTGGGCTTGGGCTATGTCGGGTTGCCGCTGGCGGCGGCCTTTGGCCGTAAGGCACCGGTTATCGGCTTCGATATCAGCACCAAGAAGATCGAGCAACTCAAAAAAGGGGTGGATGAAACGGGCGAGCTTACCGCCGCCGATCTCGCTTCCACCACCATCGACTACACCACCGATGCCGTCCGACTCAAGGAAGCGGCCTTTTTTATTGTCACCGTTCCCACCCCTATCGACGACCACAACAAGCCCGATCTGACCCCGGTCGTTTCCGCCTCCCGGACCATCGGCCGTCATCTGGCCAAGGGCGCGATTGTCGTCTATGAGTCGACGGTCTATCCCGGCGTGACCGAAGATCTGTGCGTTCCTCTGCTTGAAGAGGAATCGGGCCTGAAATGCGGCGTCGATTTCAAGGTCGGCTATTCGCCGGAGCGGATCAATCCCGGCGACAAGGTGCATACGGTGGACAAGATCGTCAAGGTGGTCTCCGGCCAGGACGCCGAAACCCTGGAAACCGTGGCGCGGGTATATGAGATGGTGGTGACCGCCGGGGTACATCGGGCGGCGTCGATCAAGGTCGCCGAGGCGGCCAAGGTCATCGAGAACACCCAGCGCGACCTGAACATCGCCCTGATGAACGAACTGGCCATCATCTTCAACAAGATGGGGATTCCGACCCTGGACGTGCTGGCGGCGGCCGGCACCAAGTGGAACTTTCTCAAGTTTACGCCGGGTCTGGTCGGTGGCCACTGTATCGGTGTCGACCCCTACTACCTGACCTACAAGGCCGAGGAGATCGGCTACAATCCCCAGGTGATTCTCGCCGGCCGGCGCATCAACGACGGCATGGGCAAGTACGTCGCCGAAACGACCGTTAAAAAGCTCATCCATGCGGACAAGGCGGTGAAGGGGAGCCGGGTGCTGGTGCTGGGCATGACCTTCAAGGAAAACGTCCCCGATATCCGCAACAGCAAAGTCATCGACATTGTGCGGGAATTGCAGGAGTACGGCGTCGAGGTGCTGGTGCACGATCCCATCGCCTCCCCTGAAGAAACCCGTCACGAATATGGCCTGGAGTTGGTCACTATGGAGCAGGTTGGCACCGTCGACGCCGTGGTCTGGGCGGTGTCGCACGAAGCATTCAATACGATCACCCCCGCTAGGTTGGTCCAAATGACTGGTAACGGTAACGGTTCGGGGGTGGTCATCGATGTCAAGACCATGCTGCGACGAGAAGAGGTGGATAGCCTCGGGTTGATCTACTGGAGCTTGTGATATCGGGAAATATTTCCCGGCGCGGGGGGGATGGAGGTGTTATGCAAAAAGAACATCTGGAAATTCTTCTGGAAGATATTCGCGGGAAATGTGATCGATTACTTTCCATGCTTGCCGCAATGAGTAGAAAAGCCGATGCCAAAATTGTGATATCGGTCAACAAGCTCGACCAGGGACACCTGAACGGCTCAAAGAATTTGGCAGGCGATTCCGCCAAGGGAGTAGCCGCTTAGGAAAAAATAATTTCAGGTCATGTGGGATTAAGGGTTTTCCCCAATAGACATGGACTTTTAAAAAAGGTAAAAACCGTCTGGTTTTTCCGATGTAAATTTTTCGCTGTTGGTGCTGTTCTACTGATGGTTTCAGACGATCCAACACTCGGGGGAATTAGCGAATCGCTTTTCACGTTTTCGAGGTGAATATGAAGTTACTTGTAACAGGAGGTGCCGGCTTTATTGGTTCGGCGGTTATTCGTCATATTATCCAGAATACCGGCGACTCCGTCGTCAATGTCGATAAGCTGACCTATGCGGGGAATCTGGAATCCCTGACCACCGTCTGCGACAGCGAACGCTACGCCTTTGAGCAGGTCGATATCTGCGATGGTAGCGAACTCGACCGGGTTTTCGCCCAACATCAGCCTGACGCGGTCATGCACTTGGCGGCGGAAAGCCATGTCGACCGTTCCATCGACGGTCCGGCCGCTTTCATCGAAACCAATATTGTCGGTACTTATACCTTGCTCGAAGCGGCACGGTCCTATTGGCAGAGCCAGGAGGAATCCCGCAAGGCTGCCTTCCGTTTCCATCATATCTCTACCGATGAGGTTTACGGGGATCTGCCGCACCCTGGGGATCTGGGGAGTGGGGATATGGGGAGTGGGAAGTTGGAAGTGGGAAGTGGGAAATCAGGAGTGGGGAGTGGGAAGTTGGAAGTGGGAAGTGGGAAAGCCGACTCCCAACTCCCTACTCCCAACTCCCTACCTTTGTTCACCGAGCAGACCCCTTATGCGCCGAGTTCCCCTTATTCCGCCAGCAAGGCCAGTTCCGATCATCTGGTTCGCGCTTGGCGCAGAACCTATGGACTGCCGACTCTGATTACAAACTGTTCCAACAACTACGGGCCTTACCATTTTCCTGAAAAGTTGATCCCTCATATCATTCTGAATGCTCTGCAGGGTAAGCCCCTGCCTGTGTATGGTAAGGGTGATCAGATCCGTGATTGGCTTTATGTCGAAGACCATGCCCGCGCTCTTTATAAAGTTGTGACCGAAGGTAAAATAGGTGAGACTTATAATATTGGTGGGCACAATGAAAAGCAGAATCTCCAGGTAGTTCATATCCTTTGCGAAATTCTGCAGGAGCTGAAACCTCAGGCAGGTCAATATAAGGATTTGATTGCCTTTGTAAAAGACCGTCCCGGGCATGATCGGCGCTATGCCATTGATGCCGGAAAGATCGAAAATGAGCTAGGCTGGAAGCCGCAAGAAACATTTGAAAGTGGTATGCGTAAGACGGTGCAATGGTACTTAGATAATGAGGCATGGTGGCAACGTGTACTTAACGGCACCTATCAGTTGGAACGACTGGGTGTTTCTGGGGAGTAGGGAGTGGGAAAGCCGCATGAAAAACTGGAGGCTTGGCGGATCAGTATGGAATTGGCCAAGGCGGTGTATGATTTGACATCATGCTTTCCTGCGGAAGAGCGTTACGGGTTGTCTCAGCAGATGCGTCGTGCAGCGGTATCGATTCCGAGTAACATTGCTGAAGGATCAGGGCGTAACCATACGAAAGAATATCTGCAATTTATCGGCATCTCACGCGGGTCTTTGGCCGAACTGGAAACGCAGTTAAAGCTCGCTGTTATGTTGGGATTCGTTTCAGCAGAACACCCAGCCATTGCTTTGGCCGATTCCGTCGGTCGACTTTTGACCGGTTTGCACAAAAAGTGGAGCAACGTATGACATCCAACTCCCAACTCCCCACTCCCAACTCCCAACCGGGCTCCCCCACCATCGCCCTCATCGGCGCCAACGGGATGCTGGCTTCTGCGGTGAAGCGGTTGCTGCCTGTCGGCTACCAGCTTCATGCTTACGATCTGCCGGAATTCGATTTGACGGATCGGGAGCAGGTTTTAGCTCTGCGGGACTTAAAGCCCGCGATTATCCTCAACTGCGCCGCCTATACCAATGTTGATGGTTGTGAAAGCCATAGCGAACTGGCTATGCGGGTCAATGGCGAAGGCCCAGGGTTTCTGGCGCAGTTGGCTGCAGAAATTGATGCCGTGCTGGTCCATGTTTCTACGGATTTTGTTTTTTCCGGGGATAAAAAGGAGCCCTACCGGGAGGAAGACCCCACCGGTCCCCTGTCGGTCTATGGAATAAGCAAGCTCCTGGGGGAGCAGAGGATCATCCAGTCCGGCTTGGAGAAGTACTTCATCGTCCGCACCAGCTGGTTGTACGGCCTGGGCGGCAACAATTTTGTCGAGACGATGGTTCGCTTAGCCAAGGAACGCACCGAGCTCAAGGTTGTCGATGATCAACGGGGAACGCCGACTTGGACCGATGATCTGGCCGAGGCAATCTTCAAGCTGTTGGCTGTGATTGATGCTCCTCACCCCTCACCCCTCACTCCTCACCAGCCTTACGGCATTTACCATTTCAGCGGCGAGGGGGAATGTAGCTGGTATCAGTTCGCGGTTGAGATTATCGATCAAGCTCGCAAGTTCGAAGGTTTGAAGGTTGAAAATATCCTGCCGATTCCGACGGAAGGCTATCCGTTGCCGGCCCAACGACCTAAATATTCAGTAATGTCGAAAGAGAAATATAAGGCGGCTACCGGAATACAGGTTCCGGATTGGCGAGAAAGCTTGCGGAAGTACTTTGAAAAGAGAACATAGGCGTTTATCAGGGATAAAAGGGATGAACAGGATAAAATCAAGGTCTTGTTTTGGGTTTTGATCCATCCCCTGAATCCCCTTCATCCCTGTGAAAAGTTTTCAAGGAAAAAAGGCAAGATGGATCAACAGGGATAAAAGGGATGAACAGGATAAAATCAGGGTCTTGTTTTGGTTTTTGAACTCATCCCCTTCATCCCTGTAAAAAAGTTTTCAAGGAAAAGGCAAGAGCGTATCAACAGGGATAAAAGAGATGAACAGGATAAAGCCAAGATCTTGTTTCTGGTTTTGAAACCATCCCTTGCATCCCTTTCATCCCTGTAATTTTTAGGAGGTTCTGGTGGCTGGAATCAAAAAAGGTATCGTACTCGCCGGTGGGGCCGGCACTCGTCTCTATCCGTTGACGCTGGTGGCCAGCAAACAGCTGCAGCCAGTCTATGACAAGCCGATGATCTACTATCCCCTCTCGACCCTCATGCGGGCCGGCGTGCAGGATATCCTGATTATCTCGACACCGCAGGATACGCCGCGCTTTGAAGCCTTGCTGGGGGACGGCAGCCGCTTCGGTATCCGGCTGAGCTATGCCGTGCAGCCCGAGCCGAAAGGTATCGCTCAGGCCTTTTTAGTGGGCGAAGAATTTATCGGCAAAGATGCCGTCAGCCTGATCCTCGGGGACAATATTTTTTACGGAAGAATGGGTCTGACTAAGATTTTTTCCGAATTCAATGGCGGGGCCAAGGTGTTCGGCTATCCCGTTCATGACCCCGAGCGCTACGGTGTGGTTGAATTCGATAAAGATGGGAAGGCCATAGGTATCGAAGAAAAACCGGCCAAGCCGAAATCCAACTATGCGGTACCTGGCCTTTATCTCTATGACAATAAGGTCGTGGAGATCACCAAGCAGATGAAGCCCTCGGCCCGGGGTGAGCTGGAAATCACCGACGTCAATGTCGAGTATCTCAATCGGGGTGAATTGCGCGTTGAACGCCTCGAACGCGGTATTGCCTGGCTCGATACCGGTACTCACATGAGCCTTCTTGAAGCCAGCCATTTTATCGGCACCCTGGAGGCGCGCCAGGGTTTGAAGATCGCTTGCCTTGAAGAAGTCGCGTTCAAGAAAGGTTTTTTGACGCGCGCAGCAATGGAAAAAGTTATCGCCCAAACCCCCAAATCGAGTTATCGGGAGTATTTGGAAAGAATCCTTGAAGACAATTTACAGGGATGAAGGGGATGTAAGGGATAATGCATGCTGCTTGAAGATTTGACCCAACGCATTCTCAAGGCCTCTTTTCAAGTCAGTAATGAATTGGGATCGGGTTTTCTTGAATCGGTTTACGAGAATGCCGTGCTGATTGCCTTGCGCGATGAGGGACTACGGGCCAACCCGCAAGTCCCATTGCAAGTACCTTTCAGGGGGCAAATAGTGGGAAATTTCGTCGCTGACGTGGTTGTGGAGGATAGGGTACTTGTAGAACTCAAGGCTGTAAAGGCCTTGTCGTCAGAACATGTCGCTCAGGTTCTTAATTATCTGAAAGCAACGAAAATCGAGGTCGGGCTACTGATCAATTTTGGTAACCCGAAATTGGAATATCGGCGGTTTAATAACCATTTCGATTATTGAAAACAAAAGCGTTTGACAGGGATTAAAGGGATGAACAGGATAAGACCAAGGTCTTGTTTATGTTTTTGAACCCTATCCCCTGCATCCCCTTCATCCCTGTAAAAAATGCTTTTTAACGGAAAAGGCAAGAGCGTATCAACAGGGATAAAAGGGATGAACAGGATAAAGCCAAGATCTTGTTTTTGGTTTTGAATTTACCTTTTTCATCCCGTTTACTCCTGTAAGAAAGGTTTTAGATGAACGTAATTAGAACTGAAATTCCCGATGTCTTGATTCTTGAGCCAAAAGTGTTCGGTGACGAGCGGGGTTTTTTCTATGAAAGCTTCAACCAGAAGGTTTGGGAAGAAGCGACAGGGCTGAAGACGAATTTCGTGCAGGATAACCACTCCCGCTCGGTGAAGGGCGTCCTTCGTGGTCTGCATTACCAGTTGCCGCCGGCAGCCCAGGCCAAGCTCGTGCGCTGCGTCGTCGGCGAGGTTTTCGATGTCGCGGTCGATATTCGCAGAAGTTCAGCCACGTTTGGTAAGTGGGTCGGTGTGCATCTCAGTGCGGAAAACAAGCGGCAATTCTGGATTCCCGATGGATTTGCCCACGGCTTTCTGGTGCTTAGTGAACATGCCGAGTTTCTCTACAAAACTACCAATTACTATGCGCCTGAATATGACCGGGGCATCGTCTGGAACGATCCTGAACTTAACATCACCTGGCCTTTTCCGGAAACTCCGCAACTCTCCGACAAGGATCGCACGGCCAAGCGTTTTATCGACGCCGAGGTTTTTGAGTAAACCTTTATGAATCATTCCATCAATCCCCTCAGTTTAATGCGCAGTCTCTTGCGACATCGCCATCTGGTCTGGCAGATGACCAAACGCGAGGTCGTGGGTCGCTATCGTGGCTCCGTCCTAGGCTTGTTCTGGTCTTTTTTCAATCCGATCTTCATGCTGGCGATCTATACCTTTGTTTTTAGTGTGGTTTTTAAGGCCAAATGGGGGGCCACCCACTCCGACAGCAAGACCGAATTCGCCATCATTCTTTTTGCCGGCCTGATAGTTTTTAATCTTTTCGCCGAAGTCCTCAACCGAGCTCCCAGCTTAATTCTGAGTAATGTCAGCTATGTCAAGAAGGTTGTTTTCCCACTAGAGGTTCTTCCGATTATTGCGATCGGCTCGGCGCTTTTTCATTCCCTGGTCAGCGTGATCGTGCTCCTTTTGTTTAACGGCATGGTTAACCATGTTCTTCCTGCCTCTGTCTTGTTCTTACCCTTGGTCCTTCTTCCGTTATTGGTACTGACGTTGGGTTTTGCCTGGATGTTAGCCTCTCTCGGCGTGTTTTTGCGGGATGTGGGGCAAACTGTCGGCATTCTCACGACGGCGCTGATGTTTTTGAGCCCCATTTTTTTCCCAGCCTCGGCTTTGCCTGAGGGAATTCGTGAATACCTTTTTCTCAATCCGATGACCTTTATCATCGAGCAAACGCGAAAGGTTCTGGTCTTCGGTGAATTCCCGGACTGGCAAGGTCTGGGATTGTGCCTGCTAATTTACGGGGCTTTCGCCTGGATCGGCTTTGCCTGGTTCCAGAAGACGCGGAAAGGTTTTGCCGATGTCCTCTGATATTGCTATTAAAGTAGAAAATCTGAGTAAGTGCTATCAGATCTACGATACGCCACGGGACCGGTTAAAACAGTTTGTCCTGCCGCGGTTCAAGCGGGCCGTTGCCCCGATTAAGCAACTCGTCATCCGTCACCCGTCGCCCGTCACTGCTTACTACAAAGAATTCTGGGCACTCAGGGATGTGTCGTTTGAAGTCAGGCGGGGTGAAACTTTTGGTATCCTCGGACGGAATGGTAGTGGGAAATCTACTCTGCTTCAGATGATTTGTGGAACATTAAATCCGTCCTACGGAAACATTCAGGCTAATGGTCGAATCGCTGCTCTGTTAGAGCTGGGCTCAGGTTTTAACCCTGAATTCACTGGGCGAGAGAATGTTTTTCTCAATTCGGCTTTGATGGGTCTGACCGCTGACGAAATGCATGAGAAGATGGATAGTGTTATAGAGTTTTCAGGCCTGGGCGATTATATTGATCAACCGATAAAAACTTACTCGAGCGGAATGCATGCTCGCCTTGCCTTTTCCTCGGCGATTCATGTTGAGCCAGCCATACTGGTCATTGATGAGGCCCTGTCGGTTGGCGATGCTGGGTTTCAGCTAAAGTGCATGCTGCGTATGAGAGAGATGCAAGAGAAGGGGGTCACCATATTGTTCGTTTCGCACGATACCGGTTCAATTGTGCGGCTATGTGATCAGGCTATTGTTTTGGAACAAGGTCGCATTGTATCTCAAGATCGAAATCCTCTTAAGTGCGTGAAGATGTATGAGCAGTTGACTAGAAAAGTTGCTATGCCAGAACTGTCAGTCAGAAACCGATCAGTAGCACATGCGGAATCCTATGGTGACGAGTTGCAGGGCATTCAAGAAACTCGCCTTGGATCTCAGGAAGCACGCTATTTGCGCGTCGAGTTTTTGGGGGACGACAATCAAGCGAGAAATGTTTTCAACGCAGGGGAGGAAATACAAATTAAGGCAGTCATTGAAAGTAATCGTCAATTTGACAAGGTCGTTACGGGCTTCACATTAAAGAATCGTGCCGGTGTCGATGTTTGGGGCGATAACAGTTTTTTTGCTGACATTAATTTGGGCCTTAATGCCGGGATTTCAGAGTTGACTTATCGATTTAGGTTACATGTACCGGCCGGAGAATATTTTCTCTACATCGGCCTTGCCGACATTAGTGGAGAGCGGACTGAATTGGATCAGCGCTGGCCAGTTCGGCGATTGACTGTTGTCAGCGAGAGGCAGTGCCTTGGCTTCGCATTCTCGCCAGCAAGCATAGAGCTTATAGGAGGTTCTTAAGTGGCAAAGATAGTCGCATTCGTCCCCGCAAAAGGTAGTAGCGAGAGAATCCAGAATAAAAACCTCTCTGTGCTAGATGGTGAATATCTCTTCAAAAGAAAGCTCCAACAACTTCTTAAATGCAAACTGATTGATGAGGTTTATCTCGATACGGATAGCGACGAGATTGCTGGTCTTGCCAGTGATTTGCTAGTAAAAAGACTAAATCGACCAGAAATGCTTGCAAGTAATGCGACGGATGGTCATGAGCTTTTTGCATGGGAGTGCGAACAGGTCAAGGCCGATATTTATATACAGGCTCTCTGTACTGCGCCGTTTGTCAGTACAGAGACGCTAGATCGTGCCTTGAATAGTCTGCTTTCATTAGATAATCACGATTCTTTGGTCGCCATAACAAAGGCGAAACAATACCTCTGGGATGGGGGGGAGCCCCAGTACGGCCGGGGTCGGATTCCTAATAGCGTAGACCTTCCCATCACTACAATAGAGGCAATGTCGTTATATATGGTGCGCCATGAGGTGCTAGCCACGGGTAAACGTTTTGGCCGGCGTCCGTTGTTTTTTGAGTTGACACCTACCGAGAACATCGATGTCAATTGGCCTGAAGATCTTCATTTGGCCGAGACGATTGCTGCAGGGAGCCGCGCTCAAGACAACCTTCGACTTGCCGCCTTGATGCCCTATTTGAGTTCGGCCCTTCTGTCTGATATTACTCGCGAGATTGGTATTCCCGATAGCACCTTGCCAAAAGAGATTTCCGGCTCAAAGCGTTTTTTCGGCCGAGCCAAGACGCTGCTGCTTGATCAGTGCCAGCCCGACGAACCATGGCAGGGAATCTACGACGCGCTTGATTCTTACCAGTTTGTACGCCCCGGAGACGTCATCGTGGTTGAGAACCGCGTAAAGGATCGCGCGTATTTCGGGAACCTCAATGCCCAACTTGCAATACGTGCTGGCGCTGTTGGTGCTGTTATAGACGGTTTGACGCGCGACACAGACGATGTTGCCAAACTCGGGTTTTCAGTTTTTGCACGTGGTCACTATTGCGCCGATATCAAGTTTGAGGGAACGGTTCGAGCAATGAATAAACCAATTCAGGTCGGCAGGACCCCAATCTCAAACGGCGACTACATCTTTGCTGACAGTGACGGCGTAGTTGTGGTGCCTCAGGGACGTTGGTCTGAAATTCATCAACTGGCGCTCAAGGCGATTGAAAAAGAATTCAAAGTGGGTATGTCGGTAGCGATGGGAATTCCCCCAAAACGAATTTTTGATGCTCTAGGGGAGTTCTGATAAATGCGTGTTCTTTTTTATGTCGAGCCGCTGGTCGAGCGTGAGAATCCAACATGGAAGAAGTCATGGATCGATTACTTCGTCAAGGAAATATCCAGGGCACTCATTCATGAAGGAATCCATGAAAATGACATGGCTTGTATCGCTCCTTCAGCACTTGGTGGAATTGCTCGTTCGATATTGCCAAATAGTCGTGTTGTATCGATTGACCAAACAGAGTTGATTCCACGCTTTGGATCATCCGCGCTTGCGGTTGCCAGCAGGTGGTATTTGAACCAGGCAGACTCGGCTACCCTTACAAACATGGCGGATTTGGTTTGTGAGCGCCTCGGCAATTTCATCCCAACAGTGTGCTTGACGTTTTCTCCTGCGCCGTTTCTCAAGCGAGCATGGCCTCAGGTTAAAGTATTGCACATGGAGTATGGTTTCATTTCGCGTCCCCCTTTCCCTGAAACGATGTATTTCGATCCTCGCGGCATGTTCGCCGAAAGTGTTCTGGCCAAATATAAGGATGATTTGGAGGCTTGGTGCCCGCCAGCCGAATCAACGGCGCTATTGACAGATTTGCGAAAAAAGTTTCAGGCATCCAAAGATATTGCAGATAATCCGGTAGCTAAAATTGTTAGATCAGCTGTTGCATCGTTTGAGTCTGCCGTGTTGTTGGCGCTGCAATTTTCTAATTTTTACGCCTACGACGCAAACGCAAGATTTGCTGATCAATATGATCTGCTGGTCCATGTGCTGGATTCCTTGCCGAAAAACATTGCGGTGGTTGTTTGCGAACATCCAGAGCACCCGGTCCTAAAACACGAAACAGTCGAATATTTGAGTAGTCGATATCCAAATTTTATTTGGCATCCATTGTTCCGGCAGGTTTACGGCGTATCGCACTACCTTATGCCATTCGTGCAGGGTGTGGTTACCGTCAGCTCCAGTGTAGGCTTACAAGCACTTTTGTGGGAAAAACACCTCGCCGTTGTTGGCGAGGGACATTTGGCTGCCATTGCCGATACGCAAGACTTGAAAGCTTTTCCCCAGTTTTTGAATATGGCTTGGGGTGAAGGACGCGACCGATTGTTGTGCTGGCTGCTATCGAATCAGCACTTGCCATTCAGGTATCTACTCAGTAGCGGTAGATTATCGAAGTATCTTCAGTCCCTCGATGATGGAATTCCAGAAGCTATAGAAGCGGCCAGATCAAATGCTGGGCTTAAACTAGATGAAATTCGCGCTGTTTACGATTTGGCATGGGTAGAGCGATCCGTTACTCCCTATGGCACTGCTTTCTCGACAGACCCGAACAATTTTGTTGCAGCTCTTTTTGTCGCAACGGAGAGCCGCGGATACGACGAAGCTCATTGTCTTCGTGAGTTTGTGTCTTTCACCAATGGTCCAGAAGTCGGCATCAGCTTTCGGTTGGATGGGGCAAATACCTCTCCTGTAGCGCTGCGTTTCGATCCGGCGAATAGACCCTGTGCGGTCTGGCTAAGTTCACTGGCCCTTGCTGATGGTAATGGAAAGATATTGTGGGCTTGGGGAGGTGAAAAGTCAGAAATTCGAAACTGTCGTGGGCTGGAACTTATTCCTCAAGGGGATAGGATCTTGGCAATTTGTTATGACAATGACCCACAGTTTGAGTTGGCTATTGATTTCAGTTCGTTTTCCGCAGCGCTAAAGCCACTGGCCTTTTCGGTGAACTTGGTGCAATCCACACCCGATGAAGTTGCAGAGACAGCAAGAGGCGTTTTGGTCGGATTGGTTGAATCAATTTCAGCGAAGGACTCTCAGGTTGTTGAATTATACAGTGTTGTTGCTGAGCGCGATGACCAGATCGCGGGCTTCAACCAGGCGTTAGCTGAGCGCGATGAACTTCATCAACAAACGTTGAACCACATATGGACCTCGACGAGTTGGCGTTTGACGTGGCCAATTCGCTCTCTCGCGATTTTCTGGAAACGGTTAGTCTACATGTTTACAGCTATTCCATCGGCTATCAGGCATGGTAATGGAATTAAGAATACATCAAATAAAGCTTTTCGTATTTATAAGAACGAAGGGATGGATGGGGTTCGGCGGGCATTAGCATCACTGCGAAAGCCAGTCACTGCACGTACGGTCAATTTCGAAAAAGTATCTAGCACAGGGGCAGAAAGTGAAGCCGTAATTCCGCGGATAGAGTTTGAACAAACTCGTAATCGGTTCGTGGAATATCAGAAAAATCCCCCTATTTCACCATTGGTAAAGCTGATTGCTTTTTATCTTCCGCAATTCCATCCCTTCCCAGAAAACGATGAGTGGTGGGGCAAAGGCTTTACCGAGTGGACAAACGTAGGCAAGGCCAAGCCCAATTACTTCGGACACTACCAGCCGCATTGCCCTATTCATAGCGGTTATTATGACCTTCGCGTTCCAGAAGTAATGGAGGAGCAGGCTAGATTGGCCAAGGAGTATGGCATTTACGGTTTCAGCTATTATTTTTACTGGTTCGGTGGAAAAATTCTAATGAATGCGCCGTTGGAAATGATGTTGGCCAACAAAAAGGTAGATATGCCATTTTGTTTTACGTGGGCCAACGAAAACTGGAGTCGGCGATGGGATGGCCAGGAAAATGACATACTTATAGCCCAAAACCATAGCGACGAGGACTCCTTGGCGTTTATTCGTCATTTAATAAAATATTTTAAAGATGAGCGCTACATATGTATTGATGGGAAACCGGTTCTGATTATATATCGTGCAAACATTATCCCGAATATGGCAGGCACTGCTAAAATTTGGCGTGAGGAGTTGTTGAAGCATGGATTTCCAGGTCTATACCTTGTGTCTGCGCAAAGCTTTGGAATACGCTCACCTGAGCCATTTAATTTTGATGCGTCAGTCGAATTTCCACCTCACACTGTCATTAGTTCGGATATTACAAATCATCTCGATTTTTCCAATCCTGATTACTGTGGGCACGTTTATAGTTACGAACAGGTCGTTGCAAATGAATTGTTAAAAGAAGAACCTGATTACAAACTTTTCAGAACCGCCATGCTGTCTTGGGATAACACTGCGCGAAAGCAAAATAACGGCCATATATTTCATGAATTTAGTTTGTTGCGTTACAAGCAGTGGTTGTCCTCTATTGTGAACAAAGTATTCTCCAATAAAAAATATGGTTCCGGTGAAAAAATTGTATTTGTAAATGCTTGGAACGAGTGGGCAGAGGGAACCCATCTTGAGCCTGACCAAAAATTCGGCTACGGATATCTTCAAACTACTTACGATGTTCTTAGGGACTACGAGCCTTTTCTTTTCAAGGGGCAGGGTATAGCATATGTACCAGAAAAACGGAGTGAATGTGCGGTAATTCTCCATCTCCATTATGAAGAGTTGTGGCCTAATATATGTAGCTATTTGAAAAGATCTTTTGAGGAGAATGGCTTCGACCTATTTGTAAGTGTTACATCTTCAACGGCTGCCAAAAAAGTATTTGCCGATTTTCCAGGCTCTCATATTGAGTTGGTTGAAAATCGTGGCCGTGACATTTTGCCTTTCGTGCGTATGCTTAATGCCATACATAGTCTAGAATACACTGCAGTATGCAAGATTCATTCAAAGCGCAGCATTTACAGAAATGATGGAGATAACATACGTAATGAAATTTTAGATTCATTGATAGGATCAAAAGATCAGGTTCAGGATATTTTGTGCCGATTTAGAAATGACTCTCGGCTCGGAATGATTGCTCCAAAAAAGTATTTAATTTTTCATAACGAGCACAATATGACTTTTGATAAGGAAGTAGTTCGAAAGATTGCAAATCAAATAAAGATCGATTTTGAGTATGACTTATTCCCCGCAGGCTCAATGTTCTGGTTTTCAATAAAAAGTCTTGTGCCTTTGCTTAAATTGGATGATACATTTTTCGAAGCCGAATCGGGTTTGGCGGATGGCACGTGCGCACATGCTGTTGAGCGCCTTTTCTGCCAAATTGTGAAAAGCGGAAATTATACGGTAGAGGGCTGCTAAAGGTTAAGCATGAATTGCGAGCCAGAAAGCAATAAAGGATATTGCCATTGTTGCCGTCAAGACACGATTTTCACCGCTTATGGTGATTGGCTTCGTGATACATATATATGCGAAAAATGCGGTTCATTGCCCCGCCAAAGAGCGCTGCAACATGTTTTAGATTTTTTTATTTCAGATTGGACATCTCTCAGTATTCATGAATCATCGCCGAGCAATGATTTTATCTCGCGATGGTGTAATAACTATTCTTCTTCTCAGTTATTGGATGGGGTACCTCTTGGTTTTGATAAGGATGGGGTGAGATGTGAAAACTTAGAAAATTTAACTTTTGCTGATGAAACATTCGATTTGGTAATTACGCAGGATGTTATGGAGCATGTTTTTTCGCCACAAAAAGCATTCAATTCTATATTGCGTGTAATTAAGCAAGGTGGTGCTCATGCGTTTACAGCACCCAAGCATAAGGGTCTGTTGACTAGTTATCCCCGCGCCCACGTAGTAGACGATGATATTTTTCATTTGCATGAGCCCATTTTTCACGGTAATCCAGTGGGAGACGGTCGCGCGCTTGTAACTTGGGATTATGGTGATGATTTCGAACGCTTAATTATGAAATGGACGGGCAGTCCTGTGCGAACGTATTGTATACGTGATAGATTGCTTGGTCTCGACGGAGAGTATCTTGATGTGTTTGTCATGAAGAAGTCGTAACTTATGTTATTCCGGTGACTAAGCAGTTAATTCTTGGCTTATCGGCAATATGGAGAAATTTAATAGAATGCAGACATGTTCCGGCCGTTTTTGTCACTTGCACATGTATAAACGAGGTTTCTTGGTCTACTTTTTCCAATCAGGCTGTGATGAACCTTAAAGCTATCCAGGATCAGGCACATCTTGAGGTCTCCATTCTTAATTCCAAAGATTCAGTAGCAGTCACCGATAGATCTGGTTTGGTAAAAATTTTTTACGTTTTTCGTTGAATGACTTTAATGCACATGTGCTTCTCTAGTAGGAGTTCATTGTGCACATAGAACTGGTGATTCTAATGGTTAAATACTTGACGGATGGCCGTACTGGTGTGTTGATTGCCGCTTTGCTTTTTTTTCCTTGTTATATCCTCTAACTAAGCCATTTCCCTACTCTGATGACTGGTCATATATCGGATTCCTTGTTAATCCTTGGTCATTCGATACTTCTTGGCTTTTTTCATTACACAATGATCACCGGATACCATTGCAAAAATTCTTCCATCTCGTGTTATTAAATTTGACTGGTGGTGATTTTCGGATTTTGATTGCCGCAAATGTTATGGTTATCGCGGCTACGTCGATTTGTTGGGTCATGTTGTCTAGGCTTATTCTAAATGAGCAATCATGGTCTGAATGGCTTGTTCCAGGCGTATTGCTTGGTTTTGGTTTCAACACGGTAGCATGGGGCTTTAGTTTCCAATTTTTGTCTGGTTTGTTCTTCCTTGCCTTGGCAAACCTACTATGGGTTAAGTCGGTTTTGACTGGTCGGGATAAATTGGGTGATGGGGCATATCTCGCTCTTGCGTTTTGCGCATTGTGTGGGGGGAATGGATTAATTACTTCTACTATCCTAGGTTTTGGTTTCCTTTGTGCGATTATTTTTTCGAGAGGGCTTCGCAGCTCATCATTGGCAGCGCGATTTTGTCTTCTTGTTTGGGGAATAACTGTTTTGGCCATTTGGCTGGGATGGACGAGCTCGGCGGCTACGGAAGTTCAGGCCAATGATCAAGAACAATACGTTTATTTTGCTTTTGGGATGCTTAAGTCTTGGTTAGGTATATTTGCAATTAACAGTTCTTTCATCAAGTCTCTATTTGCGACTTTCATTTTAATTATTGCTCTTGGCGGAAGCTTTTTACTAATGCTGCGAAACAAGCCAGGCAATTCAGGCAGTTATCCATCCCTTGTGGTTCTTCCTGTTTTTTTGTCAGCACTTCAAACTGTAGCAATGATTGTTGCAATTTCGTATTCACGTGCCGGTATGCAGCCATGGTCGCCAGGTTTGGAGCTTCATTATGGTTACCTTGTTACAGCGTTGCCGTTATCCGCATGGATTGTCATTTTGATTCTCTCTAAAGGAGTTCTCCGGAATTTTTTGCTTGGGGCATTTGTACTTGTTGTTGGTTTTGCGTTCCTAACAAATGCAGGTTGGAGAATCAAGGCAGCGCAGGACGAGTACCGTCGGGGAACTGCAGTTGCGGCAGATATCGTCTCCCCAGTAAGTGCTGACGTTGTTGCCCAACGACACATAAAGGAATTCTACTGGGTCGAAGGCGAGCAAGCCGAAATTGCAGTGAGTAATGGTCTGGTGTTGCTTAGGGAAACAAGATTTTGGTCTCCACGCGTAGTTGACTGAATTGAAAGTGAATTCAAGTAAACATAAAGGGACATTCACGTTATGAGGTCGATCGAGGACAGTTTGGGGGATAATTAATGGGAAGAGATCCTGCCCTCTGTGTTTAAGCCTAAACTTACATTCCTAGATATGTAAGCTGAGGATTGGGTACTCTCAAGCTGATTTCGGACCACATGACGATACCACCTAAACATGCTCAACTTTTTACTAGGCAGTAGTGGATTGAATTAAATTATGAATCAGAAGATCTTGTTGCCTGGCGGAGCCGGTCTTGTAGGCCAAAACCTCGTTGCCCGTTTCAAGGCCCAGGGCTACACCGACATTGTCGTTTTAGATAAACATCAAGCCAATCTCGCTGTATTACAGAGAGTGCAGCCTGATATCACTGCGGAATATGCCGACTTGGCCGAACCGGGCGACTGGCAGCGACACTTTGAGGGTGCGGATGCTGTGGTGATGTTGCAGGCACAGATTGGTGGTTTAGTTTATGATGTATTCGTACGCAACAATATCGACTCTACCCGCCTGGTATTGGATGCCATAGAAAAATATAAGGTTCCTTATCTGGTTCACATTAGTTCTTCGGTGTTGGAATCAGTGGCTGAAGATTTTTACACAAAGTCCAAACGCGCTCAGGAAGATATGGTGCTTGCCAGCACCGTACCTAATGTTGTTCTGCGCCCAACTCTGATGTTTGGCTGGTTTGACCGCAAGCACTTGGGTTGGTTGTCCCGATTTATGCAAAAGGTCCCAATTTTCCCCATCCCCGGTCATGGCCGGTACATGCGCCAGCCTCTTTATGTCGGTGACTTCTGCGATATTATTATCAGCTGTATCGAGAGTCGGAAGCAGGGTGGCGTTTATAATATTTCCGGTCATGAAAAAATTGATTATATCGACATGATTCGTGAAATTAAGCGGGCCGTCCAGGCTCGTTCCGCTATCGTGAAGATTCCTTATGGAATATTTTATGGGTTGCTTTGGGTGTGGTCGTTATTTGACCGTAACCCGCCCTTTACTACTCAACAGTTGGCCGCTTTGGTCGCTAAAGATGAGTTTGAAGTGATCGACTGGCCTGGCATCTTTGGGGTCCCATATACCCCTTTTGCTAAGGCCATTGATGAAACCTTTAATGACCCGACTTACAGCAAAGTCGTTTTGGAGTTTTAATTATGGGGCAACGAATTGCGGTAATTGGCGCTGGTCCTATGGGGTTGGCAGTTGCCTATCAATTGGCCAAGGATGGACATGAGCCTGTTTTATTTGAAGCCGATGACCGTAACGGTGGGATGACCGCCTGTTTCGATTTCGGTGGTATGGATATTGAGCGTTATTACCACTTCCATTGCATATCCGATCATGCTTTCCTTGAAATGCTGGAGGAATTGGGCTTGTCCCATCAAATGCGCTGGGTCGAAACCAAGATGGGCTATTGGTTTCAGAATCGGTTGCAGGCTTGGGGCAATCCCGTCGCTTTGCTTAGGTTTAAAGGCCTGAGTTTTGCTGCCAAATTTCGTTATGGTCTACATGCTTTTTTGTCAACCAAGCGGACTAATTGGCAGCCTCTGGATCGTGTTGAAGCTACGGGCTGGATTCGGCGTTGGGTCGGCGAAGAGGCTTATGAAATTCTGTGGCGCCGGCTGTTTGATTATAAGTTTTATGAATACGCCACCGGACTTTCCGCCGCCTGGATATGGAGCCGGATTCGGCGGATCGGCCGCTCCCGTTATGATTTATTTCGGGAAAAGCTAGGATACTTGACAGGGGGTTCAGGCGCTCTGCTGCAAGCCATGCAGGGCGCAATAACGGGGCATGGCGGGACAGTGCGTCTCAACTCACCTGTGAATAAAGTCATTATCAAATCAGGAAAAGTGATCGGCGTAGAAGTCGGTGGCACGATTGAGAAGTTCGACAAGGTTATCAGTACCGTACCCTTACCATATGTGGCTCAACTTATGCCTGATCTGTCGCCGAATATTCTCGCGAAGTTCCAGTCGACCCATAATGTCGCTGTTGTGTGTGTAATTGCCAAGTTGCGAGTTGCTGTAACAGAAAACTTTTGGCTGAACACCAATGACCCTGAAATGGATATCCCTGGCTTGGTTGAATATACAAATCTGCGACCCCTTGATCAGCATATCGTCTATGTCCCCTTTTATGTCCCGGGTGAGCACCCAAAGTATGCGGAATCCGACCAAGTATTTATTGATAAAGTCAGTCGTTACCTCAAAAAGATCAACCCCAAAATTTCAGACTCTGACTTTCTTGACATCAGGGTAAACCGTTACCGATATGCCCAGCCGATATGTGGCCCAGGCTATCTCCAAACTCTCCCGCCAGTGTCCTTGCCCGTACAGGGGCTATGGGTAGCTGATACCTCCTATTACTATCCGGAAGATCGCGGTATTTCAGAAAGTATTCATTTTGGTCGGAACCTGGCCAGGGAAGCAACCGCATGATCCAGCAGTTTATGTCAAGGCAGTTCTTTGCCTTTTTGATAACTGGTGGGGTTGCCGCTATTGTTAATTTCGGCTCGAGAATCCTCTATAATTTTTGGATAGACTTTCCTTTAGCCATCATTTTTGCCTATATTAGCGGAATGGTTACAGCGTTCGTGCTGGCCAAGATATTTGTATTCAGGGCAAGTCAGCAGGCCCTGCATCGCTCAGCTGTTTTTTTTATCATTGTCAATCTTTTCGCTGTTCTTCAGACGTGGCTTATCAGTATGGGGATGGCTTATTATGCGCTACCTTCTTTAGGTGTTACCGCTTATGTTCGGGAAATAGCCCATGCCTGTGGTGTTGTGGTGCCTGTTTTTACCAGTTATATAGGGCATAAACGCTGGTCTTTCCGATAAAGTGATTTTGAAAGGTTACTCAATTGTCTTCGAATCTGTTCAAAAATAAAGCAATAGCTATCATGTTGTTGATGCGACCGAAGCAGTGGATTAAAAATGGTTTCGTGTTGGCTCCGTTGATTTTTACCGGGCAGTTTTTGTCTATGCCTATGGTTGGAAGATCTCTTTTAGCCGCTTTTCTTTTCTGTATGGCTTCTTCCGCAACGTATATTGTGAACGATATTCATGACCTTGATCGGGATCGGCGCCATCCAATAAAATCAAAAAAACGCCCCTTGGCTGCTGGTGTCATTTCTGTACCAACAGCACTGTCGATTTTGGGTTTTCTCTATGTGGTCATCATTTGTGGTTTTTTTATTGCTACGGAAGTTGCAATCGTTATCCTTGGCTACTTGTTGCTAAATCTCGCCTATACGTTCGTGCTCAAACACCAGCCTGTTGTTGATATTTTTACAATCGCCATCGGTTTTGTTCTGCGTGTAGTTGCCGGGGCCGTAGCCTTGGATGTACCTGTATCCGGTTGGATGCTGGTCACAACCTTATGTCTGGCACTTTATCTGGCTGCGGTGAAACGCCGGCAGGAACTCAGCCAAAGTGGTATTGAGGGGCGAAAGGTATTGGAAAAATATTCTGTCGCCTTGGTAGATCGTTATGCTGAAATGTCAGCAACGGGCGCTTTGGTTTTTTATAGTATTTTTGTTTTGTCTGATCGGCCTGAGCTTGTTCTCACAGTTCCATTAGTGCTGTTTGGCCTTTTCCGTTATTGGTATGTCGTTGAAACTCTGGATGGGGGCGAGTCGCCGACGGATGCTTTGCTTGCTGACTGGCAGTTGCTTCTGACAGTCATTTTGTGGATTGGTGCTTGCGCCTATGCACTATGGCCGATGCGGGGTTAGAGATGGATTATTCTTATGTCATAACCCCATTTTTTGCGTGGTTCATCGCAGGCATTTTTAAATTTACGATCAATAGTGTTAAGGCTAGGCAATTTGCTTTCGGATTGATTGGTTATGGCGGCTTGCCAAGTAATCATAGTGCGATTGTCAGTAGTATGGCGGCACTCATCGCTTTCAGGGAAGGCCTTACTCATCCGGCCTTTGGCGTTTCGCTCACCTTGGCTTTTATTGTGATGCTTGATGCTAATAGCTTGCGTCGAGAAGTTGGGAAACATGCCGTTATTATCAATGGCCTGTTTTCCAGTGAGAGTGCCTGCCCAAAATTACGGGAACGGATGGGGCATACACGACTTGAGATTCTTTGCGGCATTCTGGTCGGCGTTGCTGTTGCTACATTTATTCATCTGTTTTAATTACCCCTTTGAGGAAATGCCATGAAACTTACTGCCTGGGGGAAGTTCCCTATTATTGACTCAACCGTTATTTTGCCCAATGCCCACTTGGCGCAAGAACTTGATCGGGTTCCCGAGATCATACCCTTTGGTAACGGGCGCAGTTACGGCGACAGTGCTCTTTCTTCGCATATAGTGCCCATGACCTCATGCAACCGTTATCTTGATTTTAATCTAGAATCCGGTTTGCTGACCTGTGAAAGCGGGGTTTTGCTGGCTGATATCATCGATGTCTTTGTCCCCAGGGGGTGGTTTCTCAAAGTGACGCCCGGAACAAAACTTATTACTGTGGGGGGCGCAATCGCTAGTGATGTGCATGGTAAAAACCACCACATCGAAGGTTGTTTCAGCGAGTGCGTCAAATCATTTAGTCTGATGCTGGCTGACGGTCGAATCGTTTGTTGCAGTCGCGAAGAAAACCTAGATTTGTTTCGAGCGACCTGTGGTGGGATGGGGCTTACGGGAATTATTCTTGAAGTCAGTTTTTATTTGAAACGCATTACCTCACAACAGATCGGTCAAACTACGATCAAAACGGCAAATCTTGCGGAAACCTTTGCGGCCTTTGAAGAGTATGGACACCAACCGTACTCTGTTGCCTGGATTGATTGTTTGGCGAAAAAAACCGACATCGGTAGATGTCTTTTGATGGTGGGCGATTTCTTAAACGATGGAGATCTGAATTATACACCTAAAAAGAAAATGTCCATTCCTTTTGAATTTCCTGGGTTTGCTTTAAATAGTCTGAGCGTTCGAGCGTTTAATTGGTTTTATTACGGGAAGGTGCGCGAGCGAATCAGCCATAGCCAAGTCGATATAGACAGCTTTTTTTATCCCTTGGACGCTTTGAATAACTGGAATAGAATTTATGGTAAAGGTGGCTTTACCCAGTATCAGTTTATCCTGCCCAAAGAGAGAAGTTTCGAGGGCCTCAACAAAATCTTGAGCCAGATAGCCGATTCGGGAAAAGGCTCTTTTTTGGCCGTGCTCAAACTGTATGGTCCTGCCAATGAAAATTATCTTTCATTCCCTATGGAAGGGTATAGTCTCGCTTTAGATTTTAAAATAGAACCAGGGCTTTTTGAATTGCTCGATAAACTTGATGAGATTGTCGTCCATTATGGTGGCCGCATTTATCTGACCAAGGATGTTCGTGTTTCAAGAAATATTTTTACTCAAGGTTATCCGATGCTCGATAAGTTCCGCGAAGTAAGGTCTAGCTATGGGTTGTCTGAAAAGTTTAATTCCCTTCAATCACAGAGGTTGGGTATATGAGCGATAGGTGGTTATTGGTCTTAGGTGCAAACAGCGATATCGCTGTAGCCACAGCGGCTAAATTCGCTAAGGAAGGCTGGAATGTCCATTTAGCTTCTCGTGATATGAATAGTCTTGCGAGGGAAGCTTCAAATTTGCGACTTCGTTACGGTATAGAGGCTAGAGAAGTTTTATTTGATGCCACAGACTATAGGTCTCATGCAACTTTTTGGGATGAAATGAACCCTAAGCCAGAAGGCGTTATAGTCGCTTTTGGTTTTCTTGGTGATCAAATTCAGGCCCAGAAAGATTTTTCTGTTGCCAGAAAAATTATCGAATCGAACTATCTGGGGGCGGTCAGTATTCTTGAAGTGATTGCGCAGGATTTCGAAGTGAAAGGCAGTGGTTTCATTGTCGGAATCAGCTCCGTTGCCGGCGATCGGGGTCGGGCCAGCAACTATATCTATGGAAGTGCCAAGGCCGGGTTCAGTGCTTATCTGGCTGGTTTGCGTCACCGCCTTGCCAAGGTTGGTGCCCACGTGATGACAGTCAAGCCTGGATTTGTCGCTACAAAAATGACCGCCGGTTTGGATCTTCCGAAAAAGCTTTTAGCTACTCCACAGGAGGTTGCAGGGGCTATTTACCAAGGGGTAGATGCCAAAAGTAATACAATTTATGCCAAAAAAATATGGCGTATGATTATGTTGATCATACGCCATGTCCCTGAAGTGATTTTTAAAAAAAGCAACCTTTAAAAGCTGGGGCGCACACATTATCCAAGTGCCCACTGTGAGGTCGGTCGTCAATAGCGGATATCAAAATCAGAAAACCGTGAACCCAACATCCCAGAAAGATAAAGGAGTATTGTCGGAATCTTTCAAATTCTAGCACCGGGGTTGACCCTGCCCCCTCAGTCCCCCTTGGTCGCGGCGGTCAAGGGGGATTTTTATCGAAGAAATAGCGGTTTAGCAGAGGAGATGTTTTTTTCGGATGCCTTGCTGTTGTGTGATTATTGTCAATTACAACTCCTGGGAGGTGCTTCGGCGCTGTCTGGATCACCTGGGAAAGCAGACCTGGCGAAATTTCCAGGTGGTTGTGATCGATAACGCGAGTACGCACCCCCCCCCCGAAGATTTCGCGACCCGTTATCCCTGGATTTCGCTCGTTCAGAGTTCTATCAATCTGGGTTTCGCGGGGGGAAATAATCGGGCGCTGAGGGCGTTGACTTCCTGCGAATGGATAGCGCTACTCAACCCCGATGCTTTTCCCGAGCCGGATTGGCTGGAGCAACTGGTTGAAACGGCGCAAGCCCATCCGGATTACACGATGTTCGGCAGCAGGCAGGTAATCGCCGGGGTTCCTCATCTTCTGGATGGAGAGGGGGATGTGTATCATATCAGTGGGTTGGTGTGGCGTTCGGGGCATGGCCGCCCGGTTTCCGAGGGGGCGCGAGAGCCTCGGGAAATTTTTTCCCCTTGCGCGGCGGCGGCCTTGTATCGCGCCGACGCCTTTCTTCGTGTGGGTGGTTTCGACGAGGATTTTTTCTGCTATGTCGAGGATGTGGATCTCGGTTTTCGTTTGCGATTGTTAGGTTACAAGGCCCTGCTCGTCCCTTCCTCCGTGGTTCATCACGTCGGTTCGGCGACGACGGGGGGCGGCCAAAGCGACTTCGCCCTGTACCATGGGCATCGCAATCTGATCTGGACTTATGTGAAAAATATGCCGGGGGTGCTGTTCTGGTCTTGTTTGCCCCTGCATCTGCTTCTTAATCTTGTCACCTTGGCGATTTTTGCCTGGCGGGGCAAAGGGCCGACGGTTTTCCGGGCGAAACGTGATGCCTTGCGCGGTTTTCCGAAAATGTGGGAGAAACGTCGACTGATTCAGCGGGATCGGGTTGTTTCCACTCGTCACATCTGGCGGGCCTTGTATAAGGGATGGGGAAGACAATGACGGTCAATGGCGCGTATGAACAGAAGAACTCTTTTCCGAACCCTGTTTCGGCGGTGGTTGTCAATTATAATGCCGGGGACTTTTTGTGCGAATGTCTGCAATCAACTCTTGAGCAGGTCGCTGAAATTATCGTCGTTGATAATGCGTCTGAAGACGGCAGCATCGATCGCATACAGAGGCTGTTTGCATCCGAATCTCGGATCAAAATTATACGTAATCCCACCAATCTCGGCTTCTCCGCCGCCTGCAATATCGGGCTCCGTCATGCCCAAGAAGACCACATTTTTTTTCTCAATCCCGATTGTCATCTGTCGTCCGGCTGCGTATCCCGACTTTTAGAGGTTCTGCAATCCGATCCGTCCGTGGGAATGGTCGGCGGCTTTCTGGTCAATCCCGATGGCAGCGAGCAGGCTGGTGGCCGACGGGCTATCCCGACGCCCTGGCGCTCGTTTGTTACGGCTTTTGGTTTGACCCGATTCGCCCAGCGTTGGCCCCACTGGTTCGAGGACTTCAATCTGCACCGACAACCCCTTCCCGCCGGCCCGATTGAGGTAGAGGCCATCAGCGGTGCCTGTATGCTGGTGCGCCGTGCGGCGATTGCCGACGTGGGCGAATGGGATGAGGGCTATTTCCTCCATTGCGAGGACCTGGACTGGTGTTTGCGCTTTCGCCGCAAAGGCTGGAAGATTCTGTTTGTCCCCGATGCCCGGGTCGATCATGTCCATGGCGCCTGTAGCCGCAGTCGCCCCTTCTTTGTCGAATGGCACAAACATCGGGGGATGGTCCGTTTTTATCGCAAGTTCTTCCGTGACGACTATCCCTGGGGGCTGATGGGACTGGTCATTGCCGGGGTGTGGTTGCGTTTTGTTCTGGTTGCTGCACGGCATGTTGTTCGTTTGGGATTTCGTCGTGTTTGGGGGGAGCGTGAATAAATCGGTGCCGGTCGGAGTGTTGGGGGCGAGTAGCCTGGTCGGGGCCTCTGTTCTTGACTTGTTGCTAAAGGGCGGCCGCCAACCGATCGCTTTCTCCCGCCAGGCCGAACTTGGTTCTTCTCTCGACGGCGTCGACTGGCGCCGCCTGGAGCCTGGTTTGCCTGCGACTTCGATTACCGAGTGGATCTGCGTTGCTCCGGTCTGGGTTTTGCCGGATCATTTCTCTTTTCTTGAAGCCCACGGTGCCCGTCGGATCGTCGCGCTCTCCTCAACCAGCCTTTTCACCAAGCAACAGTCCGCGGATCCCCGGGAAACAGCCGTTGCCGGTCGTCTGGCGGAAGGGGAGCGACAGTTGCGCGAATGGGCCGAAAGCCGGGGCATTGAGTGGATCATTCTGCGCCCGACGCTGATCTATGGCTGTGGCCGCGACAAGAATATCGCCGAGATAGCCCGCTTTGCCCGGCGCTTCGGTTTTTTCCCCCTCTTCGGTGCGGCCCGGGGCCTGCGCCAGCCGATTCATGGGGAGAATGTTGCGGAAGCCTGCCTCTTCGCCCTGAATGCGTCCTTCGTGTCGAACCGAGCCTACAACATCTCCGGCGGCGAGACCCTGTCCTATCGGGACATGGTTACCCGAGTTTTTCACGCCCTCGGTCGTCGTCCCCGACTTTTCTCTATTCCGCTCTTTGCCTTCGGTCTGGGAGTCTCTTTTCTTCGCCTCTTTCCGCGCTTCCGTCATTGGTCTCCGGCCATGGCGAGACGGATGAATGAGGATCTGGTTTTCGACCATGACCCGGCGATCAGGGATTTTGGTTTTTCGCCGCGGTCGTTTATCCTCAAGCCGGCAGATGTGGCGTTTATCGGAAAAGAGAGACCGATGTTGCTTGTTCTTACCCGCTTCTTTGATATTCTCTTCGCGCTATTCGGACTGATCGTCGGATTTCCCCTGTTGCTGCTGGTTGCCCTGCTCGGCTTTTTCGATACCGGCTCCCCCATTTTCCGTCAGGAGCGCGTCGGTAGAAACAAAGAGCCTTTTGTGCTGGTGAAATTCCGGACCATGAAAGTGGGGACGGCGTCGGTGGCCAGCCATCTGGCAAGCAGCAGTGCCATTACCCCTTTCGGTAATTTTCTGCGGCGCACCAAACTCGACGAGTTGCCGCAGTTATGGAATGTGCTCAAGGGGGAGATGAGCCTGGTCGGCCCGCGTCCCTGCCTGTTCAATCAGCAGGAGCTCATCAACGAACGTGAGAAGCGTGGAGTTTATGCGGTAAGACCGGGGATTACCGGTTTGGCGCAGGTGAATGAAATCGACATGTCGACCCCAGAGCTTTTGGCCGAAACCGATGACCGGATGATCAAAGATTTGACCCTCGGCAAGTACTTTTCGTACATCATCCAAACCGTCACCGGCAAAGGTTCCGGCGACCGGGTACGGGGGGGGTAGATTGTGGGGAGTGGGGAGTCGGGAGTCGGGAGTCGGGAGTCGGGAGTCGGGAGTGGGAAAATCAAAAATCCAATCCGCCGTTATCCGCTTTTATCCTGTCCGATTCCTTACCGTCTTGAGCCGCGCGAGTTGTTTGCAACGGTATTGGGTGGTATGTTGATTTTGATCCATATCACCCATTTAAGGAGAATGCGATGAATGTTGCACTCCCGTTAGACCGGATGACGGCAGCAGAAAAACTTCAGTTGATAGAAGAAATCTGGGATGATCTCGCCAGGGAGCCGGAAAGCGTACCTTCACCGGATTGGCACGGGGAGGTTCTGCGAGAGCGTGAGCGGCGTGTCGCGGAAGGAAAAACGCGATTTCTGGACATTCCGGAAGCCAAGCAGTGCGTGCGTGATCTGCTCAAGTGAAAGTGCAGACGCAGTCTACCGTTCTTATCCGCTTTTATCCGTGTTCGAAAAAAGATCTTAACCCCTGTTGTTGAACGCAGATAACGGCGGATGGGCGCTGATGAAAACAGGATTAAAAACCTGGTTTGAAAAGTTTGCCGCCATGACAAAGATGAGGAACGCGGGATGAGGGTTGCAGAAAATTCCCTCTCTCCGGGTTTTGACGTTCCTATCCCTTGCCTTGTTGATTTACCACTATGGTAAATGTTATGATTGTTTCACGTTTTACCGGCGACTTGCCGGAAGTTGGTGGTGATCGGAAAATACCTGGTGGTCCGTTGTATCCGATAACGGAGGTTCTTGAATTACTGGGAGCCGGAGGTTCCGTTGTTCGAGTCTGGACGCGAAGGTGTGTTGAGGATGTGCAACAATTGGCCCTGGATGCGGATGAATTGGCCGAGTTGATCGTGGAAGCCGTTAAGGTCGGGCGTTTTTCCGGTGCACAGTGGTGTCAACAACAACCAGCCGGACCTTGGGCCGCCTGTGATGCATATACCCTGACCCGTCGTGAGTGGGTGCCGGCTGCGCGTAAAGAACTTGCCGTTGATTACTACCTGAAATTTGCCATCGGCAAAACCGGTACCCTGCTGCTTCTGGTTTCTTGCCACCTTTCAACATAGAGGAGATCGCCATGAATGATTCATTACAGGTCTGTCCCCTGTGCGCTGAAGGCCATCTTCACGAGCAGATCGGCAAGAACAAGGTGGAATATAAAGGGCAAACCGCTGAACTGGATCTGCACTACCATCTGTGCAATGTTTGTGGCGGCGAACAGAGCGACGCCGCTCAGTTGCGAGCGAATAAACGTGCCATGATGGCTTTCAGAAAGCGGGTTGACGGATTACTGAGTGGCGCCGAAGTGCGTGCCCTGCGTGAGCGGATGGGGATCAGCCAGGCTGAAGCCGCTAAACTTTTCGGTGGGGGACCGGTGGCCTTCTCCAAGTATGAATCTGATGACGTGGCTCAGTCTGAGGCGATGGACAAGTTGTTGCGACTGGCTGCGGAGCTTCCCGAAACCCTGGCTTTTCTGAAACACCGTGCCGGCATGGAAGACTTGCGTCCGCCGCGCTGGACATCGTTTCCGTTGCCTGCCCTCCAGCAAAAACGTCATAACTACAAGGTTGTGTCTTCATCACTCCCTGAATCCGAACGGGATTGGAAAAAATGTGGATGATCAGCCCTGAGTTGCAAAAAGCCATTGATACGCTTGAGATCGAAGACATTTATCTCCGTGAGGTTACGGCGCTCTGCATGGAGGACTTTGAGCCGAAGTCTGCTGATTTCGATACGCTGACCTTTCAGGCAAGGCACTTTCTCAAGGCGTCCAGCCTCGTGGAACTGGATGCCGGCGGTTACTTGCTGCGCGTGTTTGTCGATCTTGGCGCGCGCTGGGTCCACGACAGCGACAATGACGCGAAAGCCTCCCCTCGGGCCACTATTGAAGCGGTGTTTATCGCGGAATACCGGATGCAGGAGCGCATGGATCAGGCGGGTATTGATGCATTTTGCTTGCAGAATGTCAGTGGCCATGTCTGGCCCTATTGGCGGGAACTGCTGAACAGTCAATGTCTTCGCATGCGTCTACCGAGGGTGACCTTGCCCACCGTGCAATTGACACAAAATCGCCAAAGACTGTAATTGGTTCTTATCCGCTTTTATCCTGTCAAAAAAACTCAGGTTGTCTTTAACGCGGGATTGGTCGTGAAACTCGATATTTCTTCTTTCGAAAAAGTCTTGCGGCAATTGCAGCGAAGCCTCGATTATCTTCACTCCGAACGTCGCCATGCCTGAATTGCAGGTGGAACCAAAGGATCTGCGGATCATTCAACGAATTCTGAGGACGCTTGTTCCAGGGATGGAAGTCTGGGCTTTTGGTTCCCGGGTGCATGGTGAAAACCTGAAGCCTTTTTCGGATCTGGACCTGGTGGTGATCTCCCCGGTTCCGCTGCCTTGTCTGCAGATGCTCGATCTGAAAGAAGCTTTCACGGAATCGGATTTGCCCTTCAAGGTAGATCTGCTCGATTGGTCGACTCTCGGCGAGTCGTTCAGAAAAAAGATTGCGCAATCGTATCTGGTAGTTCAATTGTCTTGAAATTTTTAAGGGGAGTTTGGGGTTTATGCAACGGGTGTTGGAAAGAAGTCGGATTATTTTGATTATCCTTCTGCAGGTGGCCATTGTGGCTGGCTCCCTGTGGGCGGCTTTTGCCCTGCGTTTCGATTTCCGGATTCCTGAGACGTACCTTTCCCGTTTTTACAGCCTGCTTCCGGCGGTGCTCCTGATCAAGCTGGGGGTCTTTGGATGGCTCGGGTTGTTGCGGGGCTGGTGGCGTTATGTCTCCATGGCCGATCTGGTGGTGATCGTCAAAGCCAACGTGATCGCGTCGCTGCTTGTGCTGCTCTATGCATTTCTGGCGTTTCGCGGGGGGGGAATTCCCCGAACCGTGCTCGTTCTCGACTGGGTTTTCTGCTTTATGACCATGGGCGGGGTGCGTTTTATCACCCGTGCTTTTCGCGAGCATTATCTGCCCATGCCTTCCCGTAACCGTTTGCCCCGTAAGCGGATTCTGGTTGTCGGCGCCGGGGATGCCGGGCAGATGATTGCCCGGGAGATCCGGATGAACCCGGCGCTGAACCTGGAGATGGTCGGTTTTGTCGATGATGATCCCCACAAGCGGAAGCAGCGTTTCCAGGGCTTTCCAGTGATGGGAAAAGTCCGTCGGGCCGGGCGCATCTGTCAGGAAAAAGGGGTGGATGAAATCATCATTGCCATCCCTTCCGCTTCGGGCGTGGAATTGCGCCGGATTGTCGAGCTTTGCCGCAATACGGGGGTGGTGTGCAAAACCTTGCCGGGGATGGGGCAGATGATTCACGGGCAGGTCAGTATTCAGCAGGTCAAGGATGTGGAACTTGAAGACCTGCTTGGCCGGGAACCGGCATGTCTCGATTGGGCGCGAATCGCCAACTACCTTCAAGGAAAACGGGTGTTGGTAACCGGGGCCGGCGGTTCAATCGGAAGCGAGATCTGTCGTCAGATTGCTCGGTTTCAGCCGAAAAAGCTGGTGTTGTTTGAAAACGGCGAAACGCCGTTATTCCTCATTGAGAGCGAGTTGCGTTCGTCTTTTCCGACCGTTCCGATTGTGCCGATTGTCGGCGACATCCGTTTCAAGGCCCGGGTGGAGGCGATTTTTGACGAGTTTCTTCCTGAGGTCGTTTTTCACGCGGCGGCATACAAGCATGTGCCGATGATGGAATGCAACCCCGCCGAGGCGGCCAACAACAATGTACGCGGCACCCGGATTATCGCCGATGCCGCCCATCGGTTTGGTGCCGAGCGCTTTGTCATGATCTCTACCGACAAGGCGGTCAACCCCACTAACGTCATGGGAGCCAGCAAGCGGGCGGCGGAGCTCTATGTTCAGGCCTTGGCGAAACGCAGCCGGACCAATTTCGTGACGGTACGTTTCGGCAACGTTTTGGGCAGCAACGGCAGCGTCATCCCCATTTTCAAGGAGCAGATCGCCAAGGGTGGGCCGGTGACGGTGACCCATCCCGAGGTGACTCGGTATTTCATGACCATCCCTGAAGCGAGCCAGTTGGTGCTGCAGGCCGCTTCCATGGGTAAGGGCGGAGAAATTTTCCTGCTCGATATGGGCGAGCCGGTGAAGATCGTCAAGCTGGCCGAGGAACTGATCCAGCTTTCCGGTTATCAGCCCTACGAGGATATCGAGATCATCTTTACCGGCTTGCGCCCGGGGGAAAAACTCTATGAGGAACTGCTCTTGGCCGGGGAGGGGGTGCAGCCGACCTGCCATGAGAAGATCATGGTAGCCAAGGCTGCGGAGTGCGATGAGGCGGTGCTGGTTCGCCAGATCGAGGAACTTTATCAGCTGGCCAGATCCCTGGATCTTGACGGCGTGGTCGAAAAACTGCAGGAGATGGTTCCCGAATTTCAGCCGACAACGCCGGGGCGGAGAAAGTCGAAACCTCAGTTGGTCTTGGTGAAGAATGGCAGTGACGGGGCTTAAGGCTGTTCAGCGGCGGGGTTGGGGAAGGAAAAAGCAAGGGGCGATCAGTCGGATCGCCCCTTTTTTACAAATGAATCTGGAAGAGGGTGCGATCCGACTGCCGTTCGATGGCGATGATCTGCCCTTCGTGGGGGCGCAAGGGTTTGTCGAAGGATTTGCTTCTGTCGCCACAGGCGATGGTCTGGCTGCCGACGCGCATGGCGGCGACGTGGATGGCGTTGGTTTCTTCCCGCAGGTCGTAGGCTTCGATGATTTCCACCCAGGCGCCGAGTCCCAGATGCCGGTGGGCGCTGTTGGGAACCTCATAGTGCATGGCCAACCCTCCTTGTTAGCGGATACCGTATACGTTTTTTATAACCGTTTGGCGAAGTGGGGACAATGCCTAAAATAAATATGCGCTAATCTTTGAGTGGCGTCGACATTCAGCTCGACTCCGTTCGCCCTGTGGGGAGGGTGGTCAAAAAGAGGAAGAGCAGGGGGGGGAGGCTGAGGGCGAAGGCCGCTCCCAGCAGCAGAAAGGTGGGATGCAGGCCGAGGGTATCGGCGCTGTAGCCGACCAGGGGGCCGCCGAGGACGAAGAGCAGGCGGAAGATCAAGGATTTCAGGGAGAGGATGCTGGCCCGGTTCCGGCGGCGACTCGCCTGTTGCAGATGGTGGCGCAACCGGGGCCCCTGCAGGCCGCGCATGGCGGTGAGCAGGAAGTAGAAGACGAACCCCCACCAGGCCTCGAACCAGCCAAGCCCGGCATAGCCCGCCACCGTCAGCAGCAGAAAGAGCACGCCCAACCCCCGTTCCCCCAGATGAAAAAAGGTTCGCTGGCTGAGCAGTGAAGTCAGGGCCACGGTAAGATTGGCCAGCGCCCAGATCGGCCCGAACCAGGCGAGGGGGACGCCGTTTTGCTGCATGGTCGGCTGGATCAGCCAGACCGGAAAGAAGGAGGCGAGGCCGAGGACGGTGGAGAGGAAAATGGTGTAGCGCAGATGGCGGTTGTCGAGGAGCGCCTCGCGGCCGATCTGCAACGCCTCGGTCAGGTGGGAGTGGGGCAGGGGCGCATGGTCGACGGGCGTTTCCCTGAGGGAGCGGCTGATGAGCAGGGCCAGCAGCCAGACGCCGATCTGGGCGAAGAAGGGGAGCAGGGGGGCGGCGGCATACATGAGGCCGGCGCCGAGGGCGCCGCAGGCTTCGCCGAGCTGGGCGGCGCCGGTCATGCGCCCGTCGTGGCGGGCGTAGTCTTCTTCCTGCCCCGAATGCTTCAGGGTTTCGAAGAGCAGGGCGCTGTCCGAGCCGCTGATGAAGGCGAAGGAGACACCGAGCAGCAGTTCGGCGATGAGCACCCCCGCGAAATTCTCGGCCTGGGTGTAGACCCCCCAGCCGATAACGCCGAGCACCGAGGCGAGATTGAGGGAAAAACGGTAGCCGAGGCGGTCGCTGATATATCCCGAAGGATATTCCATGAGCAGCGTCGCCACCGAGAAGAGTCCCTGCAAAAGGAGGATCTCGGTGAGGGAGAGGCCGATGTGATCCTTCCAGAAGAGGGTGATGACCGCCATCGGGAAGAGGGTCATCTTGAGGAAGGAAAAGGCGTAAAGCTTGCCGATGTTGCTCAAGGCGCGCGGCGGCGGGGGGCTCAGTCCCGCCAGTAGATGCAGGCAGCCGGGCAGCTGTCCATGGCCAGCTCGATCTTGCTTTCGGGGGCGCCGGTCGGATTGTAGACGATCGATTTGTGCGCGCCGTGGTCATGATCGTGGCCGTGACTGTGGCCGTCCTCACCTTCCATGCGGAAGACCTCCGGGCAGAGGTGGACGCAGACTTCGCAACTGATGCAGCATTCCTGATCGACGGCGGGGATTCGGGACATGGATGGGACCTCCTGGTGAATTTGGGGCGCATGCTAGCAGCTTTGCCCGCTCTTGTCAGCCGGAAACCGGGCTCAATTCATGACTCGACTTCATCCATTTCGCCGGGTAAACTGTGCACTCCGTCAATGACCCACAAAAGGTCTGATCATTAGCCACGAGGCACAGAGGTCTCAGAAAAATCCAATCGCACTTTCAGATTTCATCCTTTAACTCTCTGTTTTTCCTCTGTGTTCTCGGTGTCCTCTGTGGTGCATGCTTTTGGGATAAGCAAAGATCAAGGAGGGTTTTATATGAAATATCGCGTCTGGTTTTGCCTGTGGCTGCTGCTGGCCGCGAGCGGAAGCGCCGTCGCGGCTCCCGCTGCGGCGCCGCAGGTGACCATCGATTCCTGGGTGGGGAAGGAACTGGTCTACGACATCGCTTTTCTCTGGTTTGACCGCATCGCCGAAGGGCAACTCGCGGTCTCTCCGGGGCCCCGTCCCGGCACCTACCGGGCGCTGCTCGAAGCTCGCACCCTGGGGGTGGCGGCCTGGGTGACGTCCGATCGGGTGCAGCGTTACGAGTCGTTGATGGAAGCCGGTCCGGACGGCCGCTTGCGTTCCCTTTCCTACGAGTCCCGCATCATCAAGGGCCCGGAGGGCAAGCGCAAGGATCGCGGCAAGCGCTACCTCTTCGATCACGAAAAGGGGCAGGTGAGCTATGCCCGCACCCGTGACGGCGTGCCTGGCGCCGCTACCGTCCTGCCTATCCAGGGCACGCCCCCCGCCGATATCCTTACCGCCTTTTTCAATTTCCAGGCGGGGGTTTACGGGCCCTTGACTCCCGGGGAAACCTATCGCATTCTCGCCTTGGCCAAAAAGGGGGTTGGCTGGATCGATGCGGAAGTGCTGCCCGGGGAGAAATGGCCGGCGAAGGAGTTTTTCTCCAAAAACGGCACCCTGGTCAAGGTTCGGGTCGATCCCGAGGTCTTCGAAACCAAGGACGGCATTCTCTACATCTGGTTCGATCAGGCCCTGCGCCCCGAGCGCGGCATCGTCGAAAACGTCATCGGCCTCGGCTCGATCTACGGCAGCGAACGACCGCTTCCGGCGCCGACGACAAATAACCCCTGACTTTCCTTGAACCTAAAATAAGGTCGATTACCACAGAGCCACAGAGAGCACAGAGAGATTCTCTTTGCCCCTTTCATGCTTAACTCATCGTTTTTACTCGGTGTTCTCTGTGCTCTCTGTGGTGAGATCGCTTTTTCAGGTTTGGGTTTTATCCGCTCTCCAAATACATCGCGAGGACCCATCATGAAACGCGGCATTACCTATGTCATTGGCCATAAAAATCCCGATACCGACTCGGTCTGCAGCGCCATTGCCTATGCCCGGCTGCGCGCCCTGCAGGGACTGGCCAACGTCGAACCGGCGCGGGCCGGCGATCTCAACCGGCAGACCGAATTCGTTCTCGACACTCTTGAGGTCCCCCGGCCGAAGCTGCTGCTCGATGTCTATCCCCGGGTGCGCGACGTCATCCGCGACGAGGTCGTCACCATCGCCGGAAATGCGCCCCTGTCCGAGGCTCTCGGCCTCTTTCACGCCCACAACATTCGTTTGCTGCCGGTGATCGACGACGACCGGCGGCCGCTGGGGCTGCTGGTGCTGAAGAAGGTTTCGGAAAAATTCCTGGTGCCGAGCCGGGAAGCGGAAATCCGCCGGGTGACGACCTCTCCCGACTCCATCCGCCAGTGTCTCAAGGCGACGGCGGTGCATCTGGTGGATGAAGGGAAGGTGGAGGATCTCGACCTCTACGTCGGCGCCATGGCGACGGCGACCTTCCGGGACAAGGTCGCGCCCCTCGACGCCCGCCGCATCGTTCTCATCACCGGCGACCGCGAATCGATCCAGCGGGTCGGGGTCGACGCCGGGGTGCGGGTGCTGGTCGTCACCGGCAGCCTGCCCATCGCCGACGATATCATCGAGACGGGGCGCAAAAACGGCGTGACCATCCTCTCCACCCCCTTCGATACCGCCACCAGCACCTGGCTGACCCGCCTTTCCACGCCGGTGAGCTGTCTCATTGGCAAGGATTTCCCCTGCGTCGGCCTCGCCGACCGCCTCGACGATCTGCGCCTGAAGCTGCTGCACAGCAGCGATCCCGGTGCGGTGGTACTCGACAACGAGGGGCGGGTAGCGGCGGTGGCGACCAAGAGCACCCTGCTCACGCCGTCGCCGATCAAGCTGGTGCTGGTCGATCACAACGAACTCTCGCAGGCGGTCCCCGGCGCCGATAAGGTGGAGATCAGCGAGGTCGTCGACCATCATCGTCTGGGGAATTTCCATACCGATCAGCCGATCCGCTTTATCAACCAGCCCCTAGGCAGCACCTGCACCGTAGTCGCCGGCCTCTACCGGCAGGCGGGAATCACCCCCGACGCCGCCACCGCCGGACTGATGCTCTCCGGGCTGCTCTCCGACACGGTGATTCTGCGCTCGCCGACCACCACCGTCCTCGACCGCGATTTCGCCGCCTGGCTCGCCGAACTCTCCGGCCTCGATCCCCAGGAGTACGGCCGCCGGCTCTTCGCTTCCGGCAGCGCCCTGCGTTCCTACCCGTCGCTGCGTCATCTGCTTCTCGCCGATTTCAAGGAATACCAGGCGGGGGCACGCGGCTTCGGGGTCGGTCAGGTCGAGGTCGTCAGCTTCCACGAATTCCACGCCATGAAAGAGGATCTCGCGGCGGAGCTGGCCAAACTCAAGGAGGAACGCAACCTCGACACGGCCGGGCTGCTGGTCACCGACATCGTCCAGGAAACCAGTCTGCTCCTGGCCCTGGGCGGTAAGGAGTTCCCCTACGTGGTCGGCTATCCCCAGCTGGAAGAGAACCTCTACGAGCTCAAAGGCGTCCTCTCCCGCAAGAAGCAGCTCGTCCCCCATCTGTTGCGGGTACTGGAGGCCTAGGCCCATGTGGGCTGAGCTCCCCGAACTTCTTTCCCTCTGGCAGCTGGCGGCGGCCGCCGTGCTCCTCGGTCTGCTGTGCCTGCTCCTGCTGCTGATCGTTCTGGTCCTTTTCCTCCGGCAGCGGCGGCAGTGGCTGGCGTTGCGGGGGGAGCTGGAAAGCCGACTATCCCAGCTCGCCGTCGCCGACGAGCGCCTGGAGCGCGTTCTCCGCGAGGAAGGGGTGCGCGGGCGGGATGAAGCCAATGCTGCGGGCAAGGCGCTGCGCGAGGAAGTGGGCGGGTTGCTGCGGGGCTTTCAGGATTCGGTGCTGCGCACCATGGCCGAGATGCAGACCTTGCAGAAAGCCCAGCTGCAGCTTTTCGCCGAACGGTTGGACGACGGCGTCCGGCGCATCGACCAGCGGGTCGAGGGGATGGCCGCTGCGCTGAAGGAGGGGATGAGTGAAACCCGCGCCGGTCTCGATCTGCGGCACAAGGATCTGCGGCAGTCCGTCGAGACCCAACTGACGGAACTGAAAGGGCAGGCGGCGCAGAGTGATCGCGCCCTGCGTGAAGAGGTGCAGGGCAGCCTGAAAAGCCTCGGGGATGGCCTGATCGCCAGCCTTGGCCGTCTCGGCGAGAGCCAGCGGGAGCGGCTGACGCAGCTGGCCGAGGAGCTGGCCCGGCTCACCCGGCGCCAGGAGCAGGCCCAGGAAGCCCTGCGCCTGACCGTGGAGGGGCGTCTCGACAGCCTGCGCGCCGACAATGCCGAGAAGCTGGAGACGATCCGCAAGACGGTAGACGAGCAGTTGCAGGGGACGCTGGAGAAGCGCCTCGGCGAATCCTTCCGCCTGGTCAGTGAACGGCTGGAATTGGTGCACAAGGGGCTCGGCGAGATGCAGAGCCTGGCGAGCGGGGTGGGGGATCTCAAACGGGTGCTCAGCAACGTCAAGACCCGGGGCACCTGGGGGGAGGTGCAGCTGGGGAGCATCCTCGAACAGCTGCTGACCCCCGAGCAGTATCTGACCAATACCCCCACCCGGCCGGGGAGCGCCGAACGGGTCGAGTACGCCATCCGCCTGCCGGGCAAGGGGGATGGGGAGCCCGAGGTGCTGCTCCCCATCGACGCCAAGTTTCCCCTGGAGGATTACGCGCGTCTGACGGCGGCGGCCGAGCTTGGCGACGGGGCGGCGGTGGAGGAGGCGGCGCGGCAGCTGGAGAGCCGCATCCGTGCCTGTGCCCGCGACATCCGCGACAAATATCTGCATCCTCCCCACACCACCGATTTCGCCATCCTCTTTCTTCCCACCGAAGGGCTCTACGCCGAAATCCTCCGCCGTCCCGGCCTCGCCGAGCAGTTGCAGCGGGACTGCCGCGTCACCCTGGCCGGGCCGACGACCCTGGCTGCTACCCTCAACGCCCTGCAGATGGGCTTCCGCACCCTCGCCATCCAGAAACGTTCCGGCGAGGTCTGGCGGGTGCTGGAGGCGGTCAAGACCGAGTTCGGCCGCTACGGCGAGGTGCTCGACAAGGTGCAGAAGAAGCTGCACGAAGCGACCCGCAGCATCGACGGCGTGGCGGTGCGGCGGCGGGCCATCGACCGTACCCTACGCGCTGTCGGGCGGCTGCCCGAGGAGGAAGCCGGGCCGCTTCTCGGGCTGGATGATCCGGGGGAGAGTGAGGAGTGAGGGGTGAGGAGTGGCGTGAGCGGCTGGCGACCCGGCTGGTCCTGTTCAGCGTCCTCAGCGTCGGCATCGGCCAATCGATGACCTTTGCCCTGCTGGCGCCGCTGGGCCGGGAGGTGGGGCTGAGCGAGGTGCGCATCGGCGTGATCATCACCTGCTCGTCCCTCGCCTTCACCCTGGCCAGCCCGATCTGGGGGCGCACCTGCGACCGCTGGGGGCGCCGACCGGTGCTGCTCATCGGCCAGTTTGGTTACACCGTCGGTTGCGCCCTCTTTGCCACGGTCTTTCTCTTCGGCCAGCGGGGGCTGCTGGTGGGGTTGCCCCTCTTTTTGCTGGCAATTTTTTCCCGGGTGCTCATGGCCCTGCTCATGTCGGCGGCGCCCAGCGCCGCTTCAGCCTATATGGCCGATACCACCAGCGCTGGGGCGCGGGTGGCGGGGATGGGCCGGCTCGGCTCGGCCCGCACCCTGGGGGCGATTCTCGGACCGGCGCTGAGCGGGTTGCTCGCCGCTCTCGGGCTCTTGGCGCCGATCTATATCGCCGCCGGGATCTCCCTGCTGGCGACGCTGTTGCTGACGGTGGTGCTGCGCGAGCCGCCCCGGGGAGTGACGACGAAGGTTGGCGAGATCCGCTTGCGGCTCTTCGACCGCCGCTACTTCCCCTACATTCTCATCGGTTTCGTGACCTTTCTCGCCTTTTCGATGATGAGCCAGACCGTCGGCTTCTATCTGCAGGACCGCTTCGTCCTCGACGGCCGGGCCACCGCCCAGGCTCTTGGACTGGGGATGATGGTTTCCTCGATCCTCTCCCTCTTTTCCCAATCGGTGCTGGTGCGCCGCGCTGGCATGACCCCCCGGCGGCTGATGAACCTGGGCCTGCCGGTGCTGCTGACGGGGCTGGTCGCCTTGCCCTTCGCCGGCAGCATCCCCTGGCTGGTTGTCTGTCTCGGCCTGCATGGCCTGGCCCTGGGACTGATCTCCCCCGGCTTTACCGCCGGGGCTTCGCTGTCGGTCGGGGCGCGGGAGCAGGGGGCGGTGGGCGGACTGGTTTCCGCCTGCCCGGCGGCGGGCTTCGTCCTCGGGCCGGTGCTGGGCACCGGCCTCTACCAGTGGCATCCCCATCTGCCTTATTTCTGCGCGGCGCTACTGATCCTGCCCCTTCTGGTCTATGGCCGTCGGGCAACGCAGGCGGCGCCGGTTCCGTGACCTGTGATTTTTCCGCGCCCGACGGCTCTTTTAATGATCAAGGAGGAACAAAATGACCAAGCCCCACATCACCCCATCGGAACCCACTTCGTCCCTGCCCGCCGATGCCAACGGCGATGGCCGCGCCCGTGCCAGCCGACACGTCTATGGCGCCAAGGCCGCCCTCTGTTTCGAGCCGGACGAGACCCGCTTCGGCATTCACACCGTCTGCATCGAGGCGGCGGACGCCACCGGCCCCAAACAGTACGACTGGGCGAACAAGATCCGCGTGCAGCTCACCCGCGACGAACTGCCGGTCACTACGGCGGTGCTTTTCGGCTGGCTGCCGCGCTGCGAATACAAGAACCATGGCGAGGATAACAGCAAGGGCTTTTCCCTGGAGGATCAGGGGGATAAGCTTTTCATGCGGGTCTTCGCCCGGGGCCGGCAGGTTAAGGCGGTGCCGATTCCGCCCGAGGACGCTTTTTATCTGGCCCAGCTCTTTCTCGGGCAGATGAAGAAGAATGCGCCCGGGCTCTCCGGGGGGGAAATTCTCACAACCCTGCGCCAGGTGCTGGTCGCGCGCAACCGGGAGCAACCGAAAGGCTGATCGATTCTTTATCCGTTAATTTTTACCTATTGATTACAAGCCCCTGGCTGCTTTACTCTGGAACCTGACGGGGTGTTCAGGTAACCGTCATCCGTTTGTTTTTCTTCTCCCCGGGAGGTTTTCATGATGCGCCTGGTTTTTTTGCTCTGGCTGCTTTCGGCCGGTCCTTTGTGGGCCTCCGGGTTCACCTTCAGCGGCTATGAACAGCAGCAGGCAGCGCAGGACGCGGCTCAGGTTTCCGAGGAGCGCCGCGTTGTCGGCGACCTGCTCAGCGTCGACTGCTCTTCCAAACTCAAGGGGCAACGCATCGCCGTCCTCATCGGCGAGGAGCGTACCGGGCAGGGGAGTGCGCGCCGCACCAACGACGGCCCGCTTTTTGACGAGATCAACAGCCGCCTGCGCGGTCTCGGCTTGAAAACCTGCACCCAGCAGGAGATCAATGCCCAGGTCGCCGACGCCGAGCGCACCGCCTTTCTCAACAACGACATGGATGCCGCCATCGCCGCCGCCGGAAGGTTGCAGGCCCGCTTTCTGCTGCGCGGCCTGATCGCTGTCAGCGAGCGGCGCAATCCGATTCTCGATATCGATGAGCTCTTCCTGACCCTGACCCTGACCCTGCTCGACCGCAAGGGGCGGGTGATTTCCACGGTCTCGGCGACGGCCGATTCCTATGTCGCCAACGATGCCCTGCAAACCGCGCTACAACTGACCCGGGAGAAGGCCGACCGGATGCTGGCCGAGCTCTATAACGATCATTGCCGGCAGGGACGGTAGGCGGCTGATGAAAAACGCCCATCTGCGGCGTTGCCCTCATTCTCGTCGTTACGACGTACCTGTAAGGTACGCCTCACTCCTCGAATTTCGGGCGCCTTGCATCTGGGCATTCTTGATCAGCCTCGTAAGCGCTCGTGTTCCGTTCTGATGAAAGCTCATGCCCACCCCAAAGGGATTCTGGAGGTGTTATGAAGAAACTGATCTTTGTGCTGTCGATTCTCTCCTGCTGTCTCTTCTTCGGCGTCGCCTTGGCGGCGAACAAACCGGCCAAGGGGGAGAAGGCGGCGGCGAAGACCATTATCGTTTCGGCGGAAGGCTTGGCCGATCCCGATGCCGCCATCTACCGGAACGACAAGGGGCTGCTGCTCGACGACCTGCGCGCCGACGCCCGCCGGCAGGTGATCGAAAAGGCGGTCGGCACCCTGGTGGAGAGCTCGACCCTGGTGGAAAACTTCGCCCTGATCGAAGACAAGGTGCTGACCAAATCCCAGGGGCTGATCAAGCAGGTCATCAAGGAGAGCGATCCCTGGCTGGGGGAGGACGGCTTCATGCACATCCTGCTCAAGGCCGAAGTCTATCTCTCAGACATCCAGGAAAGCCTCAAGGAGATGTCCCGCACCCAGCGCGTTTCCCTCATCAAGGAGCAGGGCAATCCCCGCATTTCGGTGGCGGTGCGGGTCAAGGACGCCGAGCGTGGCTCGGAGGTTCCCCCCGAGCGTTCGGAGATCGCCGAGAACATTCTGAAAAAGGGGATCTCCGCCTTCGGCTACCGGGTCTGGTCCGAGCCCGAGTCGGGGAGCGTCAAGGATGCCCAGGCCGATTTCGCCATCAGCGGCGAGGCCAAGTTCAAAAAGAACACCGTGCGCCTGGCGGCCTCGGGGCTGAACGTTTCCAAATATGTCCTGACTTCGTGGACGGTCAAATGCCTCAATGTGCTCACCGGCGAGGAGATCTATTTCAATAATCAGGTTCCCCAGAAGAAGAGCTGGAACGACGAGGATGTCGCCCTGGCCGATATCGGCGCCCTGATCGCCGCCGAGTTCAACAAGGATTTCTTCGAGCAGCAGCTGCTCAGCCCTTCGCGTATCTTCCAGCTCCATGTGCACGGCCTGCCCGATTACGACACCGGCAATCTCCTCAAAAAAGAGCTGCTCGGTTTGCGCCATGTGCTCAACCTGGAATTCCGCGATTTCCAGGCGGGCAAGGCCTCGCTCTTCGAGGTCGACTACAGCGGCTCCCGGGAGAATTTCGCCCAGAGCGTCAACACCTCCCTGATCGGACCCCTCAACGAGAAATTCCAGACCACGGCTTTCGCCATCGAGTCGGCCAAGGGGGATACGGTGAGCGTGCGCTTCAAGGCGGCCGGTTCGACGGAGCAGGTGGCCGACGCCTTCAACAAGTTTCCTCCGGCTTCCCTTTATGAAGCCGCGCCCGGGCGTTTCGATGACCTGATCAAGGATGACTCGACCCGCGAGAAGATCCGCAAGCTGGCGCCGGAGCTCGGCGCCCAACTTGAAGTCCAGCCCACCGCCGCCACCGGCGCCGCCAAGGCGGCGGCCAGTTTCTGACGTTTACGGAATTTTCCCCATTATGCTCACCAAGGAGGCTCCATGACCCGACTTTTCGCCCTCGCCGTCCTGCTGCTCTGTTTGCCCCTCACCGGCTGTGTCGAACTGATGAACGCCGGCGGCGCCGCCAATGCCCGCGCCGACCTGATGACCTATCAACCGGTCAACTACGTCAACGCCGGGCGCGTCGGGCCCAAGGTCATCGTTCTGCCGGGCGTCATCAAAAGCCAGAACGCCACCTTCCGCCAGCAGATCAATGAAAACAACATCGCCGATTTCGCCGAGCTGGAACTGGGCAACGCCAACTTCCAGGTGCTGGAACGGGCCGATCTGGGGCCGATGCTCAACGAAATCACCCTGGCCGTCAACATGGGCGACCCCAATGCCCTCAAGACCTTCCGCCGCGGCAAGTTTCAATCGACCAACTGGTTCATCACCTTCGACATTCTCAAGGCCGAACAGGTCAGCAAGGCCGGCAGCGGTTTCGACGGTGCCACCGTCGGCAACATCGTCGGCGCCCTGGTCGGCGGCACCAGCGGCTATGTGAGCGAGGTGGCGAGTTCCTCGGTGCAGATGGGGGATACCGCCGGCGTCTGGCTGGTGGGGATGCGTTACAAGATCGTCGATGCTGCCACGACCCAGCAGGTCGCCACCGGCTATTTCGAGGAAAAGATGGAAGTCGGCAAGAAGGGGATGAGCATCCTCGGCGTTTCCGGCGACCAGGGGCAGGGGATCACCCTCGACAACATCACCCAGCGCCTGGTGCAGAAGTGCGTGCAGCAGATCGATCAACGTAAATAGGTCTTAGCTGTCGTCCGACCGCGCGAGAGGCGCGGTCGGACGATCCCCTCACCCCTCACCCCTCACAGGTTTCTCATGGATATACGCGACGCCATCAAACGCTGCCCCCTCTTCGCCGGGGTCACCAACGACGATCTCGACCATCTTCTGCGTATCAGCAAGGCCAGAGAGTCCACCAAAGGGGAGCTGCTCTTCTCCGACGGCGAAGTCGCCGCCGGTTTTTTTATCGTCGGCACCGGCAAGGTCAAGGTTTTCAAGCTCTCCCCCGACGGGAAAGAGCGCATCCTGCATATCGTCCATCCCGGCGGCACCTTCGCCGAGGCGGCGATCTTCGGCAGCGGCACCTATCCCGCCTATGCCCAGCCGCTGGAGGCGTCCCAGCTGATTTTCTTCCCCAAACGGGAGTTTCTCGACCTGTTGCGTTCCGATTCGCAACTGGCCATCAACATGATCGCCGGCCTCTCCCGCTTTCTGCGCCAGTTCGCCAATCAGATCGAAGAGCTGACCTTCAAGGATGTTCCCGCCCGCCTCGCCCGCTATCTGCTCGATCTGGCCGGGGACGAGGCGAAGCAGGTCGAACTGCCCATCTCCAAATCCCAGCTCGCTTCCAAGCTCGGAACGGTGAGTGAAACCCTCTCCCGCACCTTCCGCAAACTGACGGACGACGACCTTATCGTCGTGCGCGGCAAAGTCATTGAACTTCTCGACCGCGACCGCCTCGAAGACCTCACTTTCAGCTTCAAGGAATAACCGGCAACTAGCGGCTTTAAAGGAGGAAAGAGGCTTCCGTTCGGAGGCCTTTTTTATTTTCGCAAATTTGATTCCCATCAAAGCCGCCGGGAGGATTCCAGGCTAGGGTGGGGGCGAATTTGGCGAATAAACCGAAAAAAGGCTGTCGCACCACAGAGCCACAGAGACCGCCGAGAAATTTTATGGCTTTGGCTACCTCTCTGTTTTTACTCTGTGTTCTCTGTGTGCTCTGTGGTGAAAAAAAAAGATTGAAGCGAGGTGTAAAGATGGCAAAAGGCAAGGAGCAAACCGGCGGATTGACCGCGAAGGAGATCAAGGATCTGCGGGTGCTGGCGCAGTTCACCAGCGTCTACTGCCGCGTTCACCATCGGGAAAAGAAAGCGCCCCTGGAAGATCCGCGCCCAGAATTGGCGCCGCTGCGCCTGGAGAACTATCCCCTCTGCGCCGAATGCCGCGATTTTCTCGCCTATGCCATCGAGCGCCGGGTGCGCTGCCCCCTCGAACCCAAGCCGGTCTGCAAACACTGCCCGGTGCATTGCTACAAGCCCGGACATCGCGAGAAGGTACGAGAGATCATGCGTTTTTCCGGCAAGTACCTGATTCTGCGCGGGCGGCTCGATCTGCTCTGGCATTATTTTTTCTGAGTCGTCGAGGCTTTGATGCCGGTCAAGGAAGCGCTTCCGCGAGTTGTGTAGAGTGGAGCCATCATTCAGCGAGTAACGACCTCAACCCTATGCAGGAGAAAACTATATGATCCGCGAAATCGTGAAAATCGACGAAGACAAGTGCAACGGCTGCGGCGACTGCGTTCCCGGCTGCGCCGAAGGGGCGATCCAGATCATCAACGGCAAGGCCAAGTTGGTGGCCGACAATCTGTGCGACGGGCTCGGCGCCTGCCTCGGCCATTGCCCCATGGACGCCATTACCATCGAAAAACGCCAGGCCGATGAATTCGACGAGGCGGCGGTGGAAGAACATCTCGAAAAGTCCGTCGCGCCCTCCGCTCATGGTCACGGCCACAGCCACGGTCACGGCGGTTGCCCGTCCGCCCAGGTGCGGAGCTTCGCGGCTCCAGCCGGTCACGGCGGTGGCTGTCCCTCGGCCCAGGAGCGGAGCTTCGCCGCGGAAAAAACGGCCGAAGACGAGGTGGGCGTTCGCCCCTCGCAACTGCGCCAATGGCCGGTGCAGATGCACTTGGTGCCGCCGACCGCCCCCTTTCTCAAGGATGCCGACCTGCTCTTGGCCGCCGACTGCGTCCCCTTTGCCTACGCCGATTTCCACAAGGATTTTCTCAAGGATAAGGCGCTGCTCATCGGCTGTCCGAAACTCGATGACGGCCAGGCCTATCTGCAGAAGCTGACCACCATGCTTCAGCAGAACAACATCCGCTCCCTTACCGTTTTGCACATGGAGGTCCCCTGCTGTTCCGGGCTGATCGCCATCGCCCGCCAGGCCCTGGCCGCCAGCGGCAAGGAGATCCCCCTGGAGACGATCCGCATCGGCATTCAGGGGGAGCGCAAGTAGCGTCTCCGCAAGACGTGATCGCAACGGCGGCCGGAAGAGATCCCGGTCGCCTTTTTTTTAGTGATTTTCCTTTCTTTTGCGCCGGTCCCGCAGCTTGACAGGGGGAAGGGGGGGTTGCTATAGTTTGCCCCGCTTCGCCCCTTCAAGCGGGAGAGATTCCATGCCCTATCAGCACATTCGCGTCACCCGCCAGGAACGCCTGGCGGTCGTTGAAATCAACCGTCCCCAAGTCTTCAATTCCCTCGCCGGACAGACCCTGCGGGAACTTTCCCGCGTCTTTCAAGAGCTGCGCCACGACGAGCAGGTGCATGGCGTGCTGCTCACCGCCGCCGGCGAACATTTCGCCGCCGGCGCCGATCTGGCGGAGATCCGCGAGCTTTCCCCCCTTGAAGCGACTCGCTTCGCCGAACTCGGTCAATCCGTCTGCCTGTCCATGGAGCGCCTCGGCAAGCCCCTGCTGGCGGCGGTTTCCGGCTACGCCCTCGGCGCCGGACTGGAGCTGGCTTTGGCCTGCGATTTCATCCTCTGCGGCGCCAACGCCAAACTCGGTTTCAAGGAGATCGAGTACGGCATCATCCCCGGCTTCGGCGGCACCCAGCGTCTGCCCCGGCGCGTCGGAAAATCCAAAGCCAAAGAACTGATTTTCACCGGCGCTCTCATCGACGCCGAGGAAGCCCTGCACATCCGCCTGGTCAACCGGGTCTATCCCGTCGAACAGTTGCGTGGCGAGGCGCTGGAGCTGCTCGCCACCATCTGCAGTCATGGGCTTCTCTCCCTGAAACTGGCCAAGGAAGTCATCGACGCCGGCAGCGACATCGACCTTGCCGCCGCCTGCCTGATGGAACGGGACGCCTTTGCCGTTTGCTTCTCCACCGAGGACCAGAAAGAGGGGATGGGCGCCTTCGTCGAAAAACGCAAAGCCCGCTTCAAGGGGAGATAGGAGGAGCCATGGCCAACCGATTGGAAAAAGGCTTGGTGCAGATCTACACCGGCAACGGCAAGGGCAAGACCACGGCCTCGCTGGGGCTGGCCTTTCGCGCCGCCGGCCACGATTTTCAGGTCTACGTCATGCAGTTCATGAAGGGGCAGACGATCTGCGGCGAACTGGAAGCGGCTCGCCGGGTTGGCGCCAATCTCACCATCGAGCAGGTCGGGCGCGAGGCCTTTGTCAGCAGCGAACCGACCGCCGAGGATCGCCGCCTCGCTGCCGAGGCCTTCGCCCGCGCCCGGCAACTGACGAGCAGCGGCGATTACGATCTGGTGGTGCTTGATGAACTCAACTGCGCCGTCGATTACGGCCTGGTCCCGGTGGCCGAGGTCAAGGAACTGATCCGGGCCAAGGCCCCCCACACCGAGCTGGTGCTGACCGGCCGCAACGCCCATCCCGAACTCATCGAGCTGGCCGATCTGGTCACGGAAATGCGCGAAATCAAACATTACTACCATGCCGGGCAGCAGGCCCGGCGGGGTATCGAGTCCTGACATGGGGCGTAACTGGAAAACCCTGCGCCTGGTGGTCGAAGAGGGCGTCGGCTATCTCACCCTCGACAACGGCGGGCGCTTCAACACCCTGCACCGCGCCTGCATCGTCGAGCTCAAGGCGGCGCTTGCCCTCTGCGAGGCCGACCCCGAGGTGGTCTGCATCGTCCTCTCCGGCGGGGAAGGGGAGAGCTTCGCGGTCGGCGCCAATATCGCCGAGATGAAGGATTTCGGCCCCCTCGACGGCTTGAACTTTTCCGAGTTGGGGCAATCCCTCTTCGAGCAGATGGAGGAGTCGACCAAGCCGATTATCGGCGCCCTCAACGGCATCACCATGGGTGGTGGCTGCGATCTGGCTCTTTCCTGCGACATGCGCCTGGCCAGTGACCGCCTCAAGATCGCCCACCCCGGCGCCAAGCTCGGCATCATCACCGGTTTCTGCGGCACCCAGAAGCTGCCACGCCTGATCGGCCGCGCCCAGGCCCTCGAAGTCTTCATGACCTCCGAAGCTTACGGTGCCGAAGAGGCCATGCGCATGGGGCTGGTCGACCGGGTTTTCCCTCACGAAACCTTCTGGCCCGAGGTGAAAAAGGTCGCCCGGCGCATCGCCGGCATGCACCCCGCCGCCCTGTCCTACGGCAAGAAACTGATCAACGCCAGCGCCGACGTCGATCTGAAAAACGGCCAGATCATGGAACTCGGCGCCTTCTCCACCCTCTTTTCCAGCGGCGACGCCCGCAAACGCGCCACCGACTTCTTCGCCCGCGAGTGAAGGGCGATTTGCCATTGACAGCCTAAGTCTGAGTTGATATAAATTGCCACCTCAAACGGGCGCATAGCTCAGCGGGAGAGCACTGCCTTCACACGGCAGGGGTCGTAGGTTCGAACCCTACTGCGCCCACCATAAAAATCAAGGGGTTAGCGATGCGTCGCTAACCCCTGTTTGCGTTTGTGCCCATTTCGTGCCCAAATTGCGCCCAGCTTTTTTCATTCCCCCGGCTTTTTGACCCCCTGCCATTCTTTGGGCTCTCGATTCGTGCCCAATATCAGTTTTCCTCCAGATATTCCATTACTTGCTGGACTTCGCAGGCGAAAAACCGACAGATGGCGTCGATATTGTCGGTTGTCGTGTTGTATCCCTTCAGATTCTCCATGGCGTCGTTGACTGATATTGCCCTCTTTAAAACATTGCCCCGAATGGGTATTGCCCATGCTTCAGGCCTCTGTTATTCTCATTCCAGGAGGTCAAAGCCATGCTGACACAAACAGATTCCCGCAGACGGATAACCCTGCCCCCCGCCACCGGGATCAAACCGGGGGACACGGTGGAGATCGAAGTGCTTGAAGACGGCCGCATTATGCTGATTCCGGTGGAAACCGTTCCCCGTCATCAGTTATGGGCCTGGACCGTTGAGAGCAAAGCGGCCATCACCCGTTCCCTGTCCGACCCCCGCCCTTCGGAGACGGTCGAATCCACGGAGGAGGCCGCAAACGTCGCCAAAAGGTGGGCCGGTGAAGATTGAAATCCGGCCCGCCTTCGATGAGGCGGTCATGGCCGCCGAAGTGCCGGTGCGCAAAGCCGCCGCCAAAATGCTCGTGCTGTTGCAATCGCTCGATCTGCCCGATCTGTGGAAACACCCTGGGCTGAACTTCGAAAAACTGCATGGCATGATCGAACCGACCACCGGCCGGCAACTTTACTCCCTGCGTGTCACCGGCAGTTCCCGCGCCATCGCCTGCCTGCTCAACGGGCCGACCCTGGTGCTGGTCAGTCTGCATGTGCAGCACGACAAGGCGTACCGTAGGTGAATTGTTTTCTTATAGCATTGTGGCGGTTACCGTAATGCCCATTACGATGATTTCTTGCCTGTGTGGTCTTTGCCGTTTCCGCTTGGGAGGCAAGCGGCAGCAATTTTTAAAGATGGGAGAACTGATGATGAAGCAGGCGCAATGCGAGCAGATAACCCGGTGACCCTTTGGGCATCCGCCGTCCAGGAGTTAAGAGGGGTAAACAGCGTTTTGGGATGTTTGGCCTTGTCGGTAGTTGTGTTTGGACGCCTGATCGGGTTGTTGATCGATTTTGTTCTTGTCCCAGAAGAGAGAGGCAGGGGCGATCATGGAGCGGGGAGTGTTTTCAGCGGAGGGTTAATGAAAATTTGACGGGGTCGGGTGACGGCTATAGGGTTCGCTTCCGCCAGTGTCGCGGGTTTCGTCGTGCATGGAAGACGGCGAGAATGACCACCCGATGTTCCTCTGGAACAAAGAAAATCTGATACGGAAAGCGCCGGACCAGTGCCCTCCGCAGATTTTTGTGAAGGATCGGAAACTGTTGAGGGTTACGGAGTATGGCGTGAAATGCGGCGTCAACATTGAGCAGAAAATCGGACCCAAGTCCGGAAACACGTTCCTCATACCATTCATAGGCGGCGCTCAAGTCCGTTTCCGCTTCGGGACGGACGAGCAATTCGAGCGTCACCGTTTACCCCTGATCCGCTCGCGGACGACGTCCCAGGGCGAGCCTTTGGCGAGGTCGGCATGGTAGCCGTCCAGCCTTCTGTTTAGTTCCTCTTTCTGCTCTTCTGAGAGTTGGATGGCTTCGGGGGCGCTGGCAATGCTGTCCCAGATATCTTCAACCAGTTGAATACGTTCGGAAATGCTCAAGTTTAGAATGTCTTTTTCAGCCAGTTTCCCCATGGTGTGACCTCGCAACCAAGCATAAGAGATATGTTTGCATCTTAACAAATGCATCCGGATTTTCCAATCGGTTCATACTTTATCCTTCTTCGATCACCAGCCATCTTCTGACATTTGTTCTGACGACTTTTAGGCACCATCCCAAAAAGACCTTGGAAGGGGAGGGCGGGAGAGTGTATTTTCAGCTCTCGTCCGTCCTTCATGACCTTCGCCGAAAGTTGTCGTTTTCGTGGAACTGACTCTCAATCCCGCCGGTCATCTGGTGATGATCGGACTATCCGATCCCGCCGCCGCGCCACGCCTGGCGCCGATTTCCCAGGCTTTCGCCGAGTCTTCCTCCGCCGGAATCATCGCCCTCGCCGGCGGAAAATCCTCACCGGACTGGCCCCTTTCCTGGCTTTACTGGCGGGACTTCGGGGCGCGCTATCTGTCGCACCTCTGTCAAAGTCGACCGGATGTCGACCGACTCGATCCCGTGCCGCCGCTGGATGCCGCCACCCTGGCGTCCCTGGTCTTGCGCCTTCCGCCCATGCCCGGTGCCGAGTACGCCGGACCCGACGTGCTGGGGGAGCTCTGGCGCACGCTGGATGCCTGGACGCTGGCGGAGATTGCCCGCGAGCCCGAGGGTCTGGCCGGGTTTCTTTATCGGCGCGCGCCCCTCTGGCGGCAGGTCGGCCGGGTCTGTTTTCATCTCGCCGAAAACCGCCAGGATCCCGACTACCCTTTCGCCTTCATGGCGACGTACATCCCCCGCCTCGGAAAAAATGCCCGCGCCCAGCACCTGCCTCTGAGTCAGGCCCTGCGTGAGTACGCCGGTGCAGATAACCGGGCGGCTCTGCTGCGGCTGCTGGAGCCGGTTTCCGCGGCGAGCAGCTGCTGTCCGTGGGTGGGGGAACTGGTGGAGAACAACGACATCTATCATCCCCTGGCCTGGTCCCCCGAGGAGGCCTATCTCTTTCTCAAGGATGTTCCCCTTCTGGAGGAGAGCGGGTTGGTCGTGCGCCTTCCGGATTGGTGGAAAAAACGGCCCCGGCCCAAGGTGCAGGTCGCCATCGGTTCGCAGGTCGGCGACAAGATTTCGGCGCAAGCGCTGCTCGATTTCCGGGTCGGTCTCACCCTGGAGGGGGAGCCTCTGTCGCCGGAAGAAATCGCTGCTCTCATGGCTGCTGGTGAGGGGCTGACGCTGGTGCGCGGCCAATGGGTCGAGGTGGATGGCGAGAAGCTTCGTCAGGCCCTCGATCACTGGCGCAAGGTGGAAAAAGAGGCGGGCGCCGACGGCCTCTCCTTTATCGAGGGGATGCGTCTGCTCGCCGGGACGCAACAGAATCTTGCCGGGCAGGACCCGATGCTGGAGGAAACGGGCTGGGCCTATGTGGAGGCCGGCGAGCGGCTGCGCGAGCTTTTGGCCGATCTGCGCGATCCGTCTCGTCTAGCCGCCGTTGCCGCCGTGCCCGGGTTGCGGGCGACGCTGCGCCCCTATCAGCAGGTCGGCGTGAACTGGCTCTGGTTCCTGTCGGAACTCGGGCTTGGGGCTTGTTTGGCCGACGACATGGGCCTGGGCAAGACCGTTCAGGTGCTGGCTCTGCTCCTGGCCCAGGGGGAGCGGAGACCGAGCCTGCTGGTGCTGCCGGCCTCGCTGTTGGCCAACTGGAAGAGCGAGCTGCAACGCTTTGCCCCCTCGCTCACGGCGTTGTGCCTGCATCCCTCGGAAATGAACCGGGACACCCTGGCTGCCCTGGCCGCCGATCCCGAAAAGGCTCTCGCTTCCGTCGATGTGGTGCTGACGACCTACGGCATGGTACAGCGCCAGGAGTGGCTGAAAAAAACGGACTGGAACCTGATCGTGCTGGACGAGGCGCAGGCGATCAAAAATCCCGCCACTCGCCAGAGTCGCGAGGTCAAGGGGCTCTCCGGGCGGGCGCGCATCGCCCTGACCGGGACCCCGGTGGAAAACCGGCTTTCCGACCTCTGGTCGCTTTTCGATTTCATCAGCCCCGGCCTGCTCGGTTCGGCGAGCCGTTTCAAGCAGTTCGTCCATGCCCTGGAAGGGCACGAGCCGCCTTCCTACGCCCCCTTGCGCACCCTGGTGCAACCCTATATCCTGCGCCGCCTGAAGACCGATCGGAGCGTCATCGCCGATCTCCCCGACAAGGTGGAGATGCCCGCCTGGTGCGGGCTGAGCAAGGTGCAGGCGCGGCTTTACGGCGAGGCGGTCAAGTCCCTGGCGCATGCCCTGAAAGAGCAACGGGAAGGGATGAAACGCCGGGGGCTGATCCTCTCGACGCTCATGCGTTTCAAGCAGATCTGCAATCATCCCGGCCAGGCCCTGGGGGACGGCGATTTCGCCGAAGAGCGCAGCGGCAAGTTCGTCCGCTTGCGCGAACTGGTCGAGGAGATCGCCTCCCGCCAAGAGAAAGTTCTGGTCTTTACCCAGTTCCGGGAGATGACCGAACCGCTCGCGGCTTTTCTGACACAGATTTTCGGTCGTCCCGGCCTGGTGTTGCACGGCGGCACGCCGGTGGCGGAGCGGAAAAAGCTGGTGGATCGCTTCCAGCAGGAGGAAGGTCCGCCCTTTTTCGTCCTCTCCCTCAAAGCCGGCGGCACGGGACTCAATTTGACCGCCGCCGCCCACGTTATCCATTTCGATCGCTGGTGGAACCCAGCGGTGGAGAATCAGGCCACCGACCGCGCCTTCCGCATCGGCCAGAAAAAGAATGTGATGGTGCACAAGTTTGTCTGCAAAGGGACGGTGGAGGAAAAGATCGACGCCTTGATCGCCGCCAAAGCCGACTTGGCGTCCGACCTGCTGGAAGGGGCGGAACGTTTGCTGACGGAAATGGATGACGAAGCCTTGTTGCGTTTGGTGAGCCTCGATCTGGATCAGGCCGCCCTATAACAGGCTGATGAAAAAAACTCATCTGCGGCGTTGTCCTCATCCCTCGTCAACGACGTACCTTTCAGGTACGCCTTATTCCTCGGGATTTCGTCCGCCTTGCATCTGGGCATTTTTGATCAGCCTTGGAAAACCAGTTTTTCAACAACCTGCTAAATCGGGAGATGAAGGAAGATGCGATATTACGGTTGGCCCACCTATGTGACCGTGGCCGAACGGCGGGCCAAGGCCGAGAAGCAACTGGAAAAGATGAAAAAGAAGGGGGTGGCGGTGCAGCCGGTGGCCTTGAGCGGCCGCAAGATCGCCGCTTCCTTCTGGGGCAAGGGCTGGTGCGAGCAGATGGAGTCGTTCAGCGATTATGCCAATCGTCTGCCCCGGGGGCGCAGCTATGTGCGCAACGGCTCGGTCTGCCATCTCGAAATCGCCGCCGGCCGCATCACCGCTCTGGTCAGCGGGACGACCCTCTATAATGTCGTCATCACCATCGAGCCTCTCAAGGCGAGCACATGGGAAGTGGTCAAGGGCGCCTGCTCGGGCAAGATCGCCTCGCTGGTCGACCTGCTGCGCGGCAAGCTCGACGACTCGGTCATGGAAGTCGTCACCGACCGCAAAAAGGGGCTTTTCCCCCTGCCCGGCGAAATGAAGTTCGACTGCGATTGTCCCGATTGGGCCGGTATGTGCAAGCATGTGGCGGCGGTGCTCTACGGGGTCGGCGCTCGTCTCGACCAGTCGCCGGAGATGCTTTTCGTGCTGCGCGGGGTCAATCACCAGGAACTGATCGACGTCACCGCCGCCGTCGCCGACGCAACCCGGGCGGGAAGTTCTCGCCGACGCATCGCCGCGACCGGGCTCGCCGATGTCTTCGGCATCGAACTGGCCGATACAGGCGTGGCCGAGGATCCGCCGACTCTGGCGCCGCCCAAAAAAGGCGTGCCGGAAAAGAAATCAACGCCTGCGGCCAAGAAGTCTGAAGCAGAACGCACGGCGGCGAAAATCGCGGCCGTGAAGAAGGTTTCGGAGCGGCACGTGGTGAAGAAATCGCTTCCCGAAAACCATTTGCCCGAACCTTTTACCGGTAAGATTCTTTACGCCTGGCGGACCTCCCTCGGTGAAACCCAGACCGAGTTCGCGGCTCGTCTGAGTCTGAGCGCCGGTTGTATTTCCCAGTGGGAGAGCAAGGGCAAGAAGCCGATCGGCATGCAGGCCCGTTCCCGGCTGCTTCTGGAAAAAGCCTGGAAGGCGACCCACAAGGATTAGGACTGTTGCTGATGCCCCACATCCTGTGGCACGAGGCGCCGGGAGTGTTGTGAAAGGATTGAGAAGCCATGCCCGAGGCATCCACCCTGAGCCTGTTCGTTGTCGCGGCGGCGCTGCTGGTCGTTGTGCCGGGGCCGAATACGCTCTACATCATCACCCGCAGCGCCCATCAGGGGCTTGCCGCCGGGGCTCTTTCCTGTCTCGGCGTCATGGTCGGCACCCTTTTTCACACAGCGGCCGCCGCCCTCGGGATTTCCGCGCTGCTGCTTTCGTCGACGACGGCTTTCAATCTGGTGAAATATGCCGGGGCCGCCTATCTCGTCTATCTGGGGATTCGCACCCTGCGCCGGGGGGATGACCCCGGCGAGGAGAAAGGAGCGATGGCCGAAAAGGGGGCGGGCGGGACCTTTTTCCAGGGGATGCTGGTCAACGTCCTGAATCCGAAAACCACGCTCTTCATTGCCGCCTTTTTGCCCCAGTTTGTCGATGCCGCGCGCGGTTCGGTTCCGGGGCAGATCCTCTTTTTCGGGATGGTTCTGATCCTGATCGGCGCGGTGAGCGATTTGGCCTATGCATTTTTTGCCGCCAAACTGGGAAGCCGGTTGCGCGGGGATTTTCGCTTTCCTCTGCAACCCTATCTTGCCGGATGCATCTATCTCGGCCTTGGCGCGGCGGCGGCGTTGACCGGGCTGCGGAAACCTTAAGAGCCGTCCGGTCGCAAACGGCGACGGAAGGGGATGCCATGATCCGAAAGCTTTCCATGCTGCTTTTTCTCTGCCTGCTGACGGCGGGGTGCGCCCGCGATCTGACTGGTCGGGAAGTTCGCGATCTGACACTTTTGCCGCAGAACCCCAAGGCGTATCTCGCTCCGGAAAGGGCGGAATGGCCGTTGGTGTCTGCCGCTGAACAGGAGGCGCTGGCCGCTGCTTTTCTGAAAAACCATTTTGCCGCCTGGGAAAGCGCCGCTCCTCTGGAAACGACGAAAAATCCCTTCTGGGCCCTGGACTGGATCGGCAAACACCCGGCCTTTGCCGAGAATCTGCGTCCCCTCGATCCGGCGCGCCGGGACGCCTTGATCCAGCAGGCCGCGCGGGATGCCTACCCGAGTTGCGATCGCCGGGGTATTTCCCTGCGCCGCCTCGATGTTCGGGCGCTGCCGACGCGCTCACCGCTTTTTAATGACCCCCGCAAGGCCGGCGAAGGTTTTCCTTTCGACAATCTGCAGCATGGCGTCATCCCGGCCGGTGTGCCGCTGCGGGTGACGCACCTGAGCATTGATGGCGCCTGGGCCTTCATCGAAACTGCCCTCCTTTACGGCTGGGTGCCGGTGGCTGATCTGGCCTGGGTCGATGAGGACTTCATGGCGGCGTATAAAACCGGGCGTTATTTCGCGGTGACCGGCGATGAGACCGCAGTGGTCGATGAGGCGGGCATTTATCGCTTTACCATCGGCACCGGCGCGCTGCTGCCGCTGCTCGATAGCGACGGCGACGGCTATCGGGTGCTGATTCCCATCGCTGACCGGAAACAGCAGGCGCTCGTCGAGAAAGGTTTGATTGCCGGGGATCGGGGCGGGATTTTTCCCCTGGCCTTCACTGCCGCCCAGGTCGCCGAGTTGGCCGGAAAAATGATGGGACAGCCCTACGGCTGGGGGGATGGCTATGCGGGGCGGGATTGTTCGGGAACGCTGCGCGATCTCTTCGCCCCCTTCGGCCTGTGGCTGCCGCGCAATTCGTCGCGCCAGGCCGCGGTCGGCCGGGTTGTTCCCTTGGCGGAGTTACCGCCCCGAGAGCGCGAGGCGCGACTGCTCGCCGAGGGGGTGCCCTTCGCCACCCTGGTTCATCTGCCCGGCCACATCCTTCTTTATCTCGGTGAACGGGAGGGGCGGGCGGCGATGCTGCACACCCTTTGGGGAGTGCGGACGAAGGATCTGAAGGGACGCGAGGGGCGCTGGCTGGTGGGCAAGACCGTCATTACCACCCTCGAGCCGGGACTGGAAGCGGAAGGATTCTCCCTCGACATCGGCAGTCTGCTGGAACGGGTGGACGGCATGAATTTTCCGCTGGAGCCGGCCGGTCGATAAAGGGAGCCCCTCCGCGATGCGGTTCCTTCGTCACCGCATCCTACAAGGAGGGGGCTTAGGCGGTGCCGGAATCGTTCTCCTGCTTGTTCGGGGTGTCGGGTGCATCGGCCGGATCGACGATGGGGGGGGCGGACGGCGGGGAGTTGTCCGCCGTGAGGATGAGGGGGGGCGAGTTGAATTCGCGGATGAAGATTTCCCAGAAGGCGACGAAAAGGGCCGCGATCAGGGGGCCGACGACGAAACCGTTCATCCCGAAGAGGACGAATCCGCCCAGGGTCGAAAGGAGCACGATGTAGTCCGGCAGTTTGGTGTCGCGCCCGACGAGAATGGGGCGCAGGAAGTTGTCGACCAGCCCGATCACCGCTACGCCGAAAACGACCAGGATCGTCCCCTGAATCCAATTGCCGATGGCGAAGAGATAGATCGCCACTGGCGCCCAGATCAGCCCGGCCCCGACCACGGGGATGAGCGAGAGCAGGGTCATCACCACCCCCCAGAGCAGCGGCCCGCGAATATCGAGGGCCCAGAAGATGATCCCGCCCAGGGTACCCTGGGTGACGGCAACGACCAGATTGCCCTTGACCGTGGCCCGCGCCACTTCGGCGAACTTGGTAAAAAGCAGCTGTTCCCGGGCGTCGCCGAGGGGGAGGGCACGCACCAGCAGTTCGATCAGGCTACGGCCGTCGCGGAGCATGAAGAAGGCGACGTAGAGGGTCAGGCCGAGGCTGACGAAGAATTGCATCGTCCCCTGGCCGAGCTGCACGGCATTTTGCGCGATGAACTGGCTGGCGGTGAGGGCCGCCTTGGAGAGCTGGGCGGTGACGTTGTTCAGATCGAGATTGAGCCGTTCGAGAAGATTCTGGACCGTGGGGAAGGCCTGGCGCACCTGCTCGACGCGGCCCTGGATGTCGAACTCGCCGCTTTGCAGGCGCTGGTAGAGCCCGGCTCCCTCCTGAAAGAAGGAGGTCATGACAAAAAGAGTCGGGACGATGCCGAGGATCAGGCAGATGACCAGGGTCGCCAGCGCTGAGAGGGTTGAGCGGCCTCGCCACAGGTTACGCAGACGGGAATAGAGGGGATGAAAGATCAGACCGATGAGGCAGGCCCAGAAGATCGATCCCCAAAAGGGCTTGAGCAGAAATAAAAAGAGCAGACTTACCAGAATCAGCATCAGCAAAAAAGAGCGCTGTTCCAGCTTGCTGTGCTCTTTGTCGTAGCGCGGGTGATCGTCGGTCATATCGCTTTTATCCCTTGTAAGATGTTCAGGCCGGCATGGTGCTGGGCCGCCGGGTCTTCGGGGGGACCTGAAGCCCGATGGAATATATGATCTATACTCTAGCAAACGGGCGATTTTCGCAATAGTTGTCCAATATCGTTGTCCAACCCCTGTCCGAGCCGCCGCCGGTAAGCGGCGGAAGGAGAGTATCATGAAAAAATCACTCGGTTCCAAGACCTTGTTATTTCCCGCCCCGGTGCTGCTGGTCGGCACCTACGACGGCGAGGGCAAACCCAATCTGATGAACGCCGCCTGGGGCGGGATCTGCAATTCCCAGCCCCCTTGCATCGCTGTTTCCTTGCGCAAGGCGACCTATTCCTACGCCGCCCTCATGGAGCGCAAGGCCTTCACCGTCGGCATTCCTTCCCAGGAGCAGATTGTCCAGGCCGATTACGTCGGCATCACCACGGGGCGCGAGGTCGACAAGTTCGCCGAAACCGGACTGACCCCGGTGCGTAGCGAACTGGTGGATGCTCCCTACGCGGCGGAGATCCCCGTCATTCTCGAATGCCGGGTGCTGCATGTCCAGGAAATTGGTCTGCACACCCAGTTCGTCGGTGAAATCGTCGATGTCAAGGCCGACGAAGGGGTGCTCGCCGAGGATGGACTCCCCGACATCCGCAAGATCCAGCCTCTGATCTTCGATACCGCCCATCGCGGCTATTACGGCCTCGGCCCGCTCTTGGGGCAGGCCTTTGCCATCGGCAAAAAGTAAGCTTTTCTCGACCCTCAGCCGAGGCGGACCGCCGTCAGGCTGAGGGTTCCCGCCAGCAGCCAGAGGCTGATACCGAGGGCGAGAGGAGCGAATCCGACCCGCCGCAGCAGGGGGCGGCTGAGTCCCGCGCCGATCAGAAAGAGCGTGACCGTCAACGCCTGCCGGGCGATTCCGGCCAACGCCCCCCAGAGAGGATTGAGGTGGGGGAAGAGGGAGTGGAGGAGGGCGGCGGCGACGAAGGCGAGGATGAAGAGCGGGATTTTCGCCCGTTCCTGCGATTTGTGCAGCAGGGCGAAGGCCAGGGCGAAGGGGACGATCCAGAGGGCGCGGGTCAGCTTGACCACGGTGCCGACGGCCAGGGCCTCGCTGCCGAAGGCCGCTGTCGCGCCGACGACGCTGCTGGTGTCGTGAATGGCCAGGGCCGCCCATTCGCCGAACTGCTGCTGGCTCAGATCGAGAAGGTGACCCAGCGGGGGGAAGAGCAGCAGGGCGACGGCATTCAGAACAAAGACGACGGCCAAGGCGACCGCCGTTTCGTCGTCTTTGGCTTTGATGACCGGGGCCATGGCGGCGATGGCGCTGCCGCCGCAGATGGCCGTGCCGAAGGCGATGAGGGTGCCGGTATTGGCCTCGGCGCGGAAAACCTTTTGCAACAGCTTGCCCAAGAGCAGAGTCAGGGTGATGCCCGCCAGGGTCAGCGGTAAAGAGGCCTTGCCGACCGTCCACACCTCGCCGAGACTGAGGCCAAAGCCGAGCCCCGCCACCGATAGCTGCAGCAGTCTTTTGCTCCAGAGGGACGATTGCAACGGCCAGGGATTGCCGAAGAGCAGGCTGAAGAGGATCCCCGCGGCCAAGGCGGCGGCCGGCGGAAGATAGGGCAGGGCGCAGCTGCCGAGCAGTAGCAGAAACAGGCCTTTTTGAACGGTAAACGGAACCATGACAACCTCCTGTCGACTTTGTGCTTGTCAACATAGCAGATGGTTTTTATTATAAAAAATAGATAATTTTTACGAAATCCATCAATTAAACTTATATCTATGGCCCTAACCCTTCGCAAACTGGAAATATTCATCCAGGTCGCCGACCTGGGGCAGGTGACAAGAGCGGGACAGGCGCTGTCCATGAGTCAGTCCGCCGTGAGCATGGCCCTGGCGGAACTGGAAAGCGCCGCCGGTGGCCCCCTTTTTCTTCGTCAGGGGCGACGCTTGCTGCTCAACGACCGGGGCCGTCTGCTCCTCGAACCGGCGCGGGAGATCCTGCGCAAAACCGCTCAGTTCGAGCGCCTGCTCAGTGACTCGGGGGAAGCCCCGCGCGGGCTATTGCGCATCGGCGCCAGCACCACCATCGGCAATTATCTGCTGCCGGAGTACATCGCGGAATTTTCACGACGTTACCCCGAGGCCCGAGCCACCCTGCAGGTGGGAAACACCCAACAGATCGAGCAGTCCCTCGCCCGGGGGGAGATCGATCTGGGCCTGATCGAAGGGCCGTCCCATGCGCCCCAACTGGAAATTCTGCCTTGGCGGGATGACGAACTGATCGTCATCGCCGGGCGGGAGCATCCCTTGTGTCGTGAATCGGCCGTGACCCTGGCGATGCTGACCGCCGCCGACTGGATCATGCGCGAGCCGGGATCGGGGACGCGAGAGGTTTTCGAGGCGGCCCTCTCCGACAGGTCCGGACAGGTTCGCATCGCCCTCGAACTGGGGCATACGGAAGCGGTGAAAAAGGCGGTGGAGGCGGGGATGGGAATCGCCTGCCTGTCCCGTCTGGCCGTACAGCGGGAGCTGGATCACGGCTGGCTGGTCGAAATCAAAACCGCCCTCGATCTCAAACGCCCCCTGGTGATTCTTTTGCCCCGTGGGGCGAGCCGCACCCGCCTGTTGCAGGCTTTTCTGGAGAGGCTTGAAGGATGAAGCGGTTGTTGGCGATCGGCGACATTCACGGCCGGCTCGGCAAACTCAGGGAGTTGGTGCGTCAGGTCTGGCCCGATGGCGAGGATCAGGTCGTTTTTCTCGGCGACTATATCGACCGGGGGCCCGACTCCCGGGGGGTGATCGACTTTCTGCTGGCTTTCGCCGAGCGCTTTCCTCGCACGGTCTTTCTGCGCGGCAATCACGAACAGCTTTTTCTCGACGCTCTGGTGGAGCGTGGCATCCGCACCGGTAAAACCCTGCGGGAGATTTCCCCCCTCTACCGCCGCAATGCCCTTGGCGGCGATGTCGAGCTCTTCCTTGGCAACGGTGGTTCGGCGACCCTGCTCAGTTACGAGGGAACCTGGGAGATTCCGCCGGAGCATCGGCACTTTCTCGAAGAAACTGTCCTGACTTATCGCTCCGGCAGGTATCTTTTTGTCCATGCCGGCGCCGGGGACGGCTTCGAGGCCGAGGAGCAGGATCCCTACGTGCTGCTCTGGAGCCGTTTCTCCCCACCGGGACGGGGGGAGGAAGTGCAGGTGGTGGGGCACACCGTCACCGACGACGGCCAACCGCGCTTCGAGGCGGGGCGGATCCACCTCGATACCGGGGCCGGAACGGACGGCCCGCTGACCGCCTGCGATCTGTTGACGAAGCGGATATGGCAGGCACCGTGATTCCCCGCCGAAGGGCGGTGTTCGGAGGGAAGCGGTGCGCCGTTTGACTTGAAGCGCTTCTGTGTCAGAGTTGAACCATGGTCCATCGTGGCCGGATGCCCTATGGCGATGACGGAAGAAGGGAGGGGAATTCCGGGCGGTCCGTGCCGCCCCCTGCCGCTGGAAAATCGATGATCAAGAGCATTCCGTCCGAACCCCGTGTCCATCATCGCTGCACCCCCCTTGATCCGCTCCCCGTGGAAGCGGATGCCCCCCCGGTGCGGGGAACCGTCCTGGTTGTCGAACCCGGGGAAAGTTTCTACCTCATCCCTTTGCGCTTGATGCTCCCCGATTGTCGGCTGATTCTCTGCTGCGACGAAAAGGAAGCCCGCCAGATTTTCTTCTATACCCCCGTCGATGTCGTCCTCATCGATCATTCCCCGGCGCTCTCCGCTCTCGCCCTGCTGCACCTCTTCAAGGTCGGCCGACCTTCCGTCCCGGTGCTGGTCATGGCTCGGGAAGGCTCCGAGGAACTGGCGGTCGAGGTCTTTCGGTCCGGGGCGCGCGACTATTTCCGCAAGCCCATCTCTGTCGATGAAATGTACGGTGTTATCCGTTCCCTGTTGGAATTGCGCGCCGGCGCGTTCAAGGTCCGCGCCGCCAATTCATCCAAAGAAGGTTTCGACAAAGCCCTCCGTTACATCCAGACCCATTTCCATCTTCCCCTCTCCCTGGCTCAGGTTGCCGGCAAGTCGGGCATGAGCCTCTCTTCCTTTGTGCGGATTTTCAAAAAACGCACCGGCATGACCTTCGTCGATTACCTGCAGATCGTGCGCATGGCGGCGGCCTGCCGCATGCTGCGCGACCCCGGTCTCTCTCTGCTGCGCATTTCCCTGGCCTGCGGCTACAACAACCAATCCCATTTCAACCGCGTCTTCAAAAAATGCGTCGGCGTCTCCCCCCGGGTCTACAAGAAATATCTAGGGCAGAACGTTTTCCGCTGAGGAGTCAAAGCGAGAGGTTTTATAGGAAGAAGTCCGAGGGAAGTTCCCGGCGGGTCGAGGAGGGTTTTCATGAGTAGCCGAGAGCAGGAACAACAAACCAAACCGGTCGAACGGAGTGAGGCTTCCAGGGAAAAGCGTGATAATGATTCCTCAGGCACTCGTGCCGTAGGCCTCGCCCGGATTGTCGCGGATCATCTTCAATCCCCCCCGGACGCAAAAGAGTCGTCAGGCGCCCGGAACCTTGATGTTTCCGATGTGCCTCGTTTCGGTTCGGGTGTGGCCCCTTCCGTGTTGCTACGGCAGCAGCGGCGGCAGGGAATTGCTGGCCCATGAACTTGCCCACGTCGTCCAGCAACAGGCCGGTCCGCGTTGCCGCCTGTTGGTCGGAGGCGCGGAAGATGAAAATGAACGTGAAGCCGATCAGATCGCACGCCAAGTGGTAGCCGACGAAACACGCATGGCGGAAGACGGGGATGCGTCCAGTCCTGACACGGCCGGCGCTTCCGGGACGATTCGGCGGCGAAGCGTCCGCGGAGTCTTGCAACGGGACGCCGATAGTGAGGCAAGGGCTCAGCAGGCGCGGGCGCGCCACGCCGAACTCGATCGTTTCGAGGCGACCCTGGTGTCGGCGCTCAATGTCGGAGTGGCGAGTCATTCTCCCGATATTCTGATCAGTTATGCGGGAAGCATGGGGTTTCGCTACCGGCAGGCGATCGCCGATGAACGACCTGAGACCCGGATTGCTGTCGCGACGGTTCTTGCTCGGATACATACCGCCCTGGCCGGTTACGCCGAGACGGCGGAGCGGGATGTCGACGGTGCGCTGTTGATGGAGAGTTTTGGCGGTGAGCTTCACCCCTGGACCTCGGCGCGACCACAATCCCTGGAAGAGATTCCGCCCTTTACTCTCGAAAACTTGGCCGCCTGGCGGGCGGACGCCGCGTTGGGAGAAGCTCGTGCCGCTACGGAACGGGCCGCTTCCCGGCGCGGCACAGCACGCCGTGAACAACCGGCGCCACCGCCGCTTATGGATCCGGGAGAAGCTCGCACCTTCGCTCCTCTCGCCCCTCGGGAAGCCGCCGGGGCCACAGCCGCGGCGCAACCCCGCACGCCCGAGGAAGAAGTCGGACAGGCGGCACCGGGTGGCGGACGAATTGTGCGCGATGGTCTGGCTACCCTGGCCGCGACCCCTCTGCGCAGTGTCGCCGGCCCGTCTCCTTCGGCCGGCACCTCCAGTGGCCGCTCGGAAGGGGCGTCGTTGCTCGACGCTTCTTTACACATCTGGTTTGTTTCCAATCGTCTCTATGTGGTTGATCGCAGCGGACATCTGGCTCCCGGCGAAGAGAGCTGGTTTGACCTTTCCGCCATGACCGGCATGTTCAGTCGTGGTGGGGTCTTTTTCCTGCTGCCGGTGGAGACCAGGGTTGGCGGACGGTCCATCCATTTTGAGGTTCGTCCCGTCAGCGGCGGCGCTGGCGGCGCCCTGGGCGGAATTTACCCGGCGCGGACCCTGACCGGTTTGATCCCTTTGCTGGAGTTGAGGCAGGCGGCCCGCTCCCGCAACGCCGGCATCGGCCTGATCGTTGCGCCCAACATCGGTGGGCGGCTGACTTGGGGTGATCTGAGTTTCGAACGGATTTCCCAGGCTTTGGATCGCACGCCTCGGCACATGGAGTGGGCGATTCTCTCCGAGTGGGCGCGGATTCGCCGGGATCCCCTGGGCGAGGCGGCCAATCAGCTGGTGGGACTGGGAATTTCCTATGCCGCGCGGGCGCTGCCGCCGGTGGGTGCGGCGGCTTTCGCCTATCAAGCCTTGCGCTTTTCGGCTTGGCTCGGGGATGTGGCCAATGTGGCGGGCTATGCCCGGACCGACGACGAGATTGACATTGCCGCCCAGGCCATTGCCCGCAAATTGGCATCCTTCGTCGTCTCCGAGGCGATTTCCCGGGGGATTTGTGGGGTTGGTCGCGTCGGTGCCGGCGTTGCTCGGGGGCGTGGCGAACGTTCCGGCGGAGCAAGGGAAGGGCGACGGGCCAGGATCGAAGATGAAGCGTCTTCGCCGGGACCACGTCCGCCCGCCAGGCGCTCCGAGCCGGAACCCTTGCCGTCTCGGGAAGAGCCCTCCGTCACGGCTCGCCCGGCGGAGCCCCCGCCGACATCGACCCGACCCCCTCGTCGCGCGCCCGACGAAGCTTCACCAGATGAATCTGCGGCAAGCGCCGAACGTCCCGCCGCGACTACCGCCCGTCCCGCTGTTCCGCCACCGACTTCCCGGCCCCTGGTTCATGCCCTGGACGATGTTTTGACCGCCGACCGCGGTCGCTTCGACGTCAACAATCCCGCCGTGCAGGCGCGCTTGAGCGCCCCGCAGCTTGAAGCGTTGCTACGACTGCAAGCGGCCTACGAACGCTATCGTTCCAGGCGGGTCGGGGAAGGGCGGGATGCTCTCTCGCCCGAACAGTGGGCGCGGGCGGTTACATCGGGACAACCCAGACGGGATGCGGAACTGCTGTTTGGTCGAGACTACGCACGCACCGGCCGGGGGGGCGCCGCCGCGCGGCCTGCGGTGCGCCTGAGCGAAATCCCTCGACCGGCAAATTATGACGACCGGCGTCTGGCCACCGATCTGGCCGTGCTGCGCGGCGAGTCCGGCCTCTGGGACTGCCTCGGCCGTTTGCGGCAACGGGGGGTCGCCGGCAACGAAGTAAACGCTTCACTTTTCAATATCCTCAAAGGGAACATCGCCGAAATCCTGGCGCGACCGATCCTCCATCGCCGACTCGCCGAAGTTCGCGTTCAACATCCCGGCGCTCGGGTTGAATACCGAACACGGGTGGCGCGGGTTCGAGGGGATGGCGGTCACCGTAGGCCGGTGCTGTTCAGCGACGGTCTGATTGTCAGTGAACGCAACGGTCGATTGATCATTCACGAGGCCTTCGAGGTCAAATCAGGTTCCCGGGGCGGTGCCGAGGCGACCTCACAGTTTTTCGAGTGGCGCGAGGGGCGCCTTGCCGACGGCGATCAGTTGGTCCTTGCCGACGGGCGTCGCTTCACCTATGAACCTGGTCGGACCGGAGCGGGCTATGTCGAAGGGATGCAGCAATCGACCCCGCATGTCATCGCCCCCAGGGGCAGCGAACATCTCGGTACCACTTCGGGAGAGCAGGTGGCGGCTGCGGGAGTTCGCCACGCCCTGGGACAGACCGCTTCGGAAATCGACTTCCTCGCCAGGCGGATTCTGGAAGGACTCAGTTCTTCGTCGTCGTCCGCTGCTGCGGCAGCTCCAGCCTCGGCGACGGAATGATCTGGTCGGTTGTTTTTCCCTGTGAGCTGAGTTGGATGGGCGCGGTACCGGGAGCATTTTTGCTGCCGTTCGGCATTCCCCTTGAGATCAATCCGCCATATTGATCAGATCAATCAAAAATTTGCGCAGATCGGTAAAGAAATGCTTTGTCCCGCTGATACGCTAAAAGAACTTCGAGGGTGGAAACCTCGTGGTGTTGTTGCTGTGTTCACTGGCTGGCGTATTCAGGGACGAAGAAATGGCCGAAGTGAAGCGTACCTTGCCCGTGCTATCGGAGAACGCGACCGGATCGCCGGAGGCTGCCCCCTGGGCGGCGCTGGAGCGTCTCGATCTGCTGCTGGCGGAGGCGGCGCGGAGCGCGGAGGTCGTTTACGGGGTCAGATTTGACGATGACCGTTTTCGCGGCCTGCACCTCGATGCCGGAGAGGTCGGGCGGTTGCTCGATCGGATGCCGGGACTCCCGCCCCTAGCCGAGGGCCGCACCCGTTCCGTTCCGCTGCTCGACGAAAAGGATCTGCGCTTTGTCGCCCTCGGCCAACGCTTCGAATTGGCGGCGCTGGACCTCGACATCCTGCTGGTCGCCCTGGCGCCGGAGATCGATCCCCGTTACGAACGGCTCTATGCCTATCTGCAGGACGACGTCACCCGCAAGCGCCCCGGCGTCGATCTGATTCTCAACCTGCTCAGCGCCACGGCCGAAGAAAAACTCGCCGGGCACCGCCATTTTCTCCCCGCTTCCCCGCTGCTGCGCCACCAGTTGCTGCAGCTGCACGAAGATCCCCCCGGCAGCCATGCTACCCTCCTGAGCCGCTACTGCAAAGTTGATGAGCGCATCGTCGATTATCTGCTCGGCGGCGACGGCTCGGCTCTTCATCCCGACGATTGTCTCACGATCTTTCCCGCCGACAGCCGGATTTCCGAGACACCCCTCTCCGAGGCGCAGCGTGAGACCTTGCCGCGCCTTCTGGCGGAAGGGCGTGCCGTCCTTCATCTGCGCGGCGTTTCCGGTTCCGGTCGCCGGACCGTCGCCGCTTATCTGGCCCGCCGTTTGGGATGCGGCCTGGTGTGCTTCGATCCGAACAGGGCGTTGGCCCGGGGGGAGGACGATTTCCAGGCGATCTGCCGACGGGTCGTGCGGGAAGCCCGTCTGCGCGAGGCGCTGCTCTTCGTCGCCGAGGTCGATACGCTGCTTGATGACGATAAGGATGCGCGCCTGCGGGAATTCTCCCAAGCGCTGGAGGATTGGGACGGGCCGACGGTGCTCGCCGGGGAACTCCCCTGGCGCCCCTTGTCCCTCTACCGCACCCGGCCCTTCGCCCGGGTCGAGCTGGAAATTCCCGACTTCACCGAGCGGGCGCGTCTGTGGGGGCGAGAAGTGACGGGGCTTTCGGCGGAAGAGCTGGAAGCGGTCGCTGCCCGTTTCAACTTCACCCCGGGGCAGATTCGCGCCGCCGCCCACAGCGCCGGGCAGATGGCGCGCTCCCGGCAGGGCGGGCCTTCCCGCATTCAGGCGGCGGAACTTTTCGATGCCTGCCGCCGCCATTCCAACCAGAAGCTCGGCGCCTTGGCCCGCAAGATCGACCCCCGCCACGGCTGGGACGACATCGTTCTGCCCGAGGACGCCCTGGAGCAGTTGCGGGAAATCTGCCGTCAGGCGGTGCATCGACCGCTGGTTCTGGGTCAATGGGGCTTCGAGCGCAAACTCTCCTACGGTAAGGGGTTGAACGTCCTCTTTTCCGGCCCGCCGGGGACGGGCAAAACCCTGGCCGCCGAGGTCATCGCCTGTGATCTCGGTCTCGATCTTTATCAGATCGACCTGTCGCGGGTGGTGAGCAAGTACATCGGCGAGACGGAGAAGAATCTCGACAAGATTTTCACCGAGGCCCGCACCAGCAACGCCATCCTCCTCTTCGACGAGGCCGACGCCCTCTTCGGCAAGCGTTCGGAGGTCAAGGACGCCCACGACCGTTACGCCAATATCGAAACCGGCTACCTTCTGCAGAAGATGGAGGAATACGAGGGGATCGCCATTCTCGCCACCAATCTGCGCGGCAATCTCGACGAGGCCTTTATCCGGCGCATGAGTTTCTGTGTGGAGTTTCTCTTTCCCCGGGAAGGGGAGCGGCGGCTCATCTGGGAAAAGATCTGGCCCGAGCAGGCGCCCCGGCGGACGGATCTGCCTCTGGAACGCATGGCCGAGCGGTTCGAGATCAGCGGCGGCAATATCAAGAATATCGCCCTGGCGGCAGCTTTTCTGGCGGCCCACGACGGCGGTGAAATCTCCGTCCGTCATCTGCTGCGGGCGACTCGCCGGGAATACCAGAAGATGGGCAAGATTCTCGATGACGGTGATTTTCGGGAACGGATGGATGACTGATGTCCCACGGAGAACGCACCCCAAGGAGGTGTGATCCATGAAAAAGCGTGAAGAACAAGGTCTGAATCGACCAAAACAGCGCCCAGTGACGACTCCTGTGAAGGAAACTCCGGCGCGCCTGCACGATCTTCCCGGCCTGATGAGCGGCGGCGGCCTCTCCGGTGAGGCGGCGGTGCGGGAGCGGCTTGACCGCTTGGCGCCGCCGCAAGGGGTGAGCGCCGCCCTGGCCTTGCAACGGGCGGTAGGCAACCGCGACATTCGCCGAGCGATGGAAAAGTCGGCCCAGGGGGCGGAGAATGCTGCTTCGGCGAACCTGGAGCGTTCCATCGAGACGACCCGAGGGGGCGGGAAACCTTTGGACGATAACCTGCGCGGCGCCATGGAGCAGGCTTTCGGGCACGATCTGAGCGCCGTGCGGGTACACACCGGCGGCGAGGCCGACCGGTTGAGCCGATCCCTGGGGGCCGAGGCCTTCACCACCGGCTCAGATATCTACTTCCGCGACGGCCAGTACCGGCCCGAGACGGAAGGCGGAAAGGAATTGCTGGCGCACGAACTGACCCATGTGGCGCAATCGGGCCCAGTGGTTCAAGGCAGGCTCACGGTTGGCGCTCCCGACGATGCCTATGAGCGGGAGGCGGACGAGACGGCGCGGCGGGTGGTGCGGCACGAGCGGCAGGGGCCGGCGCGGTATTTGCGGCAGCCGGCGGCGGAACGGCTGGCGAACCGTTCCCGCCAGATTCGGCGTAAGCTCAGGTTTACCGGCACCGCCCCCCATCTGGCGCGGGTCATGACTCTGCTCAACGGCGGTCTCTTTGGCTACACCGTCTCGACCGACGCCGCGGGCAATCTGAGCATTGCCGCCAATCAGGATGTCGGCCCGCCATCTGAAGCGCAACAGGCGCTCTACAATCGCCTCAATACCATCGTCGGCGACAGTCATCAGGTGACCATCGCCGTGGAAAGCGGCGGCGCGGCCCTGGGCGGCAGTTATGCCACCGGCACCATCGATGTGGCCGACCTGGAGGCCTTCGGCCGTGGTGAAGGGCTATCGGCGGTGGCGGCGCTGATTCACGAAGTTGAGGAGCAGTACCGCAAGCAGGTCAGCGGTCAGGGCTACGCCACCGCCCATGCCGGGGCGCTGGTCGCCGAGACCGAGCAGAGCGGCGCGACCCGAGGCACCGAGCGGCCGATTTCCTCAAGTATCAATCCTGACGGTACGGTCAATGCCGTAATCGAGGTGCCCTACACCTATCCCGATGGCCGTACCGTCACCTTGACCATAACCGTCAGCCACAACAACATCACCAACGTGACACGGCGATAGGATGTTGATCATGAACGATTCGACGAAGATGCCCATCGACCAGGCTGTGGAAAAGGCTCTGGATTATTTCTCCACCGAGGATGTCGGACTTGGCGAAACGGAGCGGATGCGTAATTTCGAGCTGGCCCGAGGCGTTCTGAAAGAGCAACCGACAGCGGCCGTCGGCCTGCTGGCCGAGGTTTTCTCCGGCCTCAGCCATCCCCATAAAGTCGGAGCCTATCGGCTGATCGTGGAATTGGGGGCGGCGGCGGTTCCGGCCATTCATCGGTTGATCGGCGGCGCCGGCCCTCTCGAACGGATCTGGTTGATTTCCATCCTCCATGCCCTGGGGGATGGGAGCGAGACCGCGCGCCTGGCCGAACTGGCGGGCGACCACGACCTCTATGTCCGGCAACTGGCGGTGCTCGCCCTGGTCTTTCAGGGGAAACAGGCGGCCGTGCAAAGCGACCGGCTGATCGCCGTCCTTGTCGAGGCGCTGATGAGCGAGGAGAAGGTTGAGGGCAGCGCCTTCTTTATCGCCGATTCGGCTCTGAGCTGCCTGCGTTTGCTCACGGGCGAAGCCTTCTCGGAGGGGGTCGTACCGGCGGTCCATTTCTATAATTTCGATCATTTTCTCTTTTCTCCACCGGTGCATCCCTTTCCCTACACCTCGGATCGGGTCAGTACCCTGCAACACCGGCAGAAGTGCCGGTTGCAGGAGCAGGTGCGGGAATGGTGGGCGGCCCATCGAGGGACAGTGCAGTTGCACCCGATCACCAGTTGTTTTGACCTCTGATTTAAACCCCAATACAAGGGGATAGCTGATTCCCATGCTCGACGATCTCGACCGCAGCCTCAACGAACTCCTTCGCCGCGAACTGCCTTCCGCCGTGGTGCAGCAGGTGGCGATCAGCTTTGCCCCGCCGGACGACAAGTTTCCGCCGTCGGCGGTGCATTTGCCCGCCATCGACCTGTTCCTGTACGACATTCGCGAGAATCTCGAACTGCGCGACCGCGAATGGCGCCTGGAGCGGCGGAGCGACGGCACGGGGCTGAAAAAACGCCCGCCGGTACGGGTCGACTGCTCCTATCTGGTGACGGCCTGGGCGGCCAATTCGTCAAGCACTCCGGCCTACGACGAACACCGTCTGCTCGGCGAGGTGATGAAGGTGCTGTTGCGCCATCCGGTCCTGCCCGCCGCCGTGTTGCAGGGAAACCTTCAGGGGCAGGAGCCGCCCTTGCCGGCGGTAACCCTCCTTTCCGGGCAGTTGCAGAGCCTGGGGGAATTCTGGCAGGCCTTGGGAGGCAAACCCAAGGCGGCGCTCAACTACACCGTGACCATCGGCGTTGATGCCCTCGCCGCCGTGGAAACCGGGCCGCTGGTGACGGACAAGATGCTGAAGTTCCGCCAGGGAACCGGGGAGGAGTGAGCATGGCCGCGCTGCAATGGGAAATCCGTCGGCATCAGGCGGCGATAGCGGGGCGGGTGATCGACGCCGAGACGGGAAAGGCGATGCCCGGCGCCCGGGTGACGGCCACGGCCGGGCCCCTGAGCTGGGAAAGTCACAGCGGCGCTGACGGACATTTCCACTTTCTCGACCTGGTCGACGGCACCTATGGGTTGACGGCGAGCTATCCGCCGGGAGGCAGCCGTTACGGCAGCGCCCAGGTCGAGGCCGTGGTCGGCCGCGACGGAACCGGGCGCATCCAGCTGGCGACGGCCGATCTTTCCCTGCCGGCCACCAGGGTGCGCGGTCGCATCACCCGTCCCGGCGGCCAGGGGGTGGTCATGGCCGAAGTGGTAGTGGAGGGCAGCGGCGAACGGACCTACAGCGCCGCCGACGGCCATTATGCCCTGATCGGAGTGGAAGTCGGCGTGCGCCGGGTACGGGTTGCCGCCCGGGGATTTCAACCGGTGACGGGGGTGGTGACCCTTGCCGCCGCCGGCGCGGTCGCGACCCTGAACCTGACGCTGACCCCGGTGTAAATCGGATTGTGGAAGGACGAGGCGAAAAAAAGCCGAATCGTGGCGGATAAAATGACAACGCGGCATAAACCAGGACAAGGGAGGATGGCATGGCTGAGTATCTAGCGCCAGGAGTATTCGTTGAGGAAGTACCGTCGGCGATCAAACCGATTGCCGGAGTGGGCACCAGCACCGCCGGTTTCGTCGGCATCTCGGCCAACATAGCCGATACCGCCATGCCGGCCAAGCCGGCGGGGGGCAATTACAGCCAGGTGGCGGCCCTCGACCCCCAGCCGATCAACAGCTGGGAGGAATTCAAGCAGAAGTTCGGCGATTTCCAGACCGCCAACCAGTACCTGGCCCATGCCGTCTACGGTTTTTTCAATAACGGCGGCACCCGCTGCTGGGTCAATCGCGTGACCTCCATCGACGACGTCGATAACGCCGTCGACCAGTTTCAGGCCATCGACGAAATCGCCATCGTCGCCGCGCCCCTGCCGCCGGAAGCGGTAGACGCCAGTGTCACCCAGAGCGCGCTCAACGCCATCCACGCCCATCTCGTCGCCCATTGCCAGCTGATGGAAGATCGGGTCGCGATTCTCGACAGCGTGCGCGATGTGGACAGTGACAACCTAGTCATCAGCACCGACGATTCGGGCATCTGGCGGCCGGCGGCCAATCCCAAGGGTTACGGCGCTTTCTATTTCCCCTGGATTCAGGTCGCCGATCCCCTGCAGGCGGCGGGAACTCGCATCGCCGTGCCGCCGAGCGGGCACCTGGCCGGGATCTATTCCCGCTCCGACGCCCAGCGCGGGGTGCACAAGGCCCCGGCCAACGAAGTCGTCATGGGTGCCCTCGGTTTGCGCTATCCAGTGAGCAAGATCCTGCAACAGTCCCTCAATCCGCGTGGGGTCAACTGCATCCGTTCCTTCGACGGCACGATCAAGGTCTGGGGTGCGCGCACCCTGGCTTCCGATGCCGCCGGCGATCCCGAGTGGACCTACATCAACGTCCGCCGGCTCTTCAATTTCATGCGCGAGTCCATCGATCAGGGCACCCAATGGGTGGTGTTCGAGCCCAACGACATGGCCCTCTGGGCGAAAATCAACCGCAACATCACGGCTTTTCTGACCAATGTCTGGCGCGCTGGGGCGCTCTTCGGCAGCACCCCGCAAGAAGCCTTCTACGTCAAATGCGATGCCGATACCAATCCTCCCGACGTGCGCGACCTGGGCCAGGTCGTGACGGAAATCGGCGTGGCCGTGGTCAAACCGGCTGAGTTCGTTATCTTCCGCATCAGCCAATGGGCGGGGCCGGGGCAGTAAGACAGAAGGCTGAAGGCTGAAGGCTGAAGGGCGGAAACCATGGAGTTTGGGTTATGAGCGGATCGGGGTTGGCAGCGCCGGGAGTTTATTTCAGGGAGGAGGTTTCCGCGCCCGCGCGTCCCGCCCTGCGGACTGGCGTGCCGCTTTTCATCGGGTTCGCCGCCGAGGGAACGGGGCGGGGGCTGACTGAAATCCGGGGCTGGGTGGAATTCGTCCGGAACTTCGGGGACGTCCGCTCCGACTCCTACCTGGCTTACGCCGTACGCGGCTTTTTTGGCAACGGCGGCCATCTTTGCCAGGTGGCGACTCTGGCCCGAGGGGGCGATGTCGTCGCCGCCCTCGGCTCTCTGCTGGCGCAGGCGGCGGACGACCCGCTGCTGGATGAGGTCGATCTGCTCTGCTTTCCCGACGCGGTTCTGGTTCCGGAACGGACGGTGGAACTGCAACGGGCGCTCCTTGACTTCTGTCGGCGCGATGCCCAGGGGAGGCCCCATTATCTCTTCGCTATTCTCGATGCACTGCCCGCCGCCGGAAGCGATGAAATCGTCAAACAACGCAACGCGCTGGTGCTCAACAATCCGGCCGCCATTCGCAGCGGGGCTTTGTATTTCCCCTGGATTCTCCTCGCCGACGGGCCGGCGGCCGGCCGGGGTTTCGTTCCCCCCTGCGGTCATGTCGCCGGAATTTACGCCGCGCGGGACTCGGCGGTCGGCGTTCATCAGGCGCCGGCCAACGTTGAACTGGAGGGGGCACTCGACCTCCAGGCAAATGTCGATGCGCTCTTGCAACAGACGTTGAATCCCCAGGGGATCAACTGCCTGCGGGCTTTTCCGGGGCGGGGTATCCGCGTCTGGGGCGCCCGCACTCTGAGCGACGAACCGGAATGGACCTACGTCAACGTGCGGCGGGTTTTTCTCACCGTCTGCCGCTGGATCGAACGCTTCATGGAGTCGCTCGTCTTCGAGCCTCATGACGAGGGGCTCTGGTTGCGGGTGAACCGGGAGCTGAACGCCTACCTGACGGAGTTGTTCCGCCAGGGGGCGTTTATGGGCGCAACGGTCGAAGAGGCTTTTTACGTGCGCTGCGATGCCGTCACCAATCCCCGGGAAGTGCGCGATCTCAGCCAACTGGTCACGGAAATCGGACTGGCCCCGGCTCTCCCGGGGGAATTCATTGTCATCAGCATTGTTCAGGGGGAGGAGGGCGTGACCCTCGCCGTCGACGGCGACAGCGAATCCCTCCAACCCCTGCGCGCCGCCGCCCAGGTCGCCGAAGTGCCGATCCTGCACATCGAAGCCAATCCGCCGGGGGCCGACGTCGCCGGGGAATACCTGCTCATCGCCAACCGCAGCGGGCGGGGGGTGGAAATGACCAACTGGAAAGTCGTCGATCGGGTTGGACATCGTTACGTTTTCCCCCGCTTTGTTCTCCCCCGGGACGCCCAGGTGCGTCTCTGGACGAAGGCCGGCGTCGACACGGGCGGCGACCTCTTCTGGGGGTACGACCGCGCCGTCTGGAACAATCCCGGAGACACGGCCTTTTTGTACGATGCCCAGGATTATCTGATTTCGACCTATACCTATCAGGCGAGCCAATAAACCCAGGACAGAACCTTTCGAAGGAGATGAGCCATGCCCACAGGAGAAAGAAAAGATCCCTATCGTTCCTATAACTTCCTGGTCGAAATCGACGGCATCACCCGCGCCGGTTTCCGCGAGTGCTCGGGCCTCGATTCGACCCAGGATCCCATCGACTACCGGGAGGGGACCGATCCCCTCACCACCCGCAAGCTGCCGGGACTGGTCAAGTATTCCAACATCTCCCTGAAATCAGGGGTGACCGACGATGCCGAGCTGTGGGAATGGCGCAAGAAGGCGATGGAAGGGAAGGTCGAGCGCAAGAACGCCTCCATTGTGCTGCTCGACGACACCGGCACCGAAAAGGTGCGCTGGAACTTCATCAACGGCTGGCCGACCAAATGGACCGGGCCGACCTTTAACGCCACCGGCAACGAGGTCGCCATCGAAACCCTCGAAATCGTTCATGAAGGGGTCAGCAAGGCATGACGTTGCAGACCGAGTTTCCCTTCACTCTGCCGCGTGGCTTTGTCGACGGCGAGGGCAACCTGCACCGCGAGGGGGTGATGCGGCTGGCCACCGCCTTCGACGAAATCGCGCCGATGAAAGACCCCCGGGTGCAGGCCAATCCCGCCTATCTGGTGATTATCCTGCTGTCCCGGGTGATCGTCCGGCTCGGCACCCACTCCAGTCTCAACCCAAAAATGGTGGAAGGGCTCTTTTCCGCCGATCTGGCGTTTTTGCAGGATTTCTACCGGCGGATCAACGACTACGGCACCAGCCGCATGGAGGTTTCCTGCCCTCACTGCGAAGGCCGTTTCTCGGTGGAGGTAAACGGCTCGGGGGAGCCCTAGGCTACCCCTCGGACCGGCTCTACGAGGAGGTGGCCTACATCGCCTATCACTTCAACTGGCCCCATGACCAGATCCTCGGGCTGGAGCATCGCGAACGCAGGCAGTGGGTCGAGCAGATCGCCGGTATCAACCGTCGGCTCAACGACAACAGCAACGGAGGCAGCGGCGAATCATGGCCGTAGGCGCGCGGATCGATCCCTATCGCGGGTTCAATTTTCTGGTGGAGATCGACGGCCTGGTGGTCGGCGGTTTCAGCGATGTCACTGGTTTGCAGGCCGAGATCGAAGTTCACGATTACCGGGAAGGGGGGCTCAATCAGTATATGCACCGGCTGGCCGGACCGGTGCGCTATCCCGGCAACCTGATTCTCAAACGGGGCGTGACCGACAATTTGAGCCTCTGGCTCTGGCACAAAGAGGTGCGCACCGGCAAGATTCAGCGGCGCAATGTCTCGATCCTGCTCCTCGACGATAGCCGCAAGACGGTCAGGGTCTGGCATCTCGATCAGGCCTGGCCGGTGAAGTGGGCGGGACCGGACCTGCGTGCCGAGGGGAACACCGTCGCCGTGGAGTCGCTGGAGTTGGCCCATAGTGGGTTTTCGCTGGTGTAGATCAAGGACAAGGAGTCATTTCGAGGATTTTTATGGATCACCCGAATCCCGACATAACCGCCCAAGATGGCGGCGCTGGCGGCGAACCCCTGGAGGGGGCGGTGCGGGAGCGCATCCTGCGGCTTCATCCCTTAGGCGGAGACGGCGGATTGGCGGGGAGGGTGATGCGGAAAGCCTCGGGCTGGGAAGAGGCGGGATCTTTCGCCGCCGAGGTTATGAGCCGCTTCTGTTCACCCTTTGCGGTGACGCCGATGGCCATGCCTCTGGCGCTGCCGGCGGCGGAGTCCCGAATACCCGCGACCGGGTCGGCTTTGGTTCCGGCGACACCGTCGGTCCATCAGCGGCAACTTCCGGTGGTCGATTCTTCCCCCTCTGGAACAGTGGGGTCGGGAAGTCTGGTGCAACGCAAAGTCATGGGCGGCTCCGATTCTACCCCTTCGGCCCAGTCAATCGGAACGGTTTCAGAGCCGTTTTACTCCCCAGAGAAGTTAGCCGAAGGATTCCATAAAAACATAGCTGGTTCAGACAATTACAAAAGTAAAGCTAATGTATCGCCTGAGCTTAAATCTCCACCGACGGCGGCGGGGACCTGGGCCATGACCGCACGTTTGCATGGCACGCTTGGCGCGCGACTGGTACAGCGGCATTCAAGTTTCTCCGGGGCGTTGCCGGAGAAGGAAGCGGGGGAGGGGAGTCCGTTCTCGGTTCAAAAAATGTCCCTGGCGGCGGGTGAAAGTACCCCGTTGGCCAGGGGGAATGAACCGATGGGGAGAGCCGTGCAAAGGAAATCTTCCGGCGGATCCGAGTCGGGCAAGAGCACTGTGGTCACTGCGGACAACGTCCCGGCGGCAAATTACCCCGTAGGAGCGGACCCCCGTGTCCGACCGCCTTTCCTAAAACAACAGCGAGAAAGTGTTTCAACCTCTCCGAAAACCGCTGTTATCCAACTTCGACCGGAGCCGCCGGCATTCTCCCTACCTCTGGTGAAAACGGCGCCGCTAGGACCCTCGACAATCCAACGCAAGGGCGGCGCGGCGTCCCTGGCCGACGACATTTTCGCGCGGTTGCCAAATATCTCTTCCGCTGGGGCGATCCCGCCGTTGCCCTTGGCTGCGCCGGTGGTCGCTCCTCCCGGCACGGCGATTGGCGGCGCGGCTTCGGCGTCGATGGCTGCGCGATCCAGCGAATCGTCCTCCATTCCCGTTGCTCCTTTCCAACAAAGGGTGCGCCATGACGGGGTTGCTCCAGGAGAAGGCCCGTTGCCCGTCATTCAGCGAATCCAGTCGGGCGGGGGGGCTTCCGGGGTGATTTCGCGCAAGGCCAAGGAGGCCGTGACCGGGCCGGAGTTGTCTTGGGGAGGACCTCGGGCGGGTGTTTCCGAAACGGCGGGATTAGGGATCTATCCTCGCACCGATTTTTTTTCTCCGACCGTTCCGGCAATCACCTCCGGTTCGGTGCTCGCGGCGCCGCTCCCGTTGGCCCGGATACAGGGCATGGCCGGACCGGACACGGGGGGAAACATCCAACGGAAATGGTCCGATTCGCCGTCGGTGATGCAACGTGCGGAGGCAGCCGGGGCGAGTGCGTCAGCGACGCCATCCAGCGGAACGAGCGAGAGCGCGGCGGGATTTTCTTTGGGGAGATCCCCGGAAACGGACGCCGGAACGCCGACGCCGGGTGCGCCCGTCGATTTGGAACGGGTGGCCGATGAGGTCTATCGAATCATCGAGCGACGGCTGATTGTCGAGAAGGAAAACCGGGGGCTGTGAGATGAAACTGGAAAAAGCCAATATCAGCGTGGTCATCGGCGGCGGCGGGGCGGTGGAAGTCCTCTTCAATCCCAACGAGTACCGCCTCTCCGGATCGAACCAGTTCGCCGAGGTGGCCATTCCCGGCCTGCCGTCGCCGCCCCTGCAATTCGTCAAGGGGAACAGCCGCACCCTGACCATGCAGCTTTTTTTCGACACCTTTGAAAAGGGAAGCGACGTGCGCGAGCACACCCGCAAGGTGACGCGCCTGCTCGACATCGACCCCGAATTGCACGCGCCGCCGGTGGTCCTCTTCACCTGGGGCGATCTCAACTTCATGGGGGTGCTGGAGCGGGCCGAGCAGCGCTTCACCCTCTTTTACGCCAGCGGCATCCCGGCGCGGGCGACCGTCGACGTCACCTTCAAGGAGTTCACCGAAGGGACCGAACAGGCGGGGAAAAATCGCTCGGCCACCTTCGACAAGCGGCGCACCGTGCGGCGCGGCGACACCCTGAGCGGCATCGCCGGCCGAGAATACGGCGACCCCGGCAACTGGCGGCCGATCGCCCTCGTCAACGGCATCGACGACCCCTTGACCCTGTATCCGGGCCAGGTGCTGGTCATCCCCGCCATCGAGTGAGTCGCGGCCTATGGCGGGGATAAGCGGGTATATACCCGATTACAAGATTACCGTGGGGGGGGAGGATCTGCGCCTCGGCTTCAATGCCGATATCCTCTCGCTGAGCCTGACCGACAACTGTAATAGCGCCGACAGCTTCACCTTTTCCCTGCGCGAGCGCCATCCCGAAAGCGGTCGCTTCGCCGGGGGCGCCAAACTGAAGTGGTTCGACAGCGACACCTTCCGCGAGGGGGGGGAAGTGACCATCGAGCTCGGTTTTCGTGGCGCGAAAATGCAGAAATTCAAGGGGGTCATCACCAGCGTCAGCCTCAGTTTTCCGGAAACGGGTATGCCGACTTTGACGGTGCAAGGGCGCAGCCTTTACGACCGACTGCTCAACCAGTGCGAGACCCTCTCCTTCGAAAACAAGACCGACAGCGACATGGCGAAAAAGATCGCCGAAACCCGCAAGCTCGGCGCCAGGGTCCAGGAGACCAGCACCAAGTACCCCCTGGTTTCGTCGGGGAACGATACCTACGCCGCCTTTCTGCAGAAGCGGGCCGAGCGTATCGGTTACGAGCTGGTGGTCAAGGAAAACACCCTCCATTTCGAACTGCCGGCCTACCTCAGGGGAGCCGGCCCCGAGTTGACCCTGGAATGGGGACTCGATTTGTTGAGTTTCTCACCGACCCTTTCAACCTACCGCAAGGTGACTCATGTCAAGGTTCGGGCCGCGCAGACTTCCCTCGGGCGCGGCAAGGAACCCATCGAAGGGACGGCCGATCCCGGCGCCGAGCGGGGCAAGCTGGGGAAAAAGAGCGCCTCGCAGATCGCCGAGGAGATCAACGGTAAGAACGAACAGGTCGTGGACGATCATCTGGCGACTACCCAGGAAGAAGCGGAACTGCTGGCCAAGGCCAAGCTGGAGGCAAGCTCCATCGAATTCATCAGCGGTCGGGGAACCTGCGACGGCAACCCGAAACTTTCGGCGCGGACCGTGGTCGCCATCAAAGGGGTTGGCGAAACCTTCAGCGGCCACTATTACGTGACCTCGGCGACTCACACCATCGACGGCAGCGGTTACCGCACCAGCTTTGAAGTGAAGAGGAACGGACGATGAGCATTGTCGAACTGATGCGCGGCGTCGGCCGCGAAGCCTCGGACCGCCGTCAAATCGGCGGGGTGGCGACGGCCATCGTCCGGGACATCCGCGACCCCGACGGGCTCGGCCGGGTCAAGGTCGATTTCCCCTGGCGTATCGACTCCGGGGCCGGGGTGTCCGTTACCGACGGCGACGACCGGGCGCACAGCTATTGGGCGCGGATCGCCACCCTCTTCGCCGGGGCGGGACGGGGCAGCTTTTTCATCCCCGAAGTCGGTGACGAGGTATTGGTGGCCTTCGAGCACGGCGATCCGGGGCGGCCCATCGTCATCGGATCGCTCTGGAACAGCGAGGATACGCCGCCGGAAAGCATGGACGGCGAGGGACAAAATCACATCCGCGCCATCCATTCCCGCGGCGGCCACATTATCCGCCTTGTTGACGACACCGAGAATCAGGCGGCCAAGGTGGAGATCATCAGCCAAGGGGGGCACAAGTTGACTCTTGATGACGAAGGCGGCCAGGGGAATATCGAACTGAAGACCGCCGGCGGCCACACCCTGACCTTCGATGACGCCGGCGGCAAGGCGACCCTCGCCGACAGCGGCGGCAACAAACTGGAGTTCGACGCCAACGCCGGTGCCCTCAAGGTTCAGGTGAGCGGCAACGCCGAGCAGCAGGTGGGGGGGAATATGACGATCAGCGTCAGCGGCAGCGCCACCATCTCGGCCCCCTCCGGAGTGACCCTCGACAGTTCCTCCGTCAAGCTTGGCACCGGCGCCTCTCTGGCCCTGGTCAACGAAACCTTGCTGACGATTTTCAATACCCATACGCATGTCGGCAATATGGGCGCGCCGACTTCGCCGCCGGTCGTTCCGGCGGTGCCCGGCACGCAAAGCACCATTTTCGTCAAGGGAGCCTGAGCATGGGCAGCGAATTTCTCGGCGTCGGCTGGAACTATCCTGTTTCCCTGGAAAACGGGGAGATCGCCCTGGCCCGTCATGAAGAGGATATTCGTCAGGCGATTCGGATCATTCTCGAAACGGCGCCGGGTGAGCGACTGATGCGCCCCGATTTCGGCTGCGGCATTCACGATTACGTCTTTGCCCCGAACAACGTGCGCACCGCCGGACTGATCCGTTTTCACGTCGAAACCGCCCTGCGCCGCTGGGAGCCGCGCATCGATCTGGAAAGCGTCAGCGTCCGCCCCGACCCGGACGCCCCGGCAACGATCCTCATCGACATCGCCTACAAAGTGAAAACCACCGACAGCCGCTACAACCTGGTTTACCCCTTCTATTTGGAACGAGGCGGGGAAGGCGGGGAGTGAGAACGCCCTCACCCCCGGCCCCTCTCCCGCTGGGAGAGGGGGGAAATGATGAATCCATTCAGGAGCCCGAGGCATGGCCGAGCAACCGCTGATATTCAAACAAACGGCCGACGAAGTCGCCGCCTATGTGCGCGCCGAGCTGGAACAAACCGGCTTGAGCGGCGCGCCCGCCGCCGGTGTGCCCCGTCCCGGCGAAGCCATGACGCGGATCTTCGGACGGCTTTCGGAACTGATTATCCAGCGCCTCAACCGCCTGCCGGAAAAACATTTTCTCGCTTTCCTCAACGAAGCCGGGGTCGAGCCATTGCCGCCGCGCCCGGCCTCGGCGGAGGTGGTCTTCACTCCGGCCAAGGACGCCGCAGGCGTGACCCGGGTGGTCGCCGGCACCCAGGTGGCGACGAAGAAGACCGCCGACCGCCCGGAGATTGTTTTCGAGACCGAGCGGGATCTCAACGTCATCAAGGGCGTCCTCACCGCCTGCCTGGCCGTCGATCCCGTCAAGATCAGCGATCGCATCAACATCGCCGGGGGCACCGACAGCGGGTCTTTCGCCGCCTTCGCCGGAGAAGTGGAACGGGAGCGCCTCCTCTACCTGAGCGACGCCGCCCTCTTCGAATTCGACGATGACGTCAGCCGCGAAAATGCCGAACTGACCCTGAATTTCACCTATGCCCCACCGGGAAACCCGGCCAGCGACGGCTGGCGGGTTTCATGGCTCTATTTCGACGGCACCATCTGGCGGAATCTGGTCACGGAGGGGCAGGGGAGCGTGGTCGACAACACCGCCGATTTTTCCCGGGACGGCTCCGTCGTTTTCAGCAAGCTTCCGCTCCTGGTTCCCTACCCCTTCGCCGATAAAATCACCACGGCCCATCTCGCCTGCCGCTTGACCGGCGGCAGCGCCCGCGAGCATTTGCCGGAAATCGCGACGCTGACGGTCGGGCGGAACATCGTCATCGCCAGCGCCCCACCGCGTCCGGCCGATCTGCTGCAATGCGCCATTCATGCCGGTAGCGCCTTGTTGCCCCTGCCAACGGCGGACGAGTTCTTCCCCTTCGGCCAGGGACCGGGGCGGCTCGACGCCTTTTACCTGCGCTGCGACGAGGCCTTCGCCAAGGAAGGCGCGACCGTCGAGCTCAACCTCGATCTCATCGGCCTCGACGCCGGCGACAGCGGCACGGAACTGACCAATCTGCGGGTCGAATGGGCCTACGCCGCCGCCTCGGGCTGGAAGGTTCTCGGCACCAGCAGTCGTTCCGCCGTCACCGGCACGATTCTCGATTTCAAAGACGAAACCCGCGGCTTCACTCAGGGCGGCGCCGGGTTAAAGGTTTCTTTTACGTCCCCCTCCGGAGCGGAAGCCTTCGCCGCGACCCAGGTCGGTCAGGAAGAGGGCTTGTGGCTGCGGGCGCGAATCATCGCCGGGGGCTTCTGGGCTGATTCCTACTTCCGAGAGGTCCGCATTCCCGTGGCCCGGCCGCCGCTGGTGAAAAAGTTGACAGTCAGTTATCGCGATTACCGCAGCGCTTCCGCTGCCCCCGCCCCGCCGTCCGCCCTGCACACTCGGGTCGATCAGGTGACGGGCCTGAATCAACCGTTGCCCCTTTCCCCCTTTGCCGGAGAACTCGACCTTCCCGCGCTCTATTTCGCTTTCAGCGAAATTTTTCCTGTCGGCGAGTGGGTGCGGCTGCTGATCGAAGTGGACGAGGAGCGCGGCGCGGGGGGTGCGGCGCCGCTGCTCTGGTGGGAATACTGGAGCGGCGCCGAGCAGGATTGGCGCCCCTTGCCCGTTTCCGATGAAAGTTTCGGCCTGACCCGGCGCGGCTATCTCGGCTTCTACGGTCCCGAGGGGCAGGCGCGGGCGACTTTCTTCGGCACTCAAGCGGTCTGGCTGCGGGTGCGGCCCCATGTGCGGCCGCCGACGGCGACGGCTCCCGCCGATCTGACGTTGACCGTCGATGGCGAGGCGACGACGACCCTGCGTCTCGACGGCTCGTCTTCCACGGCGGCCAAGGGGGTGCGGGTCGCCCGTTACCACTGGACCCTGCAACCGCCCCGGGCCGCCGCCGGCGGTAGGATCGACCTGACCGTGAGCGCGCCGGAAGCCGCCGTGACCCTGGATGCTTCCGCCTCCGCCGAAATCTCCGGCCGTGAGATCGTGCGCTACCACTGGCGCCTGCTGTCGTCGAGCCCTCTGCTGGCCGAGGCCGGAGCGGACCGGGTCGTTCTCGCCGCCGGGGCCGAAGCGACTTTCACTCTCGACGCCTCCGCTTCCGTCGATCTCGGCGGCGATCCGCCGGCGCGTTATCTCTGGCGACGCGTCGCCGACGTCGCCGAGGCGGAAAAGGCCCTTCCGGCGGCCCTGGCCGGACCCTACCTGCGCTCGATTCGCCCGAATATCGTGCCGGTGGTCAACGCCATGACCGTCAGCGAGGAACTGCTCGGCTCGGGCAACGGCAAGGAGGGGCAATCCTTTACCCTTTTCCGGCCGCCGGTCCTCGATCCTTTGGCGCTCTATGTGCGGGAGACGGACCGCCCGGCCGGCGACGAACTGTTGGCGCTGGAACGGGAGTTGGCGCTCGCCGACGGCGATGAAACGCCGGATTTCCCCACGACCCTCCCGGCCACGGAAGGCCTGTGGGTGCGCTGGCGGCCGGTGCCCCATTTCTATGGCTCGGGTCCGGGTAGCCGCCATTTCGATGTGGATTGGACGACGGGCGGGATCCGCTTCGGCGACGGCCGCCGGGGGCGGGTGCTGCCGCCGGGGCGGGACAATCTCAAGGCGCTGCGCTATCGCACCCACCAGGGGGAACTGGGCAACGTCGCCGGAGCCGAGATCACCGTGCTGCGCAATCCCACCGGAACCTTGGCCGCCATCAAGAAGGTAGCCAATCCCTGGAGCGCTTCCGGCGGTTCGGCCGCCGAGGCGGTGACGGAAGTCGGGCGGCGCGGCCCCCGCGCCCTCAAGCATCGGGGGCGGGCGGTCACGCTGGAAGATTATGCCTGGCTGGCCCGGGATGCGAGCGGCGAGGTGGCGCGCGCCTGGTGCCTGCCGACCCGGGACGCTAACGGTCTGCCGAGCGCCGGTTGGGTGACGCTGGTGATCGTCCCCGCAGGCGCCGAGGATAAGCCCTTTCCGAGCCCGGCGCTGCTCCGCCACGTGCGCCGCTACCTCGAAGGGCGCGCCCTGGTCAATTTGCCTGCGGCCGGGCAGCTGCACATCAAGGGACCGGAATACGTTCAGGCCTCGGTGACGGCGCGGATCGTACCGACCAGTCCGGACCAGGCCGACGAAGCCAAGCTGGCGGTCATCGCCAACCTTCGCGCCTTCCTCCATCCCTTGACCGGTGGTCCGCGCGGCGAGGGCTGGGAACTCGGCCGCGACGTGCATCTTTCTGAAATCCAGGCGGTCATTGAGGGGACTGCCGGGGTCGAGCATGTGGTCGCGGCGTCGTTGGGCAGCAGTCTTATGCAATGGCACCTGACCCTGGCCGCGCCTCTGCCCGAATCGGTGCCCGACGGCGCGCGGGTGGCGACCTTCGACGAGCGGTTGCGGCTGACCCTGGCCCACGCCATGACGGTCGGCCCGACGGCCGCCACCGCCGCCGGTCAGGCCTGTACCGAGGAGCACGAGCGGCTGCTGCCGGTCTGCGGTTTCAAGGTCGGCGATCGCGTCGACGTGGTCGACGCCGACCAGCGCGTTTGGGTTCGAGGCCTGCTCATCGGCGCCTTGACGGTCGAGGGGACCTCCGTGCTCTTCGAGCAGGGTTTCGCCGAAGACGAGACGTTGCCGTCGGCCGACGAACTGGCGCTTTTGGCCCGGGACGGTTCGATCCGCCTGCCTCTGGTTGCCTGGACCCTGGAAGCCGGACGGGTTCTCGGCGCCAGTCTGCAACTCTTCCAGCCGGGGGTGGACTTGATTTGCATCGTCGCCGAGGGGCACCGCTCGCCGAATCTGGAACTGCTCGCTTTCACGGAACTGACCGTGCGCCGCGACGGGGTGGCCGTACCCCGGGGGCATCTGGCCCATTCGGGCAGCCACGATATCGAAATGGTGCTGGAGGAGTAGCCGATGCCGATCCCGCTGCCGATACTCGACGACCGCCGCTTCGACGACCTCAGCGAGGAACTGCGGGCGCTGATTCCCCGCTATTGCCCGGAATGGACCGACCACAACCCTTCCGATCCGGGGATCACCCTGCTCGAACTTTTCGCCTGGCTGGGGGAATCCCTGATCTATCGCCTCGACCGCATCCCCGAGGCGAGCTTGCGGCAACTGCTGGCGCTGCTGCGCCCGGAAGCCGAAGCGGCCAATGATCGGGCGCGAGCGATCGAGGATCTGCGGGCGCTGGTGCTGGCCGATCTCGAAACCCCCTGGCGGGCGGTGACCGCCGACGATTTCGAGTTTCTGGTGACGCGAGCCTTCGCCGACCGGGTGGCGCGGGTGCGTTGCCTGCCGGATACGGATCTGGATGCCGCGCCCGCCGGACAAAACCGCCCCGGTCACGTCAGCCTGGTGGTGGTGCCCCGCGTCGCAAACCCGGACCCGGCGACCCTGAGCGCCTTGCTGACGTCGATCCTGGCTTTTCTTGATGAACGGCGCTTGATTACCTGTCGCCTGCACGCGGCGCCGCCGGGCTGGGTTGACGTGGCCGTCTCGGCGCGGGTGGTTCGCGCTCCCGGCAGCGCGGCCACCGACGTGACGACAGCGATCCTGGCCCGGTTGCAAACCTTTTTCGCCCCGGTCGGCGACGGCTCCGCCTCCTCGGGCTGGCCCTTCGGCAAAGACGTGCACCTCTCCGAAGTCGCCGCCGCCCTCGAAGGGGTGGCGGGGGTCGATCATGTGAAACATCTCTGCCTGTTCCAGGTCGACGCGGGCGCCATCGGCCCGCGCACACAGGTCGTTCCGGTTCCGCCCAACAGCCTGGTGCGCTTCACGGCGGCGCAATCGGAAATAATCAGTGATTTGTGATTGGTGATTAGTGATTGGTTGAAGGCATTTTTCCAATCACCAATCACTAACAACCAATCACCGCTTTTTGGAGTTCTTTATGGCGGATGCGACATCGAACCGGCTGCTGCGACTGTTGCCGGGCATCTATCGGGAAAGCCCCTATCTGGCCGAGTTCCTGCGCCCCTTCGAGGCGGTGCTGCTGGAAAGCTGGCGCGACGGCGCGGGGCGGACCCAGGACGGCTTCGCCCGGCTGCTCGACCGCATCGACGGCTTTTTCGATCCGGCCCGGGCTCCGGCCGATTTCCTCCCCTGGTTGGCCGGCTGGTTCGCTCTCGATCTCGACGACGGTTGGGACGAGGCGCGCCGCCGTCAATACATCCGCGAAGCGCTCGATCTCTACCGCTGGCGGGGAACGGTGCGCGGGCTGACCCGCTTTATCGAAATCTACACCGGCCAGCGCCCGCGCATCTACGAATGCCGGTGGCCGGCGGGGATGCAGATCGGCACGGCTTCGATGATCGGCGGTCTCGATCCCGATGTCCATTTCGCCACCTTCACCGCCGAGCGTCAGGCCGAAGAGGTCTACGACTATTACCTCGTCACCGAGGACGGGCCACCGACGACGGTCTGGTACTACCGGGCCGACCGGGTGAGGCGGGTCGATGTCGATCCCGTCGCTCGCACGGTGACTCTCGATTATCTGGAACCGGGCGCCGCCGCCGTCAGCCGCCGCACCCACGCCGCCGCCCGGGTGACCCGGCGCGACGGTCTGCCGGCCACGTCCTACCACTTGAGCGGTCTTCCCGTCGGCGGCGGGGATGCGGTCACGGCCGAATATCGCGGGGATACGGTCTTCATCGATACAGTGGAGATGCCCTACCGCTTCATCGTCGATGTGGTCGTCGCCGCGGACAAGCTCGATGAGGTGCGCGTCGACAAGGTGCGGGCCATCATCGATCTGGAGAAACCGGCCCACACCCTCTACTACCTGCGCATGATCCCGGTTTATCGGGAGGAAACGCTGCAAAAGATGCAGATCGAAGTTCGTTCCACGATCGGCAGCGATGCCGTCGTCCGCTGATAAGTCGGAAAGGAGTCAACATGGCTGAATCCAGCGAATTCAAACGGATGAATTATTTTACCGGCTTTTTCACCACGGCCGAGGACTGGCGGGCGGAGCAGGCCTACCATCGGGAGGCGCTCAAGCTGCACAACCGGGGGCTGCACCGGCCGGGGGTGATGCGCGAGGTCGCCGACGGCCTGCGAGTGCGGGCGGCGGGGGGGCTGACCGTCGAGGTGCTGCCGGGGGCGGCCATCGACGGGGCGGGCAACGAAATTTTTCTCGGGCAGCCGCGTCTGTTGACGGTGCCGACCGAGGGCCTGACCGCGCCCCGCGTGATCTATGTCGCCTTGGCCTATCGCGAGGTCGAAACGGACCGGGTCGAAAACGTGCAGGTGCCGGGCTACAGCGGCAACACGCGGATTACCGAACGCCCCGAACTGCGCATCGTCGAAAGTCCGCCGGACAACCGCGCGACCCTGGAGTTGGCCCGTATCGATCTGCAACCGGGAGTAACGGCCATCGGCGATCCGGCTGATCCCGAGGCGCCCCTGGGTAACGAAATCGACCGCCGGCGGGTACCTTACGCCGGGACCGTCGGCGGGGCCGAATGCTGCCCTAGTCTGAGTGTCGAATTGCAAGCCCGAATCGATCAGCTCATGGACCGCACTTGGAGCGATTTTGCCGCTTTGGCGACACGCTTTCCCACCCCCCTTTCCGGGGATGTGCGCCATGCGGCCCTGACCCTGCAAATGCTCGCCCGGCTCGGTTTTATGCGCTCCGATCAGGTGCTTGGCCTGCTGCGGGTGCTGGCCGGGGTCGAGCAGGTGCTGGCGGACGAGCTCGAAACCCTCTATCCCGAGTTGGAGGCCCTGGAAGCTTACGAAGAGCTGCTGGGTGCGCTGATCCGCCTCTTCGATGCGCTGATCGAGGATAATCTCGATCTGGCCCTGACCCGGCAGGACGAAGTGGCCGAGGCGGCCGACCGCCTGGCGATGGTGGAGATCGAGGAGCCGATGGCTAACGCCGGTGCCGACCGCACGGTGACCACGACCGGTGTCGAGGGCCCCCTGGCCCTCGACGGCAGCGGCTCCCAGGCCTTCGAGGGGCGGACGATCCGACGTTACCACTGGAACCTGCGGGAGAGCGCCACGGCCCCGACCGGCAACGCCGGCAGCGACCGCACCATCGTCATTGCCGGCGACGAAGGGCCGGTGGCCCTCGACGCCTCCGGCTCCCAGGCCTCCGGCGACGGCACCATCGTCCGCTATCGCTGGGACGAACGCCCCGAGTGACCGGCCTTTAAATTACCTATTGTCTTCAGCCTTCAGCCTGCTCTTATAAATGCGAAAGGAGCTTCCGTCATGGCAACCCGATTCCCCATCGAAACAGACCAGCCGGTCATCGAAGTCACTCTTCCCGTCGGTCGCCACGTCCTTGAACTGGTGGTCGAGGACAGCGCCGGACTGCGCAGCGCGCCGGACACGGTGGTCATCACCGTGCAGCGGGCCGACGCGGTGGCCGTCGCCATCGCCCCGGTGACGGCGGCCCTGCTCGCCGGCGGCCAGCAGCAATTCGCCGCCGCGGTCACCGGCACCAGCAACACCGCCGTTATCTGGTCGGTGCAGGAAAGCGGCGGCGGCACGGTCTCCACCACCGGCCTCTACACCGCCCCCGCGACCGCCGGCACCTTCCACGTGCGCGTCACCAGCGTCGCCGATCCGACCAAGAGTGCCAGCGCCACCGTGACGGTCACGGCGGTCAGCGTCGCCATCAGCCCGACCAGTGCTTCCGTCGTCGTCGGCAACACCCGCCAGTTTACCGCGACCGTGACCGGTACCAGCAACAGGGCGGTCACCTGGTCGGTGCAGGAGAGCGGCGGCGGCACCATTTCTGCCAGCGGCCTCTACACCGCCCCAGCGGACGCCGGTACTTTCCACGTGCGGGCGACCAGCGTCGCCGATCCGACCAAGAGTGCCAGCGCCACCGTGACGGTCACGCCGATTTCCTGCGTGGCCGGTTCGCCGGGCGTCCCCTGTACCGGCTCATCCCCCCTGGTCTGTGTCGCGGGAGCACCCGGCACCCCCTGCACCGGTTCCGCGCCGATGATCATCTGCACCAGTGGGAACCCGACGGTGGTCTGTTCCGGGTCGACCCCCATGATCACCTGTACCAGCGGCAACCCCACAGTTCTGGAATGTGTCGCCGGTGCCCCGACCGCGACCTGTACGGGATCGGCGCCGATGGTGGAAATCTGTACCGCTGCCCGGCCGTCGGTGACCGAATGCATCGTCGGTGGACCGACCAATAACACGTGTACGGGAGCTGCGCCCCGGATTCTCGAATGCACCGTTGGCGGTCCGACTATCATTCGCAGTGAACCGGAAAAAGAGGTCGAGAAGGCCCCAGCGGAAAAACCGACGGTTAAACCCAAGGGCAAGCCCAAGAAGTAATTGGTGATTGGGGCAACCCCCGTGGTTGCCCTGGCACGGGACGGTAGATGGCGAGGTAGGGGCGCAGCATGCTGCGCCCCTGCGGCCCCGTGCAATCCACATAAACAGATGCGAGGCCATTTGCGACCATATTTTCCGCTGCGGGTGGTGAAGGGGGAGGGCTATTCCATCTTCAATCCCGTAGATAATCAAGACTATCAGATCAATCTCAGCGGTTACCGCATTCTCGAACTCTGCGACGGTAATCGCAGAGTCGAGGAAATCGCCCGGTCCCTTGAGATCCCCTTGCGTCTCGATGCCGAGCGCTGCGAGGCTTACGTCAGGGACTTTCTCGAGGAGATGACCGCCCTCGGGATGCTCTGCTGGCGGCGGGAACCGATCCCGGCGTCGAGTCCCTGGGCGCCACCGCAAACGGTCTTCTGGGATGTGACCTCGGCCTGTAATCTGCGCTGTGTCCATTGTTACGGCACCAGCGAGTCCCCCGCCCCTGGTGAACTGAGCACCTGCGAGGCGCTGCGGGTGCTCGACGAAATGGCCGCCTGCGGAGTCGAGGCGATTTCCTTCAGCGGCGGCGAACCGCTGTTGCGCAAGGATTTCATTGAACTGGCGACTCATGCCGGTCGTCAGGGGTTCAAATCGGTGGGGGTGGCGACCAACGGCACTCTGATCGATGAAAGCATGGCCCACCGGTTGCGGGAAACTGGGATCGACGTACAGGTGAGCATCGACGGTGACAGCGCCGAAATCCACGATGCCCAGCGCGGCGTCTCCGGCGCTTTCGCCAAGGCCCTGGCGGGAATTGGCGCCTTGCAGGAGGCCGGTTGTCCGGTCTCGGTTTGCACCAGCGTGACTCGCCTCAATGTCGAGCGGATTCCGGCGATCATCGAACTGATGGAACGCCTCGGCGTGAACCGCTACCGGGTGCAGGGACTGGTGGCCATGGGCCGGGGTCTGGACAATCGCGAGAGCCTGGGCCTTGAGCCCCAGCGCATGCGGGAATTGGTCGCCTATCTGGAAGGGCGCGATATCCGCATCAGCAGCTACAACTTCACCCTCAAACCACCCCCCGCCGGGCCCGTCGATTTCTGCGGGATCGGCGCGTGCAGCGCCGGCGCCACCATCTGTTCCATCACCAGCGAAGGGCGGGTCGTTCCCTGCACCTATTTCTGGGGGCTGAACGGCGACGACTTGCGCGCCCACAGTTTCGGCTGGATCTGGGAAAACTCACGGCTGCTCAACTACTTCCGCAGCATCCGCCTGGATGACGTCAAGGGCGTCTGCCGCGCGTGCCCTTGGCTTTCCGTCTGTCACGGCGGCTGCAAGGCCGAGAACTTCGCGGCCGGGGATCTCTTCGCCTCGAACCGGACCTGCTGGGTGGCGGAGGAGTTGCGGGAGGGAGCATGCCAGGAAGTATGATGGCCGATTGGGGATTGAGGAGTCGGGAGGATGACCGTTCGAGATCGTAGCGCAAAAGAAAAAAGAACGGTTTTCACGGGGCGTTGTCGGAGGGAAAAATCGCTATGTACGACCGGAATGGATCCGATCCGCAAGAAGCCACCTGTGTCGAGCCGTTGCGCCGCATGGTAAAGGGCGATTTGACCCTATGGCGGGGCCTTGCCGGGGATTGCGACCGCGCCGCCGTCGCTGCGGCCCTCGGCGTCAGCCAGAACGAAGAGGATCTGTGCGGATATCCGGGGGGTGTTCCCACCGGCTACCGGATTTATCCGGCAACAGCCGCCGCCCCCTATGGGGTTTTCGTCTGGTATGAGGAGGATCGCGCGGTGGCGTTGCAGATCCACTCCTTCACGCCGGAGCGGCCCGTTCTCGAGCAGTTGGGGGAACCGGAGGCCCGAGAAATTTCCCGTATGCCGGGCTTCAAGACCCAGTGGATTTACGCCGCGCGGGGGCTGACCCTGCATATCGATGACGATACCGGGGCCGTTGCCTGGCTCTATGGCTATCGGCCGATGAGCCTCGATGCCTACCGGGCTTCCTGGCTTTTTCGGGTGGAAATCCTGCGGCACCGAATCCAATGATCGTTTAACCGCCAACCTCAGAGGGGAGGCTCCATGAGCGCGATCTTCGGCGAAACCCTGATACTGACCCAGGACAACGGCCCCGATGTGCCGCTGGTGGTCTTCGGCGACGAATTCTACGCCCGCTATGAAACTCCTGAGGGTTACACGGCGGTCTACGATACCGATCTCGGCCTCTTCTGCTATGCGGTGGTGCTCGACGGACGCTTCGCCTCCAGCGGCGCGCCCATCGGCAAGCAGCCGCCACCGGGGCTGCGCCGGCACCTGAAGGAATCCGGGGAGGTGCGCAACGAAAAGTTCAATCTGCGCTACAACCGCATCATGCCCCCCGAGGACGTCGCAGCCGGCCATCGCCTGCGCACCTTCGGCATGGCCCAGGGCCTGCTCCCCGGCCGCCGGGTCAGCCAGGGGGCGGTGCGCGGTCTGACCATCTTGGTCGACTTCCCCGACCTGCAAAGCACCATTCCCGTCGCTGAGGTGGAGGCCCTGCTCAACGGCGACAACTATCGGGGCAACGGCAATTTCTGCTCGGTGCGGGAATATTTCGCCCTGATGTCGAGCGGCAAGCTCGATTTCCGCAACCGGGTGATCGGTCCGGTGCGCCTTTCCCAGAATCGGGACTACTACAAAACCACTCTGCTGGTGCGCGAAGCCCTGGAACTGGCCATCTCCGAATACGGAGTCGATCTGTCCGAGTTCGATTCGCGCCGCGAGGGGATCGTCGACGCCCTCAACTTTCTTTATGCCGGGCGCACCCTCTACGAAGGAGAGCTGTGGCCGCACAACAGCTATCTTGAACTGCGCTTCGGCGGCATGCGTACCAACTTCTACATGCTCACCAGCCTCGGCCGCCAGAGCGTCGATCTGAGCATCGGCACCTTCTGCCACGAAAACGGTCATCAGCTCTGCCGTTTCCCCGATCTCTACGATTACGGCACCCGCGATGGCGATTTCGAAAAGAGCCAGGGGATCGGTCGCTATTGCCTGATGAGCTCGGGCAACCATCTCAACGGCGGCCGCACCCCGGCGCCGGTCACCGCCTATTACCGCTATCTGGTCGGCTGGTATGACCGCCTCGTCAATCTCAACGGCGGTGGCGACTTCGAGGCCCGGCACGGCGAGTACGGCACCCTTTTCAAATTCGAGACGGACAAGCCGAACGAATATTTTCTGCTGGAAAACCGCAGTCGGCTGGGGCTCGACGCCCATCTTCCGGCCAGCGGCCTGGCCGTCTACCACTGCGACACCCTCGGTTCCAACGAATGGCAGGGGGGAACGGCGACCAAGCATTATCAATGCGGACTGAAGCAGGCGGACGGCCATCTCGATCTGGAGCTCAACCGCAATTACGGGGACGAGGGGGATCTTTTCGCCGGCATCTCCGGCATCGCCCTCTCCCACGCCACCACCCCCTCGTCCCGCGCCTGGGACGGCGCCGATTCAGGTTTCACTCTGCGGGACGTTTCCGCCGCCGGGGAAGTCATCCGTTTTTCCGTCGGTGAACCACCGCCCTCCCAGGCCACAACCGTTTCCGGCCGGGCGGTAGTCGATTTGCTGATTCCCGACAAGAAACCGGAAGGGGTACGCAGCGTCATCCGTCTTGACGCCTCCGGCCGTCTGACCGCCGTCACCGTCGGGGTCGACATCATCCATCCCTACATCGGCAATCTGCAGGTCGAGCTGGAGGCTCCCTCGGGCAGGAAGGTGCTGCTGCACAACCGCACCGGTCGCGGAACGGACGATCTCCACCAGGAGTGGAGTTCGGCGGAGTTCGCGGCGTTACAGGAGTTGTTCGGAGAAGAGATCTCCGGGGATTGGACCTTGCACGCCCGCGATCTTTCCCGTCGCAATGTCGGCCGCCTCAACGCCTGGTATCTCGAAGTGGGCTATGAACCGGCACAAACGGTGATCGAACAGGCGACGGCACCGCTCATCGCCATCCCCGACGGCGACCCCAACGGCATCCGCAGCCCGCTCCGCATCGACGCCGCCGGCAAGGTTAAAGAGATCGTCGTCAGCCTGTCGATAGTCCATCCCTATATCGGCGATCTGCGGGTTGAACTCATCGCCCCTTCGGGACAGCGGGCAATTCTGCACAACCGCTCCGGCGGCAGCGCCGACAACCTGCGCGGCACCTACGACAAAAGCGCGGCACCGGGGCTGGAGACGCTGGTCGGCGAGGAGGCCAAGGGGGAGTGGACCCTGGCCGTCTATGATCTGGCGCCAAGGGATACGGGCAAACTGGAGGTCTGGGCGATTCGGCTGGTCTGCTGAGGAAAAAGGAAAAAGGCAGGGAAGGGTGGCTAAAAAGGCGCGCTGAAGAGGAAGATCGTCCTATTCGGCGCGCCTTTTTGGCTATTTTTTGATGCTGAGCAGGGTTCCGGTCAGTTCGTCCTGGGCCTGAATCATCTTCAGGTTGGCGCTGTAGGCGGCTTTGGTCGGGATGGTTCCGGCAATCTCCTCGGCCATGTCGACGTTGGAGAGTTCCCGCGTTGTTCCCCGATCCTCGACCACATCCCCCGGCGTGTCGACCTTGGCGACCTCGGCCCTGATTCCGCCCTGGGCGGTTTCGCTCAGGGTGACGCGATCCTTCTTGAATCCTTCGGTATTGACGTTGGCGAGATTGTTGGCCGAGGCGGCCATGCGGGTTTCCATGGCCTTCAGACCCTGGATGCTGGTATCGAGCGCTTTGATCATGAAATCCTCCCTTGCAGGGATGCGAGCAATGGTCGTCGGGGAGGGGGAAGGGCGGGAAGGACTCGAAGGAGTGCAACCCTGCCGCCCTGTTCTCCGCGACCGTCGTCCGGGAAGTTAGGCCAGTGGCTTTGCGTCCCACCCTTTCGGATGGTTTGCCTTTTGTTTTCATCCTAACCGCTGGAGGTGTTCGCGGTCAAGACGTAAATCTTTCGCTGTGGTAAGGATTTAGCGAGAATAATTCAAGCCGCCCGGCCTTCTACCGCCGGGCGGCTTGTATTATTTCGTGGAGCTTTTCTCAGTGGGTATGTGCGCCCAGTTCTTCGTCGGTGATGGCGACACCCTGGCAACTTGTCGCCGTCGAGCCGTCCGGCAGGTGGACGTGGCGGACTTCCAGGTCGAAGACCTTTTCGGCCAGAGTGTAGAGAAAGAGGCAGAGGGCGAAGCCGCCGAGAATGATGCCGAGTTCCGCCAAGGAAGGGGTGTACCGCAGCAGTCCGTCGAGGGTTTCGGTGGTGCCGGCGCGGACCGGCACGAGTTGTCCGGCGACGACGAAATCGTAACGCATGAAGAACATGCCGATCAGCGAGAGCACGCTTGCCACCGTCAGCCCCAGGGGACTGCGGAAGGATGGGGTGAGGATCATGGCGAAGGGGATGAGCATGCCGAGCAGCACTTCGAAGACCCAGAAGTTAAAGGCCAAGGGGCCTTTCAGCAGTACCATCAGCGCTTCGTACATCCCTTCCTGCTGCTGGTAGAGGCCGGAGATGAACCGCCAGATGGTCAGGAACATGAGGATGCCGAGAAGCAGGGCGAGGATGCGGCCGAGGAGGAAGAGGTAGTTGCGGTCGTGCCCGCAGAAATCGAGATCGCGGCAGCGCACCTTGAGGTAATGCACCAAGCCCATCAATGCCGTGCCCGAGATCAGGGCGGTCACCACCAGATAGACGGGGGAGAAGACGCCGCTCCAGAAGGGGCGGGCGGAAAGGAGTCCGAAGACGCCGCCGAGGTTGGAAGGGGCGGCGATGGCGAGAATGAAACCGACCAGGCCGGTGTAAAAAGCGCCGACGCGGTTGGCCTGCATGCAGTAGTAAAACTCAATGACCAAAACCACCAAATAGACGCCGTAGAGCGCGCCCATCCACCAGATGGGCGATTCCAGATTGGGGCTGAGAACGGCGTAGATCACCAGGGCAAAGGGCTTTTCCAGTTCCATGGCGATGACCCCGAAACCGCAGACCAGCATGATGATGGCGAGGATGATTGCCCGGCGGGCCGAGGCGTGGAACTGCTCGATGCCGAAGACATGCCCGAGGCTGGAGATCAGGCACAGGCCTGAGCAGGAGACGGCGAAGAAGACATAGCTGGAGATGAGAATGCCCCAGGGAACCTCGCGACTGGTGTTGTAGACATGGCTGTGTCCCAGGGTAAAGACGGCGATCACTGCCGTCAGGCCGATGAGCATGCCCCCTCCGAGCAGGAGAAACCATTTGCTTTCCTTGGGTGAAGTGCCGATTTTAAGCATGATTGTCTCCTCCTGGGTGGGAGTTTTACGGTGCCGGATTTTGGCCGTTTTTTCAATCGGGGGAAAGTCCGATAATTAATTAAAAATTGAGTTCATATTAATTACGGTAGATAGTGAGTATTGAATAGTTTGGCCTAGAGCAAAAGCCGTACCTGCTGCCGATATATTCTGATTAATGCGTCGGATTAATCTCATAATGTGCCGTAAAATTAACATGAATTCTTTTTCTCACAAAAAATGTGATTGTCTGTTCAGGTAAAGCTGCGCGATGTGTCGAAGAGGCGCTACGGCAAATGACGGCACAATGTCGGTCTTTTGGCCAGGGTCAGGGAGAGGCCGTTTGTCGGGGCGGGGGAGGGTGTTACCGAAATTATTCCGGTCGCACTTGAATCGAGACAGTCTCTGGTATAATTCAACACCGTCGAATGAAAATGACCCGTTTGGACCTTGCCCGTTCCGTCGGAAAAAGCGGTTTTTCGATAACCCTGTCCATAACATCGCGAGGAGGAAAGATTATGAGACGACTGCTAGGTTGGGCGCTCTGCCTGATGCTGCTGGCGCCGGGGCTGACCCGGGCGGAGCAGGCCCTGCTCGGGCTGCCGCCGGTGCCGGTGCCGGAAAACAATCCCCAGACCCCGGAAAAGATCGCCCTTGGCGACAAGCTCTTTCACGACCAACGCTTCAGTTCTACCGGCGAGGTGAGTTGCGCCACCTGCCACGATGTGCAGAAGGCCTTTACCGACAGCCCCCTCAAGGTTTCCGAGGGGATCGAGAAGTTGACCGGCACCCGCAACGCGCCGACGGTCATCAACTCGGCTTATTACACCACCCTCTTCTGGGACGGACGCTCTCCGGACCTGGAAGACCAGTCCATTCATCCCTTCGTCAATCCCGTGGAAATGGGGTTGGCGAACCATGAGCCGATTCTGGCCATCGTGCGCAACGATCCCGAGTACGTCGCGGCCTTTCAGCAGGTTTTCGGCAAGAGCGGTGAGCAGATCACCCTGACCGAGGTCATTCAGGCCATCGCCGCCTTCGAGCGGACCATCGTCGCCGGCGATACCCCCTTCGACCGCTGGTATTTCGCCGGGGACGGCCGCGGCATGAGTACCGCCGCCAAGCGCGGCTTTGAGGTCTTCATCGGCCAGGGGCGCTGCGTTTCCTGCCACGTTATCGAACAGACCCAGGCCCTCTTCACCGACAACCGCTTCCACAACATCGGTGTCGGCATCAACAACATCCAGCAGGAAGTTCCCGAACTGGCCGGCGCCTTTCTCAAGGCCAAGGCCGAAGGGATCGATGTGGACGTCGCCGTGCTCACCGACAGCAAGACCTCGGAGTTGGGGCGTTTCGCCATAACGGATCAGTTCGACGACATGGGCGCCTTCAAAACCTCGACCCTGCGCAACATCGCCCTGACCGCCCCCTACATGCACGACGGCAGCTTGGCGACCCTGCGCGACGTGGTCGTTCATTACAACAATGGCGGCTTCAGCAAGGAAGGAGAGCAGGTCAACGCTTTCCTCAGCGGTGGCATCCGCCCGTTGAATCTCAGTGAGCAGCAGATCGATGACCTGGTGGCCTTCATGGAAACCCTGACCAGCCCCCAATTTGTCCAGACGGCTTCGGCCGAGCGGAACTAAGAGGAGATCCCCATGAACAAAGCCATTCATCGTCGCGACTTTCTCAAGGGGGCCGGCGCCCTGGCCCTGGCCGCCAGTCTGCCGATCAACTTGGTCGAGCTGGCCTTCGCCGACAGCAGTCAGAACTTCACCTTCGCCTATATTTCCGATGCCCATATTCAGCACATCTCCGGCAACAAGTTCGTGCGCAACTGGGATCGCGGCCTGATCCGCGCCGTCGCTGAAACCAATCTGCTCAATCCCAAGCCCGACTTCGTTCTCTTCGGCGGCGACCTTGCCCAACTCGGCACCAAGCCCGAACTCGACCACGGCGCCGAGATCATGTCGGCCCTGCGCTACAAGACCCACTACGTCATGGGCGAGCACGACTACTACCTCGACATGGGCGAATACTGGGAAAAACTCTTTGGTCCCCAGTATTACAGCTTCGATCACAAGGGGGTGCACTTCATCGTTCTCAACAGCGTGCGCACCTACGACGACTGGACCTACAACCGCTGGCCGACCGCCGAGCAGCGCATGCTGGAGATGGCCGGGCTCGACAACCCCAACGGCTCCCCTTTCATGGTTGGTGAGGTTCAGCGCAAGTGGCTGAAAGACGATCTCGACAAGGTCGATAAAAAGACGCCGCTGGTGGTTCTCTCCCATTCCCCCCTGCAGAAGATCTACAAAGGTTGGAACTTCTGGACCGAGGATGCCGAAGAGATCCAGGCGCTGCTCAAGCCCTTCGACAAGGTCAACGTTATCTACGGCCATGTGCATCAGATTCAGTACAACCAGATCGGCAACATCAGCTTCAACGCGGTGATGGCCACCGCCTGGCCCTGGCCCTATCCCCAGAGCTACGCCCAGGCCGAGAGCCTGCTGCCGAAGATGACGGTACCGATGAATAGGGCCGATCCTTTCTTCGAGCGGGACGCCACCGGCTGGCAGTTCATCAACATGAATTCGGGGAACGTGGATATGACCTTCACCCTTTACAACAACGCCACGCGCACGGTCCGCTATAACCCGAAAACCGGCCGCCCCGAGGATGTGACCTATCAGGCCGAGGACACACGGATTCCGGCTCAAACCCACTACTGATAAATAGAAGGAGACGCGATAATGAAAGCTGTGAAGCTGACCGCCCTCATCCTGGGGCTGCTGCTGTGTGGCGCGGCTCTTCCCGCCCTGGCCGACGAATTCACCGAGGCCGACCTGAAACGCTGGGAAGGGGAGTACCAGTCGGTGGTGGAGACGGGAAGGAATCTGTGGGTGAGCGCCGATCTGGGGAGCAACGGCGTGGCCTGCGCCCAGTGCCACCCCAACGCCGCCAACACCCATCCCGAAACCTACCCGAAATTCCAGAAACAGATCGGCAAGGTCGCCGAGCTGCGGCACATGATCAACTGGTGCATCCGCAATCCGCTGGAAGGGGTCGATCTCGGTTTCGACACCCCGGAGATGCTCGCCCTCGAAGCCTATATCGCTTGGGAACGGCGGAATGTGCCGCTGGCGCCGGGCAAACACTAAAGAAGTGAGGCTGAGGAAAAACGCCCATCTGCGGCGTCGCCCTCAGCCTCGTGTAGCGAAGGTGCTGTAACAAAGAGCTAAAGAGATACCCCCGAGCGGCCCGGCCTGGCTCCTCCGCTCGGGGGTTTTTATCAGCCCCCAAATCCCCAGGATTTATCATGCGTCGTCTGCTCGCCCAAATGCCTTATTCCACCCTCGCGATCCTGGCCGTCATTCTCGGCCTCTCTCCCTTTGTGCCGGAACCGCACCTCTTCGAAAAGATCCGGATGCTCTTTCAAGGCACCTTGACCCGTCCTCTCGACATCTTCGACCTGTTCATGCATGGGACGCCGATTCTGCTGCTGCTGATCAAGTGGCTGGTGGAGAAGTTCGCCCCGATGGACGAATCCTCCTCTCGCTGAATCCTCCCCTCCGGCTTCCGTCATTTCTCCTTGGCCCTCGTCCTTCACCGGGGTATGCTGCAGAGCATTTCCTGGAGAGAGGGCCGCGATGACCGAACCGTCAGCATCTTTTGAAATATTGGGGCGTGCCCTGGCGCAGGGGGCGCTGGTTCTGACCGTCAACAAGCGCCTCGCCCGCGCCCTGCGTGAGCGCTTCGACCACTGGATGTCGGACTCCGGACGAGAGGTCTGGGGGACGCCGAAAATCTACGGCCTCGATACCTGGCTGCTGCGTTGCGCCGGGGAGCTGGACGAGGATGCCGGGCTGCTGTCGGAAGGCGCGTCCCTCTATCTCTGGGAGCGGGTGATCGAGGCCGAGGTCGCCGGTTCGGAACTCGCCCTGCTGCAGGTGCCGGCCAGCGCCCGCCGCGCCCAGGAAGCGCACCGGCTGCTGGTGGAGTACGGCGCCGATCTTGCGAGCTATCCCTTGAGCGAGGACCACCGCGCCTTTTTGCGCTGGCGCGGAGCCTATCTCGACGCCTGTCGGCGGGGCGACTGGAGCGATTCCGTCCTGCTGCCGGAACGAATCTGTGCCGCCCTGGCGGACGGGCGGCTGCTGCCTCCCGAGCAGGTCTTCGTCGCCGGCTTCGACGATCCCCCGCCGCGTCTGACCCGCCTGTGCACCGCCCTCGAAGAGGCGGGGTGCCGGGTGACGGCATGGTCCGGGATCTTGTCCGTGCCCGGTGACTGCCTGCGGACGGCGGCTCTCGATGCTGAGGATGAGGTGCGCCTGGCGGCCCGCTGGGCGCGCCGCCTGCTGGAAGAAGGTGCCCCGCGCATCGGCGTGGTGGTGGCCGACTTGCAGCAGCGTCGCCGACTGGTAGAGCGGGTCTTGCGCGAGGAACTCGCTCCCGACTCCCTCATCGACCTGGAGGGAACGGAAGAGCGCTTCAACCTCTCCCTCGGTTCCCCCCTCGCCGAACAGGGGCTGGTGACGGCGGCTCTCGACCTTCTCGCCGCTTCCGGCCGTCTTTCCCTCGACAGCCTGAGTTTTTTTCTGCGCAGTCCCTATCTCGGCGGCGCCCAGCGGGAAGGGGCGGCCCGTGCCCGCTGCGACCGCAAGCTGCGCGCCGGTCGCCGGGAGAGCTTCAGCCTGGCCCATCCGCCGGCGGAAATCGCCGCTTCGGCGCCCGAGTTTTCCGCCATCCTCGCGACGTTGGCCGCTCGCGGCGGCAGTCGGCGGCGGCCCCTCGGTGAGTGGATGGCGGCCTTTGGCGAGCTGCTGTCGGCAGTCGGCTGGCCCGGGGAGCGCCCCCTGGGGAGCCTGGAATTTCAGGCGCTCAAGGTCTGGAAAGAGCGCCTGCTGCCGGCGGTGATCGAGCTGGAGCCGGTCTCCGGCCTTCTCGAACGCGATGCCGCCCTTGATCTGTTGCGCCGCCTGGCCCGGGAGACCACTTTTCAGCCCGAGACCCCGGACGGTCCGGTGCAGGTGCTCGGCCTCCTCGAATCGGCGGGGCTTCAGTTCGATCATCTCTGGGTCATGGGCTTGACGGACGAGATCTTCCCCGCTCCGGCCCGGCCCAATCCCTTTCTCCCCGTTCCCCTGCAAGTCGCTTGCGATATGCCCCATGCCGGGGCCGAGCGGGAGCTGACCTTTGCCCGCGCGCTCCGCGACCGCCTTTCCTCTTCGGCGCCGAAGGTAGTTTTCAGCCATCCCCTGAAAGAGGGGGATGTGGAGCTGCGCCCCAGCAGCCTGATTCTCGATTTCTCCGAAGGACTGCCCCTTTTGGCCGAGAGCGCCGCTCCCCTGGCGGTGCTGGAAGGGATTTCGCCGCCGCTGGAAACGCTCTGCGACGAAACCGGGCCGCCCCTCGCCGCCGCCCGCGCCGTCGGCGGCACGGCGATTCTCAAGGATCAGGCCCTTTGCCCCTTCCGCGCCTTCGCCCACCATCGCCTGGCGGCCCGGGGCTTGGAGCATCCCGAACCGGGGCTCGATGCCGCCACCCGCGGCAGCCTGCTCCATCGGACGCTGGAAAGCTTCTGGCGCGAGACCGGCGACCAGGCGGCCCTGCTCGCCCTGAGCGAGAAGGAGCTGGACGGGCGCATCGCGGGGACGGTAGAGACGGTTCTGCGCGAGCGCTTCGGTGAAGAGGCTCAGTCCCCCCTCTGCCTGATCGAGGGAAAACGGCTGCGCGCCCTGGTGCGGGAATGGCTGGAGGGGGAGAAGGGGCGGACCCCCTTCGCTGTCCACGGCCTGGAGGAGAAGCGCACCGTCCTGTGCGGTCCCCTGACCATCGACACCCAGATCGACCGGCTCGATCTCCTCCCCGACGGCGGGCGGCTGATCCTCGACTACAAGACCGGTCGGGTCGATCTCAACGACCTCCTCGGCGAGCGCCTGCTCGAACCGCAACTGCCGGTCTATGCCGGGGATGAGACGGAGGAACGTCTGCGCGCCCTGGCCATCGCCCAGGTGCGGCGCGGAGACTGCCTGTTCAAGGGGGTGGCGGCGGCGGACGATCTGCTCCCCAAGATTACCGCCTTTGCCGGGTCGAAAGCGGCGGAAAAGGCCGGTCTGGACGATTGGCCCGAGCTGCTCGAACGCTGGCGGGACCAGCTCGCCGAACTGGGCGGGGAGTTCGCCCGGGGCTGGGCGGCGGTAGCGCCGGTGGCTCCGGATAAAGCCTGCAAGTTCTGCGATCTCGCCCCCCTCTGCCGGATCGATGAAACGCTTGTTGACGACGAGGAGGTGGAATCATGACCGCTCCCGTCGACGCCCAGGCCCGGCTGCGGGCCATCGATCCCGAAAGATCCTTCATCGTCCAGGCCCCGGCCGGTTCCGGCAAGACCGAACTGCTGATCCAGCGCTATCTGCGGTTGCTCGCCACCATCCGTCGCCCCGACGAGATTCTCGCCATCACCTTCACCCGCAAGGCCGCCGGGGAGATGCGCGGGCGGCTGCTGCGGGCCCTGCGCGAGGCGTGCGCAGCGGCGCCGGAGAGCGCCCATCAGCGGCAGACCTGGGAGCTGGCCCGCGCGGCCCTGGCGCAGGATGCCCGACAGGGCTGGAACCTGCTTGACAATCCCTCGTTGCTGGCGATTCAGACCATCGATTCCTTCAATGCCGCCCTAGTGCGGCGCATGCCCTGGATTTCCCGTTTCGGCGCCATGCCGGCCATCGCCGAGGATCCCTTTCCCCTTTACCGCGAAGCCGCGCGGCGGGTCACGGCGCGGCTCGACCGGGGTGGGCCGGGGAGCGCCGAAACGGCGCTGCTGCTGGAACATCTCGACAACCGCATGGACACCCTGCAAGGGATGCTGGTCGCCATGCTCGCCCGCCGCGATCAATGGTTGCGCCATCTCGGCCGGGTCAGGCATGAAAGCTGGCGGGGACTGCTGGAAGGCTCCCTGGAAGGTTTTGTCGCTCAGCAGCTGCGTGCGGCCGAGGCCCTGCTCCCCGAGGATTGCCGCGACGAATTGCTCGAGTTGGGGCGCTATGCGGCCAGTCAGCTGGATGCGGAGGCACGCCCCCTGTGCCGCTGCGCCGATCTTGCCGAATTCCCCGGAACTGATGCCGCCGCCTTGCCGGACTGGCTGGCGCTGGCCGATCTGCTGCTCACCGCCACCGGAACCTTTCGTCTGCGCCTCGACAAAAATGGCGGTTTTCCCGCCGGCAAGGGGGAGGCGGCGGCGCGCAAGGAACGGATGCGGGAAATCCTTGAGCGATTGCAGGGCGTTCCCGGGCTGGAAGAGGCCCTGGCCGAGCTGCGCCGCCTGCCCGATATGCGCTATCCCGACGGGCAATGGCAGGTGCTGCAAGCCCTGGTCGAACTGCTGCCCCTCGCCGCCGCTGAACTCTGGCTGGTCTTTCGCCAGGAAGGGCAGGTCGATTTCGCCGCCGTCGCCCTGCAAGCCCTGGCTGCTTTGGGCGGCGGCGATGATCCTTCGGAGCTGCTGCTGCGTCTCGACGCCCGCCTCAGTCACATTCTGGTGGACGAGTTTCAGGACACCTCCTATCTGCAGTACTATCTGCTCGGCCACCTGACTGCCGGTTGGCAGTCGGGAGATGGCCGCACCCTTTTCGTCGTCGGCGATCCCATGCAGTCGATCTACCTCTTTCGCGAGGCCGAGGTCGGGCTCTTCCTCCGGGCCCGCGCCCGGGGGCTGGCGGCGGTGCCGCTGGAGCGTATCGACCTGTGCGCCAATTTCCGCTCCCAGCAGGGGATCGTCGATTGGGTCAATACCGCCTTCGCCGGGCTTTTCCCCGCCGAGGAAGACGAGGCCCTGGGCGGGGTGGTCTACGCCCCCTCGACGGCGGTGCATGAAGTGCTGCCGGGACCGGCCTGTACGGTGCATCCTTTCGCCTGGCGCGACGACGCGGCCGAGGCTGAGCGGGTGGCGGATTTGGCCGAACAGGCCCTGGCCGAGGCGGGGGAGGGGACGGTGGCGGTACTGGTTCGCGCCCGCACCCATCTCACCGAGATCCTGCGCGCCTTTTCCGCGCGCGGGCTGCGTTTCAGCGCTCGCGACATCGACCCCCTGCAGTGCCGTCCGGCGGTGCGCGATCTTCTCGCCCTGACCCGGGCGCTGCTGCATCCCGCCGATCGCCTGAGCTGGCTGTGTGTGCTGCGCGCCCCCTGGTGCGGCCTGACCCTCGCCGACCTGGAGGTGTTGTGCGGCGACGACGGCGGCCGCCTGATCCCGGAGCTGCTGGAAGACGAAGAACGGCTCGCGTCCCTCTCCGCCGACGGGCGGGAACGGCTGGTGCGGGTGCGGGCGATCCTCCAGCGCGCTCGGGTGCGGCACGGCGCGCTTCCCCTGCGACAACTGGTGGAAGGGGTGTGGCTCGCCCTGGGCGGCGGCGCCTGCTGCGACGGCGCGGCGCGCAAGGACACGGCCCGAGTCTTCGCCCTGATGGAGGAATGCGATCACGGCGGCGATCTGCCTGCCCTTGACGCCCTCGACGAGGGGCTCGGCCGGCTCTTCGCCGCCCCCGACAGCGGCGCCGACGGGCGTTTGCAGGTGATGACCATCCACAAATCGAAGGGGCTGGAATTCGATACGGTGATCCTTCCCGGCCTCGGCCGGGGTTCCGCCGGCGGCGATCGCCACCTGCTGCGCTGGCTGGAACATCCCGACTGTGGTCTGCTCCTCGCCCCGGTGCCGGCTCTGGACGGCTATGCCAAAGATGCCACCTACGAGGCCATCGGCCGTCTCGAAACGGCCAAGCAGGAGCTGGAAAGCCTGCGCCTGCTCTACGTCGCGGCGACCCGGGCCAAGCGCCGCCTGCATCTGCTCGGCCACGCCGCGCCGGACAAGGACGGCCTGCCCCGTCCTCTGGCCGGTTCCCTGCTCGGCCGGTTGTGGCCGGTGCTCGAGTCGAGTTTCGTCTTCTCCGCGACGGAGGCGGCTGTGGGGGAAGGGGAGGCGGCCGCGCGGGTGCCTCTGCCGCTCCGGCGCCTGCCCGCCGACTGGCGGCTGCCGCCGTTGCCCTCACTCACCCTGCCGACGGTCGCTCGCGCCCGGCAGGCTTCCGGCCACGGCGAGCAGGAAAACCGTCTCGAGCTTTTCACCGGCTGGGAGGCGGAGACCGCCCGCCATGTCGGCACCCTCTGCCATCTCTATCTCGAACGCATCGCCCGCGAGGGGCTGGAGCGTTGGACGCCGGAGCGCATCGCCGCCGAGGCAACGGCTGGGCAACGGCGCCTGGCCCGCCTCGGAGTGCCGGCGGCAGAGCTCGCCGAGGGCTGGAAGACGGTCGCGGCGGCCCTGCTCGGGGCGCTGGCCGCTTCCCGGGGACGGTGGATTCTCGGGGCATGGGAGGGGGCGGCCTGTGAGCTGGAACTTTCCGGGCGGATCGGGGACGATCTGCTGCACGCCGCCGTCGACCGCACTTTTGTTGCCGACGGTATTCGCTGGGTCGTCGATTACAAGATCGTCGCCTGCCAGGGGGGAAGGGAAGCCTTTCTCGCCGGGCAGATCGAGCGCTATCGCTCGCAGCTGGAGAACTACGTTGCCCTCATGAGCCGGTACGACTCGGCGCATCCGGTGCGGGCGGCCCTCTACTTCCCCCTCTTCGACGGCTGGCGGGAGCTGGACTGAAGGGGGGCGCAAGGGCGGCAAAACGGTTGCCCGTCCCCCCTCCCTGTGTTACTCTTTCGGACGCGTCGCCGGTGCCGGTTGACGGCCTCTTTTTCCAGTTTTTTTCACGGTTTCCATGAAAAAAGTCCGACTCGACAAACTGCTCGTTGACCGTGCTCTGGTCCCTTCCCGGGAGCGGGCGCGGGCGCTGATCCTGGCCGGCAAGGTGGTGGTCGGCGAGCATGCCGTGGACAAGGCCGGTGCCCAGGTCGCCGAGGATGCCCCGGTGCGGCTCAAGGGGGAGGACATCCCCTACGTCTCCCGGGGAGGACTGAAGCTGGAGAAGGGACTCGACCATTTCGCTGTCGATCCCGCCGGGCGGGTCGCCATCGATGTCGGCGCTTCCACCGGCGGCTTCACCGACTGCCTGCTGCAACGGGGCGCGACCAAGGTCTTCGCCGTCGATGTCGGCTATGGCCAGCTCGCCTGGTCGTTGCGGGAAGATCCCCGGGTGGTGAATCTCGAACGGACCAACATCCGCGAACTCACCACCGAACGTCTCGGCGAACGCCCGAGCCTGGCGGTGATCGACGCTTCTTTCATCTCCCTCGACAAGGTGTTGCCGCCGACCCTGGCCCTGCTCGCCCCCGGCGCCGAGGTCCTGGCCCTGATCAAACCTCAGTTTGAGGTCGGCAAGGGGCAGGTCGGCAAGGGCGGGGTGGTGCGCGACGCCGAACAGCACGCGGCGGTGGTGGAGCGCATCCGGACTTTGGCCGAAAGTCTCGGCTGCCTGATTCTCGGCGTGACCGAAAGCCCGATTCTCGGCCCCAAGGGGAACCGGGAATTTCTCATCCACCTGCGTCTTAAGGATGAAGCATGAATCGTGTCTATTTCATCGGTGCCGGGCCTGGCGACCCCGATTTTCTCACCCTGCGCGGGGCGCGGCTGCTGGCGCGCTGCCGCACCGTTTTCGCCCCGACCCCTTTCGAAACGACCTTCGCCGAGCAGCTGCGGGACAAGCGGGTGCTCGTCCCCTTCGATTTCTATTTCGCCGAACTGCAGGAGAAAGTTCATACCTTTCTCGAAGAGGGCGAGGTGGCCTTTCTCGTCCCCGGCGACCTGACCTTCTACGCCCCCTTTCAGGGGTTGATCGACGCCCTCGGCGAGCGGGCCGAGGTGGTGCCCGGCGTCGGCACCGCCAACGTCGCCTCCGCCCTGCTGAAAAAGACCCTTGATCTCCCTGGGGTCTGCAACCGGGCGATCATCGCCTCGCCGCGCACCCTCGGCGACGGTCCCGAAGCACCGACCCTGCGGGATCTGGCGGCGCCGGGGGTGACCCTGCTCATCTACATGAACAACCTCCCCCTCCCCGAACTGACCGCCTTGCTGCGCGCCGGTTACGGCCGGAACGTGCCCATCGCCCTCTGCCATCGCCTGGGGCTGCCCGGCGAGGAGGTGGTGACCGGCACCCTGGACGATATTGTCGAGAAGGTCGGCGAGCGGGATTTCTTCAACCTGACGACCGGCTCCAAGCGGGCGGCGCTGACCCTGGTGCTGGTCGGCGAGACCCTGACGGCGACCGTCGACGGCAGCTGGTGGGATCATCGCCGCGAACACATCTGGAAGCATCGGGACGGGGAGGGGGGATGATTCTCATCTCCCCCATCGACCAGCTCGGCGAAGTCGAACCCCTGCTCGATGCCGGTGCCGACGAGCTTTACGGCGGCTGGGTGCCGGAGGATTGGCTGGAGCGCTACCGGCTGCTCGCCTCCATCAACCAGCGTACCTTCGCCGGGGCGCAGATCGCCGGTTATGAGGATTTGCAAGAGATCGTGCAGCGGGCCCATGACCGGGGCAAGCGCTTTTCCCTGACCCTGAATGCCCCCTTTTACAGCGACGAGCAGCTGCCGCTCTTGTTCGATTATGTCGATCAGGCGGTCGCGGCGGGGGTCGACGGCGTCATTCTCGCCGATCTCGGCCTGCTGCGCCTGTTGCGGCGGCGGCACGGCGGTCTCGAATACCACGCCAGCACCCTTGCCCATCTCGCCAATTCCGGGGCGGCGGCCTTTTATGCCGCCCAGGGGATCGACCGGCTGGTCTTTCCCCGGCATCTGCCGGTGGCGGAGATGGCCGAGATCGTCGAGAAAGTGCCGGGGCTGCGCTGTGACGCCTTTATCCTTATCGGAAACTGCCCCAACAGCGAGGGGCTGTGCACCTTTCATCATTCCAGCCCGGCGAAGATCTGGCCCTGCGAGATCCCCTACCGGATCGAGCCGCTCGCGCCCGCACCCTCGCCCCGGCTGCAACGGGCGATGGCCCGCCAGGAGGAGTGGGCCCGCAGCGATCGCCGCCACGGCTGCGGACTCTGCGCCATTCCGGCCCTGGCGGCGGCCGGAATTCACGGACTCAAACTGGTGGGGCGCGGCGCCCCCTCGGCGCAGAAAGTGCGGAATCTCGCCTTGGTCGCGGAGTTTTGCGAGCGTGCCGCCGATTGCGACGATGGCGCGGACTATCGCCGCCGGGCCCGGGACGCCCACCGGCAAAGCTTTGCCGCCCCCTGTTCCCCCTTGGTTTGCTATTACCCCGAATACTGTAACGAAGCATAGGTGTCTTCATGATCCGCATTCTGCATACCGCCGACCTGCATCTGGGTGCGTTCTTTCCCGAGCTTGGCGAGAAAGAGGGAAAACGGCGCCACGATCTGCTGCAGACCTTCGAACGGCTGCTGACCCTGGCGATCAAGAACGAGGTCCAGCTTTTCATCGTCGCCGGCGATCTTTTCGATGATCCTCGCCCGGCGGCGGAGCTGGTCGAACAGGTCGCTTCCGGACTCAAACGCCTCATCGACCGGGGCATCGCCGTCGTCCTGCTCCCCGGCGATCACGACGCCCCGCCGGCCGCGGACGGGGCCTATGCCAAGCTGACCGCTCTCGGCGCGGTGCTCTTGCCGGAGACGCCGGGGCCTCAGCCGGTGACCGTCACGGTCGCCGGTCAGCCCGTGCATTTCTATGTCTTCGGCGGTTGTGCCCTGCCGAGCCCGACACTCCTCGAGCGCATGGCCCGCCGTCCCCTCGAGGGTCTGCATATCGGCGTGCTGCACGGCCTGCGGCCGGTCCTCCCCGGAGAATCCGGCAAGGGTCTTTCTCTGGAAAACCTGCGGGACTGGAATCTCGATTACCTGGCCTTCGGCCATGGCCACGAATTTCTACTGGTGGAAGCGGGCGAGCGCCTCTTCGGTTGCCGTCCCGGTTCCCCAGAGGGCCTGCGCTTCGGCGAGAATGGCCCGCGTTATTGCGCCTTGGCCGAGGTCGAGCCGGAACGAGTCCGGGTCGAACCCTTGCCGGTGGGGGGGCGAGTCCTCGATGAGCTTAGTTTGGACCTGACCGGCTGCGAGACCTTCGCCGAGGCTGCGACACGGATCATTGAGTTGCATTCCAGCGATCTGTTGCTGCGTCTGACCCTCACCGGCTTGATCGAGGTGCCGCTCGATATGGCCGAACTGCACGACCGCTGTGCCGGGGATTTTTTTCACTTGGAGCTGCGTGACCGCACCGAACTGCTGGCCGGCGAGTTCGTCGACCGCATGGCGGGCGAGGAGACGGTACGGGGGGTGCTGGCGCGCCGGGCCCGGCGTCTGCTCGCGGACTCCCCGCCGGAACGGCGACCTCTGGTGGAGGAAGCTTTTCGTGAGACGCTGCGCCGCTTCCAGGGGAAGGGAGGAGGCCGGGCATGATTCTCAAATCGATCGAATTGCGCAATTTCGGCAAGTTTGCGGAAAAGACCTTCGAGTTTCGGCGCGGCATGAATCTGGTCTACGGCGTCAACGAGGCGGGCAAGACGACGCTGATGGAGGCGATTCCGGCGGTGCTCTTCGGAGTCCGTGACAAGGAGCGTTTCCGTTCTTGGGGGAGTGATGAAGGCTGCGCCGCAGCCCTGGTTTTTGCAGGGCGGCGCGGTCAGGTGCGGATTGCCCGCGATCTGCTCGATGACCGGGTGGAACTGATCGAAACGGACGGCGAGGGGCGGGAACTCCAGCGTTTTTCGGGGTCGGTCCCCCCCGAGGAGGGCTCTTCCGGATTCGGCGAATACGGCGAACAACTGCTGCGTCTGCTTGGCATCAACGAAGAGCCGGTCTTTCGTTCCTCCCTCTTTTTCGGGCAGGGTCGGCTCGACGCTCCCGGGGCGCCGGCCATGGCCGGGCGCATCCGCTCCCTGCTCTCAGGCTTCGGTCAGGTCGATTACGACCGGGTGCTGACCGGGATGCACGGCGAACTGGCCGCCATCACCCGCGATCAGCCTTATCTGACAGGTGCCGAGCCGGGAGAACTGGACCGGGTGGCGGAAGCGGTCGCCGCCCTCGAAGAGCGCTGGCGGGAAGGGCGCGAATCGCGGGAACAGCTCTCGGTGCTGCGGGACGAGATCGTCGAACTGGAAAATTCCATCGCTTTCGATCGCGGCGAATACGCCAAGGGGGAGCGCTATCTGGCCTGGGTCCGCCGTCATTACCAGCAGGAGCAAGCGGCTCCTGCATCGGAGACCGTTGCCGCCGTGATGACGGCTCCCGAACCAGCCCCGACGGCCCCGACCGCGAGCTTTGTGGGCGATCCCGCCGAGGAACGCAATCGGCTGGAACGGGAGTTGGCCAAGACCGGTCTGCCCCGGGACATCCCCGAGGATCTGGTGAAGATCCTGGTCGATGCCGATGAGGAGCGCAAGGCGCTCGTCGCCCTGCAAGGGGAAGCGGCGGCCCTGCGTCGTGAACTCCAGGCCCAGGCCATTCCGCCCTGGAAGGGACTGGCCGCTCTTTCTCTCTTTGCTCTCTCCGCCGGGGGCGGCCTCTCCTGGGTCTTTCCTCTTTACACCCCCTGGCTGTGGGGGGGCGCGGGCCTGGTCGCTCTGGCCCCCTGGGTTCTCTTTTTGCTCCGCGCCGGTAAAGCGCGGGAGGAACAGGCGCGCATCCAGGAACTGATTCAAGGCGTGGAGGACCGACGGGAAGAGGCGCAGGCGCGTCTGGCGGCCCTGGACGGGCGCTTCGAGCGGCTCGGACTTTCCCCCTCGGCGGTGGAAGTCGTCAGGATGCGGAAGAATCTGCCCCGCCATCAGGAGCTGTTGGCGCGCATCCGGGAGTTGGATGGACTCGACTCCGACGAGGAGGGGGCCGAGGAAGAGCCGGAAGCGGTACTCAAATCCGAAGCCGTTGCCGAACCGGAGCTCCCGGCCGAGGAGGCGCCGCGCAAGGCCCACCCCGAGGCGCTGCTCTCCCTGACGGAACTTGCCACTGCCGAGGAAAAGCTGCGGGAGATGGGGGATAGCCTGCGTGAGCGGGAGGCACGGCTGCTCGAACTGAGCCGCGAGGAGGCGGTGCGGCGCGGTGCTCTGACCGATCCCGGCGCCATCGAGCGGGAAGGGGAAGGGCTCAAGGCCCGCCAGCACGCCCTGAGCCGCCGGCGCGAAGTCCTGCTCCTGGCGTCGGAGTTGCTCGGCGGCGCGGTGGAGGAGTTTCGTTCCACCTACCTGGAGCGCTTTGCCACCGATATCGGCAACGGCCTGATGACCACCACCCGCGGCGGGTACGGCCGGATCGCCTTCGACGAGCATTTCTCCCTGATGTTGCCGGCCAAGGGGGAGGAGGCGGGTTGGCGTCCGCTGGAACATTTCAGCCGGGGCACCGTCGACGCCGTCTATCTGGCGGTACGTCTGGCTCTTTCCCGGCATCTTGCCCGGGGGCACCGGCTGCCGCTCTTTCTTGACGATCCCCTGGTGAATTTCGATGGCGAACGGTTGCTGGAGACGGTCGGCATGCTCGAAAACATCGCCCGGGAGCATCAGCTGGTCTTCCTGAGCCACAACGAACAGTTGCTCAAGCGTGCCGGCCAGAAGCGCTGGCACCTCCTCTCCCTCGATCAGGCCCGCGGCGGCCGCAACCGTGCAAGCGAAGAAAGGAGTGACGATGTCGAACAACTGCATCTTCTGTAAGATCGTCGCCGGCGAGATTCCCGCCCGGCTCGTCTATCAGGATCAGCATCTGGTGGTCATCGAGGACATCAACCCCCAGGCGCCTTATCACTACCTGTTGGTGCCGCGCAAGCACATCCGCACCACCCTTGACCTGACTACGGCCGACAACGATCTCATCGGCCATGTCTTCCAGACCGCCGGCAAGATCGCTCACGAAATGGGCTTCGCCGAGGACGGTTTCCGTATCGTCAACAACTGCAACGAGGCCGGTGGCCAGACCGTCTGGCACATTCATTTTCATCTTCTCGGCGGCCGCGATCTGACCTGGCCCCCGGGCTAGATCAGGGCTGAAAGGGGACGGAGAGGGCGATGGAGAGCATGCAGACAGACGTCCTGGTCATTGGTGGCGGGCTGGCGGGTCTGACGGCGGCCATCGCGGCGCGGCGGGCCGGAGCCGAGGTGCTGCTGGTCTGCAAGCGCCGTCCCGGGCGCAGCGGTAATACCCTGATTGCGGCGGGCAACCTGACCAGTCTGCCGGAGGATGACAGTGTCGAGGGTCTCGCCATCGATACCTTTGGCGGCGGGCGGGAGATCGCCGACCCGACGCTGGTGCGGACCCTGGCCGAGGGGGCGGCGGAAGCCGTCGATTTCCTGCAGGGCTGCGGTGTGCGCCTGCTCCGGGTTGACGGGCGGCTGCAAGCGCGCCGGGTGCCCGGACACAGCCGGGCGCGAACGATCTTTCCCGAACTCGGTGCGGTGCCGGTGCAGACCGCCGGACTGACCCTCACTCTGCCGCTTCTCGCCGAAGCGCGGCGCCTCGGTGTCCGTTTCGCTGAGGGGCTGATGGTGGCGCGCCTGGCCCGCAACGGGGAGCGGGTGGCCGGCGCGCTGGCCCTCGATGGTTCCGGGGGCTGGCTGGCCCTGCGGGCGCGGGCAACGATCCTGGCCACGGGTGGGGGCGGACGCCTTTACGCCGGCAGCAACAATACCCGAGACATCACCGGCGACGGCTATGCCCTGGCCCTGGAGGCCGGAGCGGCGCTGCGCGATATGGAGTTCATCCAGTTCCATCCGGCCATGGGACTGACGCCGGTGCGGATCATCCTCCCCACCACCCTCTTCGGCGATGGGGCGGTGCTGCGCAACCGCTACGGCGAGCGTTTTCTGCTCAACTCCGTCACCGGTGGCGAACCGGTCGCCGGGCGAGACGAGATGAGCCAGGCCATCGATCGCGAGCTGCGTGCCGGAAAAGGCATCGGCGAGGGGGTCTATCTCGATCTCTCCCAGATCCCCGCCGACCTGGCGGCGACGCGCTATGCCCCCCTTTGGGCGCTGCTGCGGCGGCGGGGCTGCGATCCGGCGCAGAACATGCCGACCGTCGGTCTGGCCGTCCATTTTTTTATGGGCGGGATGGTCATTGATTCCCATGGCGGGAGCACCGTCCCCGGTCTCTACGGTGCCGGGGAGGTTTGCGGCGGGGTGCACGGCGCCAACCGCCTAGGCGGTAATGCCCTGCTCGAGGCGGTGGTTTTCGGCCGTCGTGCTGGCGCCCGCGCCGCCGCCGAGCGGACGGAGACAGCGGGGGTGTTCGACCCGCCGCCGGCCGGGAACGGCCCCTGGACCGTGGAAGAGCTGACCGGACTGCGCGCTGCGCTGCGGCAGTTACTTTGGCGTCATGCCGGGGTGATCCGTTCCGCCGAAGGCCTTGCCGCCGGACTGGCTCAATGGCGAGAGCTTGACGACACTTGTCGTTCCTGGCGCCTGGCCGAACCCGTCCCCCTTTTTCTGGAAACTAGCCTGATGCTACGCAGCGCCCGCTGCATTCTGCTCGCCGCTCAGGCCCGGCTGGAGAGTCGCGGGGCGCACTGCCGCGAGGACTACCCGATGCTCGATGATGAGTGGCGCGGCCATTTGCGGATCGAGTCGGGCGTCGGCGAGGGTGAGCCGGTCGTGCGTTTCGTGCCGCAAGAGCTTCCTGAATGATCGACCCTCTGCTGATTCTGGCCCTGCTCTGGCTGTTGTGGTGCGCCGGCCATTCCCTTCTCGCCGCCACCGCCGTCAAGGAGCGGCTGCACGGCCTTTCCCCCCTTGCTCCCACCTGCTATCGCCTGGCCTACAACCTGCTGGCGCTCCTTTCCCTGGCGCCGATCCTCTGGTGGGAGGCGCGTATCGGCGGGGCCAAAATGCTGATCTGGCAGGGGGGCTGGGAGTTCCTGCGGCTGCTCTTCTGGGCGATCGCGCTGGGTCTGGCCTGGGGCGGGGCGCGCGCCTACGGGCTCCGGTCTTTTCTCGGTCTTGATTGCCGGCGGCGGCAAGGGCAGGAAAATCCGCCCTCCTTACGCCGCGACGGGGTGCTGGCCTGGACCCGCCATCCCTGGTATCTGGCCGGTCTCCTCATTCTCTGGGGGCGGGATCTCTCCCTGGCCCAGCTGGTGACGGCGGGGCTGCTCTCCCTTTATTTGATTCTCGGAGCCTTTTGGGAGGAACGTCGCATGCTCGCGCTCTTCGGCGAGGCCTATGAAGAATATCGCCGTCGGGTGCCGATGTTCATCCCCTGGCGCCGGCCGTCGACCCGGCGGCATGGGGACGGATGAGGAATACGCCCTTGCCCCGGAGAATCCCCCTTGCCGGTCGCTTTTTTCTTCTATAAGATAAATTCTCGTTTTCCCCTTCGTTCTTGGCCGTCTTTGCCCCGGAGATTTCAGGTTGACTTACGACAGCCGCACCGAACAACGCTTGATCAACGAAATCATGGAGTTGCTCGTGACCCACTACGGTGGGGGGATGAGCGAGGCGGAGCTTGATCTGTCTATCGACAGTCTCCATCGCGCTCTCCGGGTCGCCGGCGACTCCCATTTCGGGGTTTTCCGTAAATCCGGGGAGCCCTATTTTTTCCATCCACTGCGGGTGGCGCATCTGGCCGCCCGGCACTGGATGGATTTTGCCTCGGTCATGGCGGCCATCCTCCATGATGTGGTCGAGGACACTCCGGTGACTCTCGGCGAGATCGAGGCGGACTTCGGTCCCGAGGTCGCCCTGCTCGTCAATGGCCTGACCAAGGCCGCCGATGACAATGTCAGCCGCGAGATCCTCAAGGCCGAGACTTACCGCAAGCAGTTGCTGGTGGCGATCGAGGATGTGCGGGTGCTCTGTCTGAAGTTCTGGGACCGGATCGACAACCTGCAAACCATCGGCGCCCTGAAACCCGAAAAGCAGAGCTTGATCGCCGAAGAGACCCGTTCGGTCTATGTCCCCCTCGCCAGCCATCTGGGGATGGGGTACGTCGCTTCTGAACTGGATGCCCTATCGCTGAAGATTCTCTATCCCCGGCGGGCGACGGGCTATGAACAGAACCTGGAGGAGCTGCGGCGGCACATGGAAGCCCCTTTGCGCAAAATCCGGGCGGAAATCAATAAAGAGTTTGATCACCGCAAGATTCCGGTACTGCTGCGCGACCGTTGGCGCCCCTTTTCCATCGCCGCCGCGAAAAATATGGGTCGTGGGTTTTCCACCCTCTATACATTGGAGCTTCAGGTCGATCGGACTATGGATGCCTATCTTGCCCTTGGGCTGCTGCACGGGCTTTTTCATCCCATTCCCGGTAAGTTGCGCGACCATCTCAACGTCATGTCCCAGTTTGGCTATCAGGCGCTGAAGACCACGGTGCAGGCCGGTGAACACCGGATGCGGGTGGAGATCACGACGCGCAAGCTGGCGCGATTCAACGAGGCAGGAGTCCTCGCGCCGGGTTTCGAGTTCCGGCGGGCCAATTTCGAGGGGCTGATGCGCTCCCTGCTGGAAGGGGAGTCGGCCTTTGACACGCAAAGCCTGCGCCTGGCCTCGGCCTCCATTCAGGTTTACACTCCCTTGGGCGATACCCGGACCCTGCCGGAGGGGAGCAGCGCCCTCGATCTGGCTTTCGATATTCACGAAGAGCTGGGCTTGCGGGCCATGCGTGCCCGCATCAACGGCCAGACCCGCCCCCTGAAGTCTCGCCTGATGGATGGTGATCAGGTCGGCATCGAACAGAGTGAATTTCCCCAGGTGATGCCCAAATGGCTGGAATGGGCCGTGACTCCCCGTGCCCGTAATGCCATTCGCCGTTACCTGCGTTCCAGAGTTTGATCCGTCGCCGGCTCCCATGCCGGCGTCTCTATTTTTCCCATCCCTTGTTTCTTCCCTTTGTGTAAAGGTTTGGATTATGCGTCTTTTTCTCTCCTTCGGTTTGCTCTTGGTGTTCTTATCTCTCATCACCCCGGCCTGGGCCGGTCAGGCCAACATGTTTGTCTACCATCGCTTCGGCGATGCCCGCTATCCCTCCACCAATATTGCCCTCGAGGTCTTTGCCGAGCAGCTGGAACTGTTGCGGACGAAGGAATATACCGTCCTCCCCCTGAGGGATGTGGTGGATCGTCTCACCCAGGGGACGCCGTTGCCGGAGCGCTGTGCCGTGCTCACGGTGGACGATGGCTATGAGAGCTTTTTGACCGGTGCCATGCCGCTGCTGCGCCGTTACGGCTATCCGGTGAGCCTCTTTGTCAGCACCGATTCGGTAGGGGCGCCGGGTTATCTCGGTTGGGATCAGTTGCGGGCTTTGCGCGACGAAGGGGTTGAGATCGGAAATCATAGTGCCTCTCACCCCTATCTGCTCGATCGGCAAAAAGGGGAGGATGAGGCCGCCTGGCTGACGCGCATCCGTGGCGATATCGAGCGGGCGAGCGCGGTGATGCAACGGGAGTTGGGGGGGATGAGCGGGGTTTTCGCCTATCCTTATGGGGAATATTCCCCGGAAGTGGCGAAGCTGGTCAGGGAACTGGGTTTTGCCGGAGCCGTGGCCCAGCATTCGGGCGTGGTCGAGGCGGCGGCCGATCCTTTCGTGTTGCCCCGGTTTCCCATGGGCGGAGCCTATGCCACCTTCGTCGAGTTTCGGGACAAGCTGGCCATGCGGCCGCTGAAACTGAAGGTGATGAGCCCAGAAAGCCCGGTGATCACAGGGAAAAATCCCCCGGAGCTGCTGGTGGAAATCATTGATGGCGAGGCGGATCTGAAAGGTTTGCGCTGCTTTGTCGGTGGGCAAGAAGGAGGGATTGTGGAGCCGGTTGCGGGGCATCCCGGACGTTATCGGGTCGTCGCGTCCGCGCCCCTGGAGGGGCGCCGGGGCCGTTACACCCTGACAGCGCCAGGGCGTAACGGCGGGTGGCATTGGTTCAGTCAGTTATGGGTCCAGCCGCGACCCTGACCAGCGGGAGCTGCCTTGCGCCGAGGAGAAGAGTCCGGCGGTCATGATCGCTTCCTCTGCGGGTTGCGCTTCCGGTCGGAAGATCACCGAGGTCAGACGCTGCAGCCGGTTACTGCGAATGACTGACTTGATCTTGCGCACATACGCCTGACCCTGCTCCGAATAGCGGGAGAGCCCTTCGGCGAGGTATTCGCCGCGCAGGGGTTTGCCCTCGGCCCGCAGTTTCACCCGCAGTTCCCGCAGGGTTTGATAAGCCCGGTGGGTATTGATGTTCTTCATGTAGGAGGAGACGGACTCGTAGATCGAGGCGAAAGAGCGGACCTCGTGGGTGCGCCCCGGCTGACGGTTGCGCGGGACGATCCCGGTGCCCGGGATGAAGGTCCATTCCCCGAAAAGATTGTTGCCGAGACGGGCGAAACGTGAGGTGCCGTAGGCCGATTCGGTCGCCGCTTGGGCCAGGACCAGCGATGCCGGCAAGGTGTCGACCCGGCTGAGCAGGGTCCGGCGCGCTCGTTCGTTACTTAAAGGGTCGGCATCAACCTTGTATTCACCGGCGATGGCGGTCAACCGGGCGCGTTCCACTGCGGAGAGGGTCTGCCCCTGGTCATAACGTTCCAGAAGGGTCTCCAAGGTGTCTTTCTGGGCGCGAATTTCCTCGTTGACCCGAAGAACCACGGGGAGCAGGGAGAGGAAAAATACGGCTTTTTTCCGGTCGACCTGGGAAATGCGGTGGAGATCATCAGGCAACCCTTCGAGAAAGATCGAGGGGATCCCTTCGTCCAGCGTGCTCCATTCGTAGTTGTGACGGGAGAAGAGAGCTTCCAGTTCGACATGGCTCGATGGCCGGTCGCTCAGGATGGGCAGAGGACGGATCACTTCCGGTTGGGGGGCCAAAGCGCTGCTGGAGATCAAGGGGATGAAAAGCAGGGCCAGGGAGAGTTTCTTCATCATTTTTCTCATGGCTGTCGTAAACTCCTTCCAGTCATGGCAAAACGGCAATGTCTGAATTTTTGAAAGCTGCGTAACCTAGCATGAAATCGACAAAATTTCAAGCCCTCTGGCGCCTCAAGTGGAAGCTTATGTTTTTACCGGGGATTTCCAAAACAAGGGAGAGGCGATGACAACGGTGGCGAGGCAGGCTGGCGGCGGGCAATAAAAGACCCCGTGTACGGAGGGGGGGAGTACACGGGGTCACCCCTCGGCCTCCGAAGAGGTCGAAGTTGACCCGATGATATAGCCGAACCAGAAAGAGATCAAGTGAAAAAAATGAGAGAACGTTTGCTTCCTGGAACAGCGACTACGGTGCTTGGCTGAGCCGTCCCCCTAAGCTGTTCGCCGCTTTAGGTGCTTGAGATTCTGTAGTGCCTGTGGTAAAAGGTTTCGTCATTAGAATTCGCTCTCGAATCACTCATGGATGGTGATACATGGAAACGATCAAAACCGCGAGTTTCGAATATCTGATTAGTCTGGCCAAAGAGCAGCCGGAAGGGGGCTATCTGTTCGTCCTCGACGGCTCCAGTTATCGCATCCAGGATGTCCTGGAAATATCCAAGATCGCCGAAAAGCACGGTTATATCGTGATCTACTGACAGGAGGATGGCTTATGAGTACCCAGGGAGCGGTGTGCTACACCTTCGAAGCGGCTGTCGAAATGGCGGTCAAGATGGAAGACAACGGTTTTCGTAACTATTTACGGGCCATGGCGAAGGTCAAGGATCGTCAGGCCAAGATGATTCTGAAGGATGCGGCCCTTGATGAACTTGAGCACAAGCATCAGTTGGAAAAAGCTCTGGTCGAAGGAGCCCTGGAGGGCGAAGAGAGCATGAACCGCCCGGTTCCGACCATGAATCTCGATTATGTGCTCAAAGCCAAGGAACTGCGCGCCGACGCCGATGCCCGCGAAGCGCTCGCTTACGCGATTCATCTGGAAAAAGAAGCGGTTGAGTTCTACCGCAAGATGGCCGCCGGTTGCACGGGTGCGCCCATGGGCTCGATCTTCGAAAAAATCGGCAATGACGAAACCCGTCATCTCAAAGATCTGGAAGACCTCTACGAAAAGTATTTCATGACTGAAAACTGAGAGCCTGCTCCGATCGCTACCGATGACCAACAGGAGGCCCCGCCCAACGAGCGGGGCTTCCTGTTTCTACCATATCGAATAGTTTATAAACAGGCTGGCCAGGTGTGGCCGGGTGAGATTATAATTCTCTTGTAAATCGGGTTGTTGGCTATTTCGCTCGTCTGAGGGGGGTGTGCCATGGAATTTCCCGCTATCGAACTGTTCAATCGACATCTGGCCATGGGGGTTTTCGCTTTCTATATCGTGGGCGTCTCCCTCTGGCGGGTCATGGCCGAACAGGAATTTTTCCGGCTGACCGCCATGAAGAAGATCTGGGGACGGAAGCGGGGGCTGTCTTTCCACTTTCTTTCTAATGTGGCGCTGCCGCTTGTTGCCGGCATCGTTTTTTTCAGCCAGGGGGTGGTGGTTCCCGGTGGAGTGGCCGAATCTCGGCAGGACAGACTCCAGACCCCTTGGCCCGCCCTGTCGGTCCTTCTGCTCCCGGGGGACGCGGATCTTTCCCTCACTGAATTGGCCTTGCCCGGAGAAGCCGTTTATGACATGGGCGGGCTTGGTCAGGAGGGGCCATTGTGCCCCTGACTCAGTGTCTTTTCACAAGACTTTCCATGAATGCCGCCTTCGGACGGTTTTTTTTGTCATGGAGAACGCATGGATTGCGCACTCAATAGCGGCGAATGGTGATGCGCCCTTGATCGATATAGCGCTTCATCCAGAGGCGCACCGTCTTTTTACAGAACTGCCGGGTCCCTGGAACCAGGAGGATGAAGCCCGTCAAATCGGTGAAGAAGCCGGGAGTCAACAGGAGGATGCCGCCGACCAGGACCATGGCTCCGTCGAGGAGTTCCTCGGCGGGCAAGCGTCCCTCGTTCAGTTCCCGTTGAATGCGCATGGCCAGGTCGAGGCCCTGGGTCCGGGCCAGGTAGGCGCCGGCGATGCCGGTGAGCAGGATCAGGGCAATCGTCGGCGCGACACCGATCCAGGCCCCGACCTTGATCAGGATGATCAGTTCAAGAACTGGGACGAAGGTAAAAAGCAGGAGAAGACGGATAAACATGTTAAATCCTTGAAAATGGTGTGTTTGTCTGATGCTGCCCCGGTGTTTTTAGATTAAAACCATAAGCTGTTGAAATTGCTTACAAAATTTAATGCTTAAAAAATAAGCAAGATGCTGAGGGGGTGGACGAGCGGGGTCCCTATCGGGTTGTCCACATGGTTTTCAACAGTCTCTCCACAGCTTGTGTGGAAAAGCCCGCCACCTCCTTGAGTCTTCGGGGCTTTTTGCCGTACACACGGTAAAAAAAGAAAAATAACGGCCTGAATCTATTTTGTAACCTGCTTGATGTGATGGGACAAAACCCGCTGGTTGTGAACACGCAGAATGTCTTCGGCATCTTGATCGAGGGCGGCGGCGAGTCCGGCGAGGGTGAAGAGCAGACCTCCTAGATGCTCACGGGCTTGTTCTCGGTCGTCGCCAGTCAAACTTTGACCCACGGCTTTCAGATCTCGTTCGGCCTGCTCCAAAAATGCGGTAAAGCCGCCGGTTGCGTCGTTGAAGCCGGTCTTTTTGGCGAGTTTTCCAGCCTTTTGCAGGGCCGGAAGTTGCCGAGGAAGGCGCTCCAGGGGGTGCTCGGAGTTCTTCTCGGGTTTTTCGGACCGTTTGATCGCGTCCCACTGATCCGCGAGCATTTTCGCATCGCCGGTGGGCATGCCGGCGAAGACGTGGGGATGACGTCGCACCAATTTGTCAGCGATGGCCCCGATTACGTCGGCCATGGCGAAGTTCTTTCGTTCCTCGTGGATTCTCGCGAGAAAGACAACTTGCAGAAGTAGATCGCCTAATTCGTCTCGCAGGTCCTCGACGTCCTCCCGGTCAATAGCTTCCACCACCTCATAGGCTTCCTCAATAATATAAGGTTTCAGGCTTTCGGGGGTCTGTTCCGCATCCCAGGGGCATCCCCCGGGCGCACGCAGACGCTCCATGATGGTGAGCAATCGGGTGAGGGCGGCCGGAGTCTTGTCGGAGAGGTTTGAGGTCATCGGGGCATGTCGGCTCGAAGTGAGGTGGAACGGTGCGAAAAGGTCCAATTCAAGACCCTACCCCATGCGTGAAAGGATTTCAAGAAGGGTGGCGTACAGGACAATTAATCACTTGCAAAACCAACGGGATTGGGATAAAAGGGGCGGCCTTGGGAAGGGTAGGGGCCAGGCCAGGTTTTCCCTTGACAAAACGGGGGAAGTTCCTATACATAACTTCTTTCTGTGTGGCTGGGGGTGGCATGCGTCTTTCCGTTCATGACATCAGGGATGAAGGACTGGCTCTGGAATTTGTCGAGCCGGCCGCCAATTTCCCCGTACTCGCCGAGCTTCAGGAACGTCGCGAATGCCGTTTTCCCGAACCCTTGCGGGTTACTTTGCGGATTCAGCCGGCAAGCGGCATGTTCGAGGTTTCCGGCCGCATCGAGACCTGCGTGGAAACGCCCTGCTCCCGCTGCCTCAAGCCGACGTTGGTGGTTCTGGATACCTCCTTTGAGCTAACCTATGTCCGGGAACTTCCTGAGATCGAAGGGGAAGAAGACGAGGACGGGCGGGAAATCAGCGCCGAAGAAATGGGTCTGGTCTTGTTGCAAGGGGATGAGATTGATCTGCGCGAGGTGGTGCAGGAGCAGGTGGTGCTGGCGATGCCCTTTCATCCTCTCTGTGCTCCCAGTTGCCGTGGCTTATGTCCCCGGTGTGGCGCCGATCTCAATAACGAAAAGTGCCGTTGCGCGCCGACGGATTTCAGTCTGAAATTTGCCGCGCTCAAAGATTTAAAGATCGATAAATGATTGTCACCCTTTAACCCTTTAAAGGGTGGGCCTTTCCCGACCAGACGGAAGGCGAAGGTGAATGACCGCCGGACTGACCCGGCCTACAAGGAGTAACGACCATGGCTGTACCCAAGAAAAAGACTTCCAAATCCAAGCGCGACATGCGCCGTGCTCATGACTTTCTGACCGCCCCCGGCATTTCCATCTGCCCCCAGTGCCAAGAGCCCAAGCAGCCCCATCGCGTTTGTGCTGCCTGCGGCACCTATAAAGGCAAAGAAATTATCGCCGCCCAGGACTAGGGAGCTTTCTCCTTGAGTGGGAAAATCGTTGTAGCGGTCGATGCCATGGGTGGCGATAACGCCCCTGTGGTCGAGGTCGAAGCCGCGGTTGCGGCCGCCCGGCGCTGGGGCATTGCCGTCCTGCTGGTGGGGGACTCGGCCCGTATCGAATCCGAGCTGAAAAAGCACCAGATCGCGGATTTGCCGATTGCCGTGCGTCATGCCAGCGAAGTCGTCGGCATGCACGATTCCGCTTCCGACGCTGTGCGTAAAAAGAAAGACTCGTCGATCCGGGTCGCCTTCAATCTGGTGAAAACCGGCGAAGCCCAGGCGGTTGTCAGTGCCGGCAACTCTGGGGCGACCATGGCCGCGGGAATGTTCGTCCTTGGCCGGATCAAAGGGATCGACCGCCCCGCCATCGCCACCATTATGCCCAACCGCAAGGACAACACCCTGGTTCTTGATGTCGGCGGCAATGTCGATTGCAAACCCCAGCATCTCGCCCAGTTTGCTCTCATGGGTGAAGTCTATGCCCGTCATGTCCTGGGCAAGGCGGCCCCGCGCGTTGGTCTTTTGTCCAACGGCGAAGAGGAGTGCAAGGGTAACGATCTGACCCGTAGCACCCACTGCCTGCTTAAGGGCAACCGCTCTGGTTATGTCGGCTATGTGGAAGGACGCGACGTTTTTAACGGCTCGGTCGACGTGGTCGTCTGCGATGGCTTTGTGGGTAACGTGGTGCTGAAACTCTCCGAGGGACTGGCCGATGCCATCGGCTCGATGCTCAAACAGGAGATCTCAACACGGTTTTTCGCCAAGTTGGGTTATCTGTTGGCTCGGCCGGCTTTCCAGGCGTTCAAGAAGAAGGTCGATTACGCCGAATATGGTGGCGCTCCCCTCCTCGGCATCCAGGGAACCGGGGTCATCTGCCATGGCGGTTCCAATGTCAAGGCCCTCCAGAATGCGATTTTCCAGGCTCAGGAATCGGTGGCCAAGGCCATCAATGAAGCCCTCGTGGCTCAGTTGAGCAAGAGCCTGTTCGACGAAAAATCCCTTACCGCGATGCTGGAGCGTCAGGAAGAAGTTTCCGACGTTGCCGTCGGGGTCGCGGGGCTCTGAGTTTCGGAGATCTCTTTTATTCCTGTTGCGAATAAGTGACTCGAATAAGTGACTCCGTTTCATTTTTATAAGGAAGGCGGTCGTTCAATGCTCGCTTTTGTCTTTCCCGGACAGGGTTCCCAGTTCGCCGGCATGGGTCGCGACCTGGCCGACAATTTTCCTGTGGCGCGACAGCTTTTCCAGGAAGCCAACGACGCCCTCGGCTTTGATATCGCTTCCCTCTGTTTCAATGGTCCCGAGGAAGATCTGCGGCTGACGACCAATACTCAGCCGGCTATCGTGACTGTCAGTGTTGCTGCGTTGCGGGTGGTGGAGCAGGAGACCGGACTGCGGCCCGATTACGCCGCCGGTCACAGCCTCGGGGAATTCTCCGCGTTGGTGGCCGCCGGGACTCTGAGTTTTGCTGATGCTGTGCGTACGGTTCGTAAGCGTGGCGCTTTCATGCAGGAAGCGGTACCGGTCGGCGTCGGCGCCATGGCAGCAATGATGGGCCTGGAAGAGGGTGCCATCGAAGGGATCTGTGCCCAGGCCGCTCAGGGCCAGGTCGTTTCCCCGGCCAATTTCAACAGTCCGGGGCAGGTGGTCATCGCCGGTCACGCCGAAGCGGTCGATCGCGCCATCGAATTGGCCAAGGCGGCTGGTGCCAAACGGGCCTTGCCTTTGCCGGTGAGCGCACCTTTCCACTGTGCCCTTATGGAACCGGCCGGGCGGCGCCTGGCGGAAGTGCTTGACGGCATTGCCTTCGCCCCCATGAACCTGCCCGTCGTATCCAATGTCGAGGCCTGTCCCAACAAGGATTCGGCCCGCCTGAAGGAGTTGCTGGTCCGTCAGGTCAGCGCTCCGGTGCGCTGGGATGAGTCGGTGGCCTGCATGGCCGAGCTCGGGGTGGAGCGCTTTATTGAAATCGGTCCCGGCAAGGTTCTTTCCGGGCTGATCAAGCGCATCGCCAAGGGTGCGACCGCGCAAAATGTCGAGGATGTCGCCAGTCTAAAAAAACTGTAATCGCCATCCGTCCTTTTTCGCCGAATGGCGCATTGACAGGGCGGAACCTTTACTGGTAAAGAAAGGAATCACCATGGCCAAAGACCGTGTCGCCATTGTCACCGGGGCTTCCCGGGGCATCGGCAAAAGCATTTCCCTGGCCCTGGCCGCCTGCGGTGCCAAGATTGTCGCCGTCGATATTGATTTAGCCGCCACTGAGGCCATGGTCGCCGAACTGAAGGCCAACGGCACTGAAGCGATTGCCGTGCAGGGAAACGTGACCCTGAGCGCTGATGCCGAAAAAATGGTTCAGGCCGCGGTGGAGGCTTTCGGCCGCGTCGACATCCTGGTGAACAACGCCGGTATCACTCGCGACGCCCTGCTGCTGCGGATGAAGGATGAGGATTGGGATGCCGTTCTCAATGTCAACCTCAAGGGGGCGTTCCTCTGCTCTCGGGCGGCCGCTAAGGTGATGTCGAAACAGCGCTACGGCCGGATCATCAATATCGCTTCGGTGGTCGGGCAGATGGGTAACGCCGGTCAGGCCAACTACTGCGCCAGCAAGGCCGGCCTTATGGGGCTGACCCGCTCCAACGCCCGCGAACTGGCGCGGCGCAATGTCACGGTCAACGCCGTGGCTCCCGGCTTCATTGCTACCGATATGACCGACGCCCTGCCCGAGAAGACCCGTGAGGAACTGGCAGCCCAGATCCCTCTGGAGCGTCTCGGCAGCGCTGAAGATATCGCCCATGCCGTTGTTTTCCTCGCCCAGGAGAAATCCGGATATATTACCGGGCAGGTGCTGGCGGTGAATGGCGGCATGTACATGTAAAGACCGCAAAAGCAACACAAATACCGGCCCGATCGGAGATCGGCTCGAAACACAAAGGGAGGTGAAGCAGATGGCTTCTATTGACGAAAGAGTAAAGCAGATTGTGGCGGAACAACTGGGTGTGGATGCCGACCAGGTGACCAACGACGCATCTTTCATGGATGATCTTGGCGCCGATTCCCTCGACACCGTGGAACTGGTCATGGCTCTCGAAGAAGAATTCGATATCGAGATCTCCGACGAAGATGCCGAAAAAATCCTGACGGTCCAGGACGCTATTGATTACCTCGGCGAAAATTCCTGATCCGCTGATCAAAAGGAGAGGAGGAGAAAACCCGGTTTTCTCCTCCTTTCTTGATTGGCTCCCCCCGTGTACTCAGTTTTCTTGATCTTGAACAGTCTCAATCTATTCAATCGTTCTAAATAGCTAGTCCGCGGTAGTAGATCGCGCGTCGATGGAGGAAGAAATCATGCGAAGAGTCGTCGTGACGGGAGTCGGTGTCGTTTCCGCCCTGGGCACCGGGACCGAAAAGAACTGGTCGGCCTTGATGGCGGGAAAGTCCGGAATCGACCGGATCACACGCTTTGACGCCTCCGACCTGCCCAGCCAGATCGCTGGGGAGGTCAAGGACTTCAATCCCGAGGACTTCATCGACAAAAAAGAAGTCAAGAAGATGGATAGTTTCATCCATTATGCGCTGGCCGCCTCGGATATGGCCATGAAAGATTCCGGTTTGCAGGTCACCGAAGAGAACGCCGAACGCGTCGGCGTGGTAGTCGGTGCCGGCCTCGGCGGTCTGCCGGCCATCGAAAAGTATCACGAAGTGCTGATGAACGGCGGCTATAAAAAGGTCACGCCCTTTTTCATCCCGATGCTGATCATCAATCTGGCGCCCGGCCATATCTCCATCCGTTTCGGCGCCAAGGGGCCGAATCTTTCCACCGTTACCGCCTGCGCCACCGGCACCCACTCCATTGGTGACGCCTATCACATCATCAAGCGTGGCGATGCCGACGCGATGATCGCCGGCGGCGCCGAATCGACCATAACTCCCTTGGGTATCGCCGGCTTTAACGTCATGAAGGCCCTCTCCACCCGCAATGACGATCCGACTCGCGCCAGTCGTCCCTTCGATAAGGGGCGCGACGGCTTCATCATGGCCGAGGGGGCCGGTATCGTTGTGCTGGAAGAGTACGAGTCGGCAAAAAAACGCGGGGCTAAAATCTATGCCGAGGTCGTCGGCTACGGCGCTACCGGCGACGCCCATCACATCACCGCGCCCGGTCCCGACGGCGAGGGTGCCGCGCGTTGCATGAAGATGGCGTTGAGGCACGCCGGCATGAATCCCGAGGAAGTCGATTACATCAACGCCCACGGCACCTCGACCCATTTCAACGATCTCTACGAAACCATGGCGATCAAAAGTGTTTTCGGCGAGCACGCGCGCAAGCTTATGGTCAGCTCCACCAAGAGCATGACCGGCCATACCCTGGGCGCCGCCGGCGGCATCGAGGCGGTCTACTCTCTGCTCACCATGGAGCGTAGCGCGGTACCGCCGACCATCAATTATGAGGAACCCGATCCTGAGTGCGATCTCGACTATGTACCGAATCAGGCCCGTCAGGCTGAGGTCCGGGTGGCGATGTCCAACTCCCTCGGCTTCGGCGGCACCAACGGCACCCTGATCTTCAAAAAGGTTTGATGATGATGGTCATAGCGAGCGATCACGGCGGACTTGAACTCAAGGACGCCATCTATAAGTGTCTGGAATCTCGTGGCCTCTCCGTCCGGGATTTCGGTACTGACAACGGCGATTCCGTCGACTATCCCGATTTCGGCGAAAAGGTCGCGCGGGCCGTATCCAGCGGCGAGGCCGAACGAGGCATTCTGATCTGCGGCACCGGTATCGGTATGTCCATCGTTGCCAATAAATTCCCCGGCGTGCGCGCCGCCTTGGTCAATGACCCCTTTACCGCGCGTATGGCCAAGGAGCACAACAACGCCAACGTGTTGGTGATGGGCGGCCGAGTCATTACCCCTGAGATCGCCTGCCGCCTGGTGGAGATCTGGCTCGACAGCGAGTTCGAGGGAGATCGTCATCAACGGCGCCTCGACAAAATCAGTCGGATCGAGGACGAAGTCCGCAAGGCCGCCCGCTGACGGCCGGCGCTCTTCAGGGCAGGCCGGCGGGTCTGCCCTTTGTTTTTTGCCACTCATGGTTGATGCTTTTGCAAAAAGCATCAGGGTTGTATGGCTAAGCAAAAAGCGCCAAATGCAAGGCGCGCAAATGGCAAGCAATGAGGCGTACTTATGTACGTCGAAGCAGCGGGCCGGTTGCAGCAACGCAGAAGTTGGTGAGTTTTTGCGACGCCATCATGTTTCGCGGGGGCTACCTCGCACTGAAAGGTCTTTAAATCATGTCCGAGAAACTTGCCCAGTTCGATCCGGAAATCGCAGCCAGCATCCGCCGGGAAACCGAGCGTCAGGAATACAACCTCGAATTTATCGCTTCGGAAAACTTCGTCAGCGAGAATGTGCTCGAAGTCCAGGGGTCGGTACTGACGAACAAATATGCCGAAGGCTATCCCGGCAAGCGTTATTACGGTGGTTGCGAGTTCGTCGACGAGGCCGAACAGTTGGCCATCGATCGAGCCAAGGAGCTCTTCGGCGCCGAACACGCTAATGTCCAGCCCCATTCCGGCTCCCAGGCCAATATGGCGGTCTATTTCTCCGTCTGTAACCCCGGCGACACGATCCTCGGCATGAACCTGGCCCACGGCGGCCACCTGACCCACGGCTCCCCGGTCAACTTCTCCGGCAAGCTCTTCAATATCGTTCCCTATGGAGTCAAGAAGGAAACCGGCACCATCGATTACGACGAAGTCGAGCGTCTCGCCGTCGAGCACAAGCCGAAGCTGATCGTCGTCGGCGCCAGCGCCTATCCCCGCGCCCTCGATTTCGCCGCTTTCCGCCGCATCGCCGACAAGGTCGGGGCGCTGGTCATGGTCGATATGGCGCACATCGCCGGCCTGGTCGCCGCCGGTCTTCATGCCAATCCCGTCCCCCACGCCGAGTTCGTCACCACCACCACCCACAAGACCCTGCGCGGCCCCCGCGGCGGTATGATCCTCTGTCGCGAAGAATTCGCTAAGGCCGTCAACAGCAACATCTTCCCCGGCATCCAGGGGGGACCGCTGATGCATGTCATCGCCGCCAAGGCGGTGGCCTTCAAGGAAGCCCTCGCTCCCGACTTCAAGGTCTACGCCGCCCAGGTCATCAAGAATGCCCAGGCTCTGGCCGCCGGGTTGACCAAGCGTGGCTTCAATCTGGTTTCCGGTGGTACCGACAATCACCTCATGCTGGTTGATCTTTCCGGTACCGAGTTGACTGGGAAGGTGGCCGAGGCCACCTTGGAAAAGGCCGGAATTACCGTCAACAAGAACGCCGTGCCTTTCGATACCCGGTCGCCCTTCGTCACCAGCGGCTTCCGCATCGGCACGCCGGCGACCACCACCCGCGGCCTCAAGGAAGCGGAAATGGAGCTGGTCGCCGGCTGGATCGACCGCGCCCTGAAGAATGTGGAGAATGCCGAGGAGTTGGCGAAAATCCGCGCCGAGGTCAAGGAACTCTGCAAAAAATTCCCCCTCTACGCCCATCGCTTGACTTAGATGGAGCGTCCAAGCTGGGAAGAGTATTTCATGGAAATCGCTTGCCTGGTGGCCAGACGTTCGACCTGTCTGCGCCGCCAGGTCGGTGCGGTAATGGTCAAGGGGAAGAACATTCTCGCCACCGGCTATAACGGCACCCCTTCGGGAATCACCCACTGCGAGCAGGCCGGTTGTCTGCGTCAGCAGCTCAATGTCCCCTCCGGCGAGCGCCATGAACTCTGTCGCGGCCTCCATGCTGAGCAAAATGCCATCATCCAGGCGGCCAAGCATGGGATCAATATCGCCGACGCCACCCTTTACTGCACCAATTCCCCCTGCATCATCTGTTCAAAGATGCTGATCAATGCCGGCGTCCAGCGGATCATCTATAAGGAGGGCTATCCCGATCTGCTCTCCATGGAGATGCTCGCCGAGTCGGGGGTCGAAGTTCTCGAATTCAGCCAGGTCGCCGGACGGAGCCAGGGAGAGCGCCGATGAAATGCCCGTTTTGTTCCTATCACGACACCAAAGTGGTCGATTCCCGACTCGGTCGCGAGGGGAACAACATCCGCCGCCGCCGCGAGTGCATCTCCTGCGAAAAGCGTTTTACCACCTACGAGCGGGTCGAGGAGACCCTGCCGCTGGTGGTCAAGAAGGATAGCCGGCGAGAACTTTTTGATCGTTCCAAGATCATCGCCGGCATGCAGCGCGCCTGCGAAAAACGACCGATCTCCATCGCCGTGATCGAGAAAGAGGTCGATCGTCTGGAGCAGTCCTTGCAGGAGAGCGGCGAGAAGGAAATCGAATCGAGCCGCATCGGTGAAGCGGTCATGAACATTCTGCACGAGCTGGATGAGGTGGCTTATGTCCGTTTTGCTTCGGTCTACCGCCAGTTTCGCGACATCAATGAGTTCATGGCTGAACTGACCGACATTCTTGCCAAGGGCCAGGGCAAGAAGGCCCCCTAAGCCCTTTTGCTCATGGCCGTCATTCGCGCTCCCCGGGGGTCATTCGCCGTCGGGGAGTTGCTGTTTTCGACTCTGGAGCTTTTATGCCGACCGCTGTGGAATATATGGAACAGGCCCTGGCCCTGGCGCGCCGGGCCGAGGGACGGACCCGTCCCAATCCCCCGGTGGGGGCGCTGGTGGTCGCCGCCGGCGAGGTCGTCGGGGAGGGCTACCATCCGGCGGCCGGGGAGCCGCACGCCGAAATTTTCGCCTTGCGTCAAGCCGGCGAGCGGAGCCGAGGGGCCGATCTCTATGTCACCCTGGAGCCTTGCAGCCATCATGGCCGCACCGGCCCCTGCAGCGAGGCGGTGATCGCCGCCGGGATCGCGCGGGTCTGGGTCGGCTGCGAAGATCCGAACCCCCAGGTGAGCGGTCGCGGCATCGCCCGCCTGCGTGCTGCCGGCATCGAGGTGGTGGTCGGGGTCTGCGAAGCAGATTGCCGGCGTCTGATCGCCCCCTTTGCCAAGCACGTCCGCACCGGTCTGCCCCATGTCACCCTGAAGACGGCGATCACCCTCGACGGCAAGACCGCCACCGCTGCTGGGGATTCCCGCTGGATCTCCGGCGGTGCCAGCCGCCTGCATGTGCATCGGTTGCGCGACCGCATCGACGCCATTCTGGTCGGCAGCGGCACCGTCTTGCACGACGATCCGCAACTGACCACCCGGCTCCCCGAGAGGGGGCGCAATCCCCTGCGGGTGATCGTTGATGGGCAGCTGCGCTGCTCCGCCAATGCCCGGATTTTCGATACGACCCAAGCGCCGACCCTGCTCGCTGTCACTTCCGCCGTCCCCGAGGAAAAACTGGAGCGGTTGCGCGCGCGCGGGGTGGACGTGCAGGTGCTCGACGGCCCCGACGGGCATGTCGATCTCGTCGCCCTTTTGCGCCTGCTCGGTGCCCGGGGGGTGCAGAGCCTGCTCCTCGAAGGGGGAAGCGGGCTCAACGGCGTTTTTCTGCGCCGAAGGCTGATCGACCGTATGCTCGTCTTTGTCGCGCCGAAGCTGGTGGGGGGCGCCGATGGTTACGGCATCTTCGCCGGCAATGGGGTGGCCCGTTTGGCCGACGCGTTCTGTCTGGAGGATGTCCATTTCAGCCGCTTTGAAAACGATCTGCTGATTGAAGGGGAGGTGCCGCCATGTTCACCGGACTGATCGAGGATCTCGGCACGGTGCGCGAACTGCGCAAGGGGAGCGATAGCGCCCGCCTGAGCGTGGCGACCGCCATCCCCATGGATGAGCTGGAGTTGGGGGCGAGCATCGCCGTCAACGGCATCTGCCTGACGGTCACGAATTTTGGCGGTGGCTCTTTCACGGCCGACGTTTCCCCCGAAACCCTCGGCCGCTCCAATCTCGGCGCGCTCCTTCCCGGCAGCCGGGTCAATCTCGAACGGGCTCTGCGCCTCGGCGACCGGCTCGGCGGACACTGGGTCAGCGGTCATGTCGACGCGGTCGGGACCCTGGAGCAAGCGCAGCGGGATGGCAACGCCTGGCGCCTGACTTTCCGCCTCCCCACCGAAGTCAACCGCTACGTGGTGGAGAAGGGCTCGGTGGCCATCGACGGCATCAGCCTGACCGTCAACAGCGTCGGCGACGAAACCTTTTCCGTGGCGATCATTCCCCACACCCTGGCGCTGACCACCCTCAAGGAGGCCAAGGTCGGGGCACGGGTGAATATTGAAACGGACATCCTCGGCAAGTATGTGGAGCGCCTGCTCGGGCGCTCCCCCCGCAGCGAAAGCCGCGCTCCCGTCGATCTTGAATTCCTTGCCAAGCATGGATTTCTGTGACATAGTTGCGGGCCGAAAAAAGGAGTTTTACTCATGCCCATCGCCAAGATCGAAGCCGCCCTGGAAGACATCCGCCAAGGCAAAATGGTCATTCTCATCGATGACGAAGACCGGGAAAACGAAGGCGACCTGACCATGGCCGCCGAAAAGGTCACCCCCGAAGCCATCAACTTCATGGCCCGCGAAGGGCGTGGCCTGATCTGCCTCTCCCTCACCGAGGAGCGGGCCGATCATCTCGACCTGCCGCTGATGGTGCGGGATAATTCCTCGTCCTTCGGTACCGCCTTCACCGTCTCTATCGAGGCACGGCGCGGTGTCACCACCGGCATTTCCGCCGCCGATCGGGCACACACCATCCAGGTCGCCATCGCCGACGAAAGCACCGCTCGCGATCTCGCCCGCCCCGGCCACGTCTTTCCCTTGCGGGCGAAGAAGGGCGGGGTGCTGGTGCGCGCCGGTCAGACCGAGGGCTCCGTCGATCTCGCCCGCCTCGCCGGGCTCAAGCCGGCCGGGGTGATCTGCGAGGTCATGAATGAAGACGGCACCATGGCCCGCCTGCCGGAACTGAAGAAGTTCGCCAAGCAGCATGATCTGAAGATCATCTCCATCGCCGATCTCGTCTCCTACCGCATGCGCAAGGAACTGCTGGTGCGGCGCGCTGCCGAGACGGTGATTCCCATTCACGACTGCGGCGAATTCGCCGCCATCGCCTACGAGAACGACGTCGACACGGCCCAGCATCTGGCCCTGGTCAAAGGCACCATCGATCCGGAAAAGCCGGTGTTGGTGCGGGTCCATTCCGAATGCCTGACCGGAGATGTCTTCGCTTCCCAGCGCTGCGATTGCGGTGAGCAGCTCCATGCCGCCATCCACCAGATCGACGAGGAAGGTTGCGGGGTGCTCCTCTACATGCGCCAGGAAGGGCGGGGCATCGGTCTGATCAACAAGCTCAAGGCCTACGCCTTGCAGGATGAGGGTTGTGACACCGTCGAGGCGAACGAGGCCCTCGGTTTCAAGGCCGACCTGCGGGATTATGGCATCGGCGCGCAGATCCTCTCGGAACTGGGGGTGCGCCGGATCCGTCTGATGACCAATAATCCGAAGAAGATCATCGGCCTCGAAGGTTACGGCCTGGAGGTCGTCGAGCGAGTGTCGATCCAGATGCCCGCCTGCGAAACGAACAAGCGCTATCTCGCCACCAAGCGCGAGAAACTCGGCCATCTGTTGGAAAATCTCTAAGCCGGATGTGGGAAGGGAAGAATTCATGAGCAATGTGATCGAAGGACATCTGGACGCCGGCGGGCTGCGCTTCGGGCTGGTGGTCAGCCGCTTCAACAGCTTCATCTGCGACCGTCTGGTCGAAGGGGCCGTCGATGCTTTGGTGCGCCATGGCGCCGATGCCGGACAGATCGACATCGCCAAGGTTCCCGGCGCGTTCGAGCTGCCACTGGCGGCCCAGCGCCTGGCCCAGAGCGGTCGTTACGACGCCCTCATCTGCCTTGGCGCGGTCATTCGCGGCTCCACTCCCCATTTCGATTATGTCGCCGCCGAAGTCTCCAAAGGGCTGGCCTCGGTCGGACTGGCGAGCGGTCTGCCGGTGGCCTTCGGCGTGCTGACCACCGACAATATCGAGCAAGCCATCGAGCGGGCCGGGACCAAGGCCGGTAACAAGGGCTTCGAGGCCGCCGTCACCGCCATTGAAATGGTCAACTTCTTGAAGAAACTGTAGGATTCATGGCCAAGGGAATGCGTAGGCAAGGGCGGGAGCTCGCCCTGAAAATCATCTACAGCTTGCAGGATCAGGACTCGTCCTTAGAAGAGGTCTTCGCTGATTTCTGGGCGAATTTTCGCTTTCGCGACGATGTCCTCGGCGATCCCCACGACGAATCCCATCGGCCGATTCCTCCCGAGGTGCGGGAGTATGCCGAGGGGCTGGTGCGCGGTGTGGCTGACTATCTCGAACGCATCGACCAGATGATCGAAGAGCTCTCTACCAACTGGGCTCTCGACCGCATGGCCCGGGTCGATCTGTCGCTGTTGCGGCTGGCCGCTTACGAGTTGATGGCCCGTCCCGACGTGCCTGCCAGTGTCGCTATCAACGAGGCGATCGAGATCGGCAAGATCTACGGCACCAAGGACACCCCGGCCTTCGTCAACGGCATTCTCGACAAAATCTCCCGCGCCTGTCGTCCCGCCGGGTCATGAGCGCCCTGAGCCGGTCCGACGAACCCCTTGACCGGCTGCCGGGGGACGTGGCCGCCGCCTTCTTCTTCAGCGATCTCAGACCGCCCCGGGGCGGCGCCGCACTCCTTGACTGGCGGCTGAACGGGCGGCTCACCCGCATGCTCCTCGACGGCGAAGCCGAGGGCAGGCTCGGCGAACATATCCTGGTCGCCAACAACGGTAAACTGGCTGCGGACTGGGCCCTCTTCGTCGGTGCTGGGCCCGCTCCGGCGCGGTTCTCCGCCTCTTCCCGCAAGCTTCTGCGCCATCTGCTCGATGTCTGCCGACAGGCCGGCTTCACCCGCTTGGCCATCGCCCTCAGCGCCGCCGATGCGGCAGAGGCCGCAGCTCTGGAGAAGACGTTGGCCGAGCTTCTGGCTGAAGTCGCCGACCCCGACCTGGAATGTCGGCTGGCGATAGACGACGATCTCTGATCGTTCGGTTTCGTTCCCGTCCCTTCATGCATCATCCATAGACGAGGATTCCATGAGAGAAATCAAGATAGGCTTGCTCGGTTTCGGCACCATCGGCACCGGCGTGGTCAAGGTGCTGCAGGACAACGCCCAGCTTTTGCAGGATCGTCTCGGCGCCAAGCTGACCCTGGCCCGCATCGCCGATCTCGACATCCAGACCCCGCGCGCCGTCACCGTCGCCCCCGAACTGCTCACCACCGACGCCGACGCCATTCTCAGCGATCCCGCCATCGATCTGGTTATCGAACTGATCGGCGGCTACGAGCCGGCGCGCAGCTTCGTGCTCAAGGCTATCGCTAACGGCAAGCACGTGGTCACCGCCAATAAGGCGTTGCTCGCCCTGCACGGCGCGGAGATCTTCGCGGCGGCTGAGGCGAAAGGGGTGGATGTCTATTTCGAGGCGGCGGTCGGCGGCGGCATTCCGATCATCTCGGCGATCAGGGAAAATCTCTGCGCCAACCGCTTCACCAGCCTTTTCGGTATTCTCAACGGCACCTGTAACTACATCCTGTCGCGCATGACCAACGACGGCGACGATTACGGCGCGGTGCTCAAGGACGCCCAGGAGCTCGGCTACGCCGAGGCCGACCCGACCTTTGACGTCGAGGGGATCGACACCGCCCACAAACTCGCCATTCTCATCTCCCTCTGCTTCGGCACCCGGGTGCGTTTCAAGGACATTCACACCGAGGGGATCAGCAACATCTCGGCCCTTGACATCCATTTCGCCAGCCAGTTCGGCTACCGTATCAAGCTGCTGGCCATCGGCAAGAACGAAAACGGCCAGATCGAGGCCCGCGTCCATCCGACCATGATTCCCGACAACTACCCCCTGGCCGACGTTCACGGCGCTTTCAACGCCGTGCGCCTGGTCGGCGATTTCCTCGGCCCGGCCATGCTCTACGGTCGTGGCGCTGGGATGGATGCCACCGCCAGCGCGGTCATGGGGGATGTCATGGCCATTTCCCGGGACATGCTCTGCGGCGTCGCCGGCCGCACTCCGGCACTGGGTTACGTCCCCGAAGCGATTAAGGATCTGGCGATTAAGCCAATGGACGACATCGTCAGCCAATACTACCTGCGCTTCGCCGCCGACGACAAACCGGGCGTGCTTTCGCAGGTTTCCGGCATCCTCGGCAAATACGAGATCAGCATCACTTCGATGATCCAGCCCGAACGGCAGATCGGCGGCGGCGTGCCCATCGTCATGATGACCCACGACGCCAAAGAAGCCAATGTCCGCAAGGCCCTGGCCGAGATCGACGCCCTGGCGGTGATCAAGGAACAGAGCCGCTTCATCCGCATCGAGAACGAGCTGGGGTAGGGAAGATTCCAGTGGAGTTTTGAAGACAAGAAAGGCGTCCGAAGGGACGCCTTTCTTGTTGGCGGGGCAGGGGCGCGTGGCGCGTGAGCGCAATCGATTCAGCTGTGGCGGCTGAATGGTGATTTGGAGGAGAAAATCCTCTATCGGCTTCGGCGGGGGATCCACCGCAAGTATCTCCCCCATCTATTCAACGAGCAGGATGCTGCTACGTTTTGCGGCCTCGTAACCCCCTTTTTTATTTCAGCAACATGATTTCTGCTTGATGTGGGCATCGATCAAGAATAGACTATTAGTATATATCATTGGAGGTTTGACTATGCCGAATACCGCTAAAATTTTCATGAACGGTCGCAGCCAAGCCGTTCGTCTCCCTGCGGAGTTCCGCTTTGATTGCAAGGAGGTCTTCATCGAGCGTCATGGGGATGTCGTCATTTTACGTCCCAAGCGCCAGGGGTGGGACTCCTTTTTTGACCGCCCCACCCAAGTGCCGGAAGACTTTCTTGCCGAGCGCACCGATCTGCCGTTGCAAGAGCGGGAGCTGTTCTGATGCTCTATCTGCTCGATACCAATATCTGCAGCTATATTCTCAAACGACGCCCGGAAACGGTGAAACGTCGATTTGAAGAAGTCGGACCAGAGCATCTGGGGCTTTCGTCAGTTGTCCTCGCTGAGCTCTATTATGGCGCGGCCCGTCATCCCCAGGGGATGGCTATCCGCCGGGAAATCGACGATTTTGTCTCACGTCTCACCCTTTTTTCCTGGGACGAAATCGCTGCGGATCACTACGGAGAAATTCGCGCAACATTGGAAAAAAACGGCACTCCGATCGGCGCCATGGACATGATGATCGCCGCTCACGCCCGCAGCCTTGATGCCGTGTTGGTCAGCAATAACGCCAGGCATTTTCAAGAGGTTCCGGAATTGAGCTGGGTTGATTGGGTGTAAGGAACAATCTATTAGGAAATAAAACCAATCTGATCAGGCTCGGTGTGTGGTCCCGTTTGTAATGTGTCGGGGCAAGATGTGACCCCGCCCATGTCCTTAAGGAGTACGTCATGAGCAAAAGAGATTTCCCCCCAATTCATCCCGGCGAAATTTTGAGAGAGGAATTTCTTGTTCCGTTGGGTATCAGCCAATATCGGCTCGCCAAAGAAATTCATGTACCGGCGCGGCGCATCAATGAAATCGTCTTAGAAAAGCGCGGCATCTCGGCCAACACAGCACTACGCCTTGGCCGGTATTTCGGGATGACTGCCCAGTTCTGGATCAACCTGCAGGCGCGGTATGACCTTGAAGTGGCACGTGAAGCCATAGGGGACACGTTAATACAGGAAATAAAACCGCTTAACAAGGCCGCCTGAGCCAAGTTTCAATTCCCAGGTAGGTAACCAAATAAAAGACCTCGTTCAACTTTTTCAAACCGAGTCGCCAGGTTGCGATTATCTGCACTAGCATAGGACATCGTTGAAACAATCCCGAGGTGCGCACTACGGCTTTCAACGCTTGACAGTTCGTTGCTGCCGAATGCAGTAAGTCGCGACCTGGTAAACATCACTCCCCAATCTCATCATCCCGCCCTCCAGGGATCAGTCACCGACAAACCATCGATCAACGCAAAGTCTCGCGTATTTCTTGTGGCCAGCGGCAGCTGATGGCACAGGGCGATAGCAGCGATCTGGGCATCTTCGGTGGTTGTCGTCAAACCGGCCTGGCGCCTGCCGAGAACCTCCGTGGCATAGAAGCCGGCCGCTTCGTCGTCAAACGCCAGGCAGTTGCCGGAAAAATCGAACTCGAACATCTGCCGGGCGGCCAGTTCCAGGGCATCGCGGCGCTTGCCCGCCGGCAACAACCCGATGCCGTACAAGATCTCGGCCTTGGTGATGGCGCTGATCCAGAGGCGCATTGTTCCCTGGCGGGTGAGCATAATTCAACCATTCTTTGCGTATTCAGCCGGAACTCGTGGAAATTCACAGCGGGAAAGAGGAGGTCAGATCGGGAGCAGATCTTGAACGACACCTTGCGGGTGACCGCAGTCTGTTTTTATGCTTATGGTCGACGAATTTCCGCTTTATCCATGCAAGGCATGTTGCACCGCGTGAAGAATGTTCTTCGAGTGGGTGGGGTGGACATGAACCGTTTGGGCGATTTGCCCGAGGGTCAGCTTGTTTTCCATCGCCAGGGCCAGCTCGTGGATCATTTCGGTAGCCGCTTCGCCGATGATGACGGCTCCGGCAATCCTCTCGGTTTTCTCTTCGACAAAGAGCTTCATGAAGGCCGGAGCGACCTTGTCGACGAGGGCACGACCATTGGGAACCTGGGGCAGGGTCAGGGTTTTGATTCCGTCATCGGCCTCGGTGACGCCGATAGCGGCCACTTCCGGGTGACAGAAAGTGACACGCGGTACCGTCCCGACGTTCATCCTGTTTTCGGTTCCGTTCAGCAGGTTCATCGCCAGCACCTGTCCCTCCTTCTCCGCTGAGTGGGCGAGAGACATTCCGCTGATCACATCGCCCAGGGCATAGATGTGGGGGATATTGGTCTGAAGCGACGGATTGACCTTGATCGCCCCTTTCTCGGTGACGACCCCGGCGGCTTGGAGATTGAGATGTTCAATGTTCGGCCGGCGACCGATGGCGACCAGCACCTTGTCGACGGTATCGGTGGGCACATCCCCGGCATAATGAACCTGAACCTTGTCATGGCTGATTTCCAGACGTTCGATCCGGGTCTGCGTTTTGACCGTGAGCCCCTGGTTTTCAAAGGCGCTTTGCAGCATTTTTCCTGCCTCCCGATCTTCACGGGGGATAATGCTTGCCAGCGCTTCGACGAGGATGATTTTGCTGCCGAAGGTATGGTACAGGGTGGCGAATTCGCAGCCGACGGCACCGCCGCCGACAATCAGCATCGTTTCCGGTAATTCGGTGTTTCTCAGGAGGTGGTCGCTGGAGAGGATATGCCGTCCGTCGAAAGGGGCAAACGGAAGCTCAACGGGTTGCGATCCGGTCGCGACAATAATCGTTTCACCCCGGATGAGGTCGGTAACCCCGTTACTCTTCGTGATCATGATTTCGTGGTCGGAGGTAAAGGCGCCCTGGCCTCTGAAGGCGGTGATCGGCGCCTGGGCAAACATCCCCTGAACCATCTCACGCAACTGGGCGATGTCCTGGTCGGCGACGGCGCGTACCCGGGCCAGGTCAACAGGCTTCACCTCCAGGTCCAGGCCATAAATCCCGGCCTGTTTGGCGTGACGGTAGGTCGTCGCAGCCTTGAGCATCGATTTGGTCGGCATGCAGCCGCGGTTCAGGCAGGTTCCCCCGAAGGAATCCTGCTCCATTTGCACGATGGCTACGGATTTTCCGTTCTGGCTCAGCATGATGCCTGCGGTCATGCCACCGGGCCCCCCGCCGATAATCACGACATCAAAGTTTTTCATTCCGTTATCTCCTCTCATTCGTCTGATTTTTGATTTTCCAGCGACTGCATGGCCTTGTCGAGCAGGCGGTGGAAAGTTTCTAGTTCTTCCCTGGTCATGTGCCGGGTCATTGCGGCGATCACTTCATCCCGTTTTATTCGCAGGACTTCGACGGTGGGACGGGTTTTTTCGCTGAGAAAAATCCGCGCCTGGCGCTTGTCATCCTCGTTTAAGGTTCGGTAGATCAAGCCGTCCCGTTCCATGCGGTAGAGAGTGTTGGCCATGGTCGGCTGCTCAACCTGAATTTTTTGGCAGAGCTCCTTCTGGGTCTGGCCCTCCTCGTCATGCAGACAGCAGAGTACCGGAAGCTGCCCCTGTGTGACGCCGTGGACTCTGATCCGTTGATTGACTTGCGAGAGCAGCAACCGGCCCAGGTAGTTCAGTTTGTAGCAGAGGTCATCGGTCATGATCCTTCTCCCCAGAGGACGACAAATAGTCGGCTATATAAAAAACATTGTCGGCTATCTTTGTCAACGGAATAAGTCAGCGTGAAATTTTTGGTGTGACGTGCGAAAGGGGAGCGGGCGAGGTCGGAGGTGGCTTTGTCGGAAAATTTAACAGTCCCTCATTCAAGGAGGATGCGCTGAACTTATTTGAAAATTAAGAGCCGCCTGCGGATCGGATCCCGCAAGCGATTCCTAATTGTCGGTGGATCGATTCACCAATAGACCGCAGAAATCGCTCGCCGGGAAATATCTGGCGGGAAGTACGAGGGCGGGCAGCTTACGCTCGGCAGTCTAATCCACTCTGCGCCGTTCCGAAGAATGCCGTTGACAACCACCCGGGCCTCGGCTATTCATCGTCCGTTCACACTCCCCACTTTCCCGGCGAGATCTTCCATGCGCGAATTCATGCGGGTCAAACGGTCGATATTTCTTCTGGCGCTGATCCTTATCCTGGCCCTCGGCATGGCCCAAGCCGCCGGGAAGACCGTCCGGATTCATCCCGATACTCCTCGGCCCGGCCGTTTCGTGGTCGAGGGGACGCGGCTCGTCGACCGCGCCGACGGGCGGGCGGTCTTTTTTCGCGGCATGGGCTATTCCCCCTATATGCCGGGTGAGACTCCCCAGCACGGGGCGGGGCCGGGGAACGACGGGCGCTATACCCAGCATCTGGCCCTGCTCAAGGGGATGGGGGTGAATTACCTGCACGTCTTCCCCCTGCGCATGCCCGCCAACTTCTTCACCGCCCTCGACGCCACTGATCTGGTCTACGGCCAGGATATCTGGATCGATCCCTTCACCCCCGACCTGCTCGATGAGGACTACCTGGCGAAGACCCTCGCCAACATCCGGCAGGTCATCGACCACACCTATGCCGTCGGTCGGCCCGAGCGCCTGGTGCTCTTTTCCATTGGCGACGAGTTGCAGGCGGCGACGGTTGAGCGCACCAACAAGCTTCATCCCGAGGTGCGCGACTACCGGGGCAAACACCTGACCGTGACCGGGCGCAGCGCCAGCGAGGTTGCCCTGGCCCGTCTCATTGACCAAGCGATGGACTACGAGTTGACCCGTTACGGCCGCCGCCATCTCTACACCCACACCAGTTGGACGCATATCGGCCCCATCGCCGACCGCCCCGATCTCGAACTCCCCCGCGAGCACCTGCTGGCGCCGGACATGGGCGATCTCATCTGCATGAATATCTACACCTACGCCAACGGGGTGAAGACCTCGCCCCCTGGGTCGGTGACCGGGACCAGCTATCAGGGCTATCTGGAGGAACTCGCGGCGACCACTCGCCTGCCGATCCTGGTGACCCAGGTGGGATTTTCGACCTCGCCGATCATGCCCCGGCCGGAGCTGGCCGATTATGGCGGCAATCGGGCGCAGCGGGTCGCCGAGGGTTTCCGTTCGGTCTGGCGGGATATCCGTAGCGCGCGCGGGGCCGACCGCTTCTGCGGCCTGGTCTTTTTCGAGTTTCAGGACGAGTGGTGGAAGATCGGTTGGACCCCCGAGGACGAGTTCCGCCACGAAGCGGGCGACCCCGAGGAGTGGTTCGGGATCTATGAAGTGGGCAGGAACAACAAGCTCTTCCCGAAGGGGGATCTCCCCGAGGTGGTGCGGAGTCTGTTCACCGGTCCCTGATGGTAAAAATCCCTTTTCCCAGTCGATAAGTCTTTATGGCCATCTTTAAGGTTCTTGCCTATCTTTCCCTGATCGTTGTCACCCTGACCCCCTTTTTTCGTCGTCTCGCGCTCAGTGGGGTTGGCGAATACATCGGGCTGCTCTCCGATGCCGGGGTGGGTCTGCTCCTGCTCGCCCTGCTCCTTTGGGCGCCCCGGCCGGTGCGCATCCTGCTCGCCCTGCTCTGGGCGGCGTTCATGATCGGCGCCAATGAACTGGCGGCGGCGATGAACCGCCTGCCGACCTGGCAGGATCTGCATTATCTGACCAATGCCGATTTCGTCCAGAAGAGCGCCTCCGGCTTCAATTTTTCCGCTCCCGGACTGGTCTGGCCGCTGGCGGTCACGGCGCTGCTGGTCGCTCTTTTGCCCCTGGCCCGGCCGCGCCTGCGCTATTCCCTGCCCCTGCTCGTCGTCGGCGTCGCCATCCTCGGCCTGCACACCCGCCTCAGCCTTGCCCGCGACGATCTTGCCGTCATCCCCCGGCACAATGCCCTGCACTGGTTTGTCATCGACACCTTCTTCGCCCCGCCCCCCTTGACTGCCGAGGAGCTGGCCAACTTCCGTCTCCCCCCGGAGTACGACCGGGCCGATTTCGACGGAGTGCCCCTGATTCCCACGGGCAAGGCCAAAAATGTGTTGATCATCACCTTGGAGGGGATTCCCGGTCTCTACCACCCCGAAATCCGTCAGGCCATGGGGGTGGGGAATTACGACAAGGTGACCATGACCCGCCTGGCGGAAAGCACCCCCGGGGCGATGCTGATTCCCGACTTCACCGTTCACAGCCACCAGACCATTCGCGGCCTTTACGCCCTGCTTTGCGGCGATTTCAGCAAACAGTCCTGGAGTACGGCCAAGGCGGTGGAGCTTTTCGGCAACCCCCGGCGGGCCGAACAATGCCTGCCCGCCCAGCTCGCCGCCCAGGGTTGGGAGAACCACTACCTGCAAGGGGCCGGGCTCGCCTTCATGGGCAAGGACCGCTTCATGCCCCTGATCGGTTTCCATGAGGTGCACGGTTCGGAATGGTTCACTGAGCCCAATCCCTATCCCTTCGAATGGGGGGCGATCGACGCGGTCCTCTTTCGTGGCGCCCGCGCGTATATCGCCGACCTGCGGAAGAAGGAGAAGCCCTGGATGCTGACCCTGCTGACCGTCGGCACCCATCAGCCCTACGCCGTGCCCGATGAGATCGTCGCCAACTATCCCGACCGCCGCGCCGCCACCGTTGATCAGCTCGATCAGGCCCTGGGCCAGTTCATCGAGGATCTGCGCGCGGACGGGGTGCTGGAGGATACCCTGGTGGTCATCGCCGCGGACGAATCCCACGGCGCGGAAATCGGCGACTGGACCAGCAGTTGGGGGATGGGGATGGTTCTGGCACCGGAAGGCGAGACCTTGCCGCGCCTCAAGCCGGGGGGGTACGGGCTGGTCGATACGGAGATCTCGATCCTCGACTATCTCGGGCTGCCGGTGCCGGAGGAGGTCGTCGGCCGCAGTTTCTTCCGCGATTACACAAGCCCTCGGGAGATGATCGCTTTCACCGCCTCCAAGCGCCGCCGGCATACGGCCGACAATCTGCGCTACGAATGCAGCGACGACGGCCGTTGTCGAGTCGGAAAGGCCGACAGCTTGCTCGGGCCCCCTCCGGCCGACTTCACCCGCGACGAGCAGGGGCGCCGAAATCCCGTCTTTCTCATCGCCGGCGCCCTCGACCGCAAGCTGCTGCCCAAGGAGGGGGCGCGGGTGCTGAACTTCGCCGACGGCGAAATCCGCCCCCTGCCGGAGAAGATCCGCAGCGAGTGGTCCGATACCCTGGTCGGTGCCCAGGGGCTCGATTTCCCAGCGAATTCCAGGGTCCATGTCACGATCAGGGTGAAGATGCTGCAAGCGCCGCCGGAGGGAGTGCAGCTCAAGCTGATTCTGAAGATGTGGGAACACACTATCCACAGCATTCCCCTTCCCGAGTTCCCGGTTCTGCGCGCGCAGGAGGAAGGGACGGTCGAATTCTCCTTCGACAACCCGGAAGAGCGGCGGTCCTTCTCCTTTCACCTCCTGGGGGAGGGGAAGGATGCGGTCGTGCAGATGGAGGAGTTTCGGGTGTCTGTGGAGATCTGACGCGGGAACGGTTCAGGGAAGAATTTGCCCCGGGGGGTCACTGCCGCCACTGCTGCAACGTGGCCCGAATGATTTCGAAATAGCCCGGCGCCCGCACGACTTCTTGATATCCCGGAACGGCCCCCACCCACTTGCCCAGTCGGACGTTGCGTTCCTGGGTGAGATAAAGGGTGGGCAATCCCATCAGCGCCGGACCGTCCATGCCGGCCGTGGTGACGCCGATCTGGCCCACCAGGCCGTGACGGTCTTTCAATTCTTCAAACAGTTGCAGTTGCGCCCGGCGCATGTCCGGCCCCTGGAAGAGCGGCTCTTTCCAGCACAGGGTCAGATCCACTCCCCTTGTCGGCACAAGGTCGGCGGGAAGAGCATCGCCGAAAAAGATGGGAGTGAGCCCGGCAGTCAATACCAGCTTGGATAGCTGACGCAACTCCTCAAAACAGGTATTGCGCAGGGCATCGTGGTCACCCGTTCGGATCCAAAGCAGCACCTTCTGTTTTGGATTTCCTCCCCCATGGCCATCGATCCATGATCTTAAGGAAGCCGATGGCGGTTCATCTCCCAAAAACGCTGCGCGAAGGGTGCGCTGTGCTCCTGGCGGGTCGGCGCGAAATGCCTCAGCGATGATATGAGTCAGGTGTTTGGGGCTCGACGGACGAGACCGATAGGGGCGAAGGGACCCTTCCAGCCCGGCATCGAGAAGGAATCGTTTGGCCTGCACTTCCTGGGCGGCGCCGGGTCTGATCTGGATGGGAACGCCGGCAAGCAGTGCCGCAGCAGCCAGGTACCAGCCTTCGCCAAAGGAAAAGCCGGGATCGGCATGGAACGTATAAGCGCAGTTCCGCTCCGTGACGATTTTCCTGGCGGCTTTTGCGGCAACTTCAGCCCTGCGGGCAATCGTTCTCGCCTTGGCCGTATCAAGGAGCCGGGCAAAACGTGCGGCCGCTAATGCCGCCACTTCCGCAGTGCAAGCGATCTGCTCAACGCGCTGCCAGCCCTCTTCGCAATCTGCCAATGTCGGCGCCCGCTGCGCTCCGCGAGAGAGCTGCCCGGCACCATAGCGCGCATCCTCGGCCCGGGCCCCGTGTGCCTGCACCAACACCCACTGGAGTAACGCGGACTCGCGGCTTTCCAGATTGTTGTCCAGCGCCCGTGTGGCCAACAAAACAACCTGCTCCAGTCGAGATCGATAGTCATCGCGCACTCCGGGCAGATGCAGCGTTCCCTGCAATGCCGTGGCCTCCGCCAACAGAGTGGCAGCCTTGTGTGCAAGCCCCTCGCCATCCCTTTTGTGATGGAGCAGCCCTGTCACAGGACCTTCTTCGACCATGTTTTCGGCGCGAGCGGCCCGTCTATTTCCAACTCAACATTGTGTAAAAAAGGGCGGGGCCCGCGAGATTTGATCCAGGCGATCATAACAGCCAATCCCTCTTCGAGTTTCACCTTCGGCTGGTAATCGAGCAGTCGCCGGGCCTTGTCGGCGCAGCAGTTGGCAAAGAAAACCTCCTGGGGGCGGCTATCGATCCGGTTCGGCTGCAGATCAAAATCGAGCAGCCGGGCGATTGTGGCGGCTAGCTCGTTGATGGTGACAAACTCATCGTCGGGACCAATATTGATGATCTCATGGACACAGCGGTCGTCCGAGGCCATCCGCAGCAGCGGGTCGACCACATCAGAGATATAACTGAAACAGCGACTCTGATTGCCGTCCCCGTAGATATAGGGCTGGCGTCCTTGCAACATCAGGTTGATGAAAATAGCGGCCACGTTGCGATACGGATCGTCGTACCGCTGCCGCGGCCCGATGATATTGTGAGGAACCGCCACCACCCACTCCATGCCGTGGGTTTCGGCAATATTGGCCAGCAGCCGTTCCGCACTCCATTTGGCGATACCGTAGGGGTCCTGAGGAGCCGGCACCATATCCTCGGTAAACGGAACCTCATTGGTGCCGTACCTGGCCATGGACGAACAGAGAACGAAGCGCTTGACTCCTCCGGCCGCTGCCGCGGAAACAACGCCACTGGTTGCCGTGACAACGTTCCGGGTGACCAGATGTGGGCTGAATACGGAGAGGCCTTCATAGGCTGTGGCAGCGCAATGGTAGACAATATCGACGTCTTTCATCAAAGTGGCCAGTGGCACAAAATCATTGCAGTCGATTTGATGAAAGACAGCACCACTCGGAACATTGTCAAGGTAGCCACCCATCAGGTTGTCACATCCTGAAACCCGGTACCCTTCAGCCAGGCACCTGTCCGCAATATGACTCCCTAAAAAACCGGCTATTCCCGTAATGAAAATTCGTTTTCCGCTCAATTGAAACACTCCATGCCGGATTTTTTTTCATCGCTCAGGTCAGCCGTCCCGTTTGTCGCAGGGCTTCATAAAGCACGATGCCGGCGGCGGTGGAGAGGTTGAGGCTGCGGACGATGGGGGAGAAGATTGGAATGCGCAGGCAGCGCTCCGGGTGGGCGGCGAGAAGGTCTGCGGGCAGCCCTTCGGTCTCCTTGCCGAAAACGAGGAAATCGCCGGGAAGAAACTCGGCCTCGACATGGCTACGGGCGGCCTTTTTCGAGGTGTACCACCAGCGTCCATCGGGAAAAGCCGCTTGCAACTGGGAAAGTGAGTCCCAGCGGCGCACGTCGATGGCTTCCCAGTAGTCGAGCCCGGCCCGCTTCAGTTGTTTGTCGTCGATACTGAAACCGAGCTTGCCGACCAGATGCAGAATGGTGCCGGTGGCGCCGCACAGCCGGGCGATGTTGCCGGTGTTGGGGGGGATTTCCGGCTCGATGAGGACGAGGTGAAAGGCTGTTTGGCTGGTCACGGCCTCAGTCCCGCCAGCGGCGATGAACCCAGAACCACTGGGTCGGCGCCCGTCGCACCGCCGCTTCGATATTGGCGGTGAGGTGAGCGGTATTGTGGATCACCGTTTCCGCCCCCGGCTCGTCGGCGAAGAGAATCGGCGGCTGCGCGATGATTTCGTAATGGAAGTCCTCGGTACGGTAGGAATAGATGGGGACGATGGGGATACCCTGTTTCATGGCGAGTTGGGTGATGATTGGGGTGGTCCAGGCCTTGCGCCCGAAAAAATCGACGGGGACCGCCTCGCTCCGGCTGATGTGCTGGTCGAGAAGGACGGCGATCATATGTTTTTGTTTGAGGGCGCGCAGAATCCGCCGGGCGCCTTTTTTACTCTCTATGCAGCGGCCGCCAGCGGCTTCCCGCAATCGCTCAAAATAGCGGTCGACGTAAGGGTTTTTCATGCGTTTGGCGACGAAATCGACGGGAAAGCCCAGTTGCGGGATCAAAAAAGTCCCCACTTCCCAGAAGCCGATGTGCCCGGTCAGGAGCAGGACCCCCTTGCCCATGGCGTGGGCCTGATGCAGGTGTTCCATGCCGACCAGGGTGAAATAACGATCCACGTCGGCCTGGCCGCGAAACAGGTCGAGGCGCAGCATCTCGACGGCGCTCACCCCGAGATGACGAAAGACCGCCCGCACGTCGGCCTTGATCTCCTCGCTCGATTTTTCGGGATAGGCGCGGCGCAGGTTGTCGGTTGCGGTTGCGACGCGTTTTTTCTGCGTCAATCGCGCCAACTCCCCCAGTTTTCCCCCCAGGCGCAGGGCGGTGACGCGGGGCAGGACGCGGGTCAGCCCGGCCAGAGTCAGAAAGAGAAGGTATTCGAGAAGATAACGGCCGCGGCTTTGCCGCTTGTCTCTCGGCTGATTACGAAAGCCGTGGGGGGCAGGCGGGCGTGAAGAGTGAGTCATCGAGAGCCTCATGGTCGTCGGATTGGCCGCGACCCGAATAAGTCGGCGCCGGGGGGGGCATTACGGATACGGGCGCGGAGTTTACCATTTTTTCCGCCTCTCGGGCAATATAAAGGCGGACGGTTGAGGCCGTCCGCCTGGGATTCACTCACGGCCGATTGCGTCGGCGATGTCAGGTTTGACTGGCACGCAGGGCCTGATCGAGGTCGGCGAGGATGTCGTCGATATCCTCGATGCCGACCGACACTCGGATGAAATCTTCGGAAACCCCGGCGCTGCGCTGTTCCTCGGGTGTCAGCTGTTGGTGGGTGGTGGAGGCCGGATGAATGACCAAGGTCTTGGCGTCGCCGATATTGGCGAGGTGGCTGGCCAGTTTGACCCCGTCGATGAAGCGCGCAGCGCCGGCAGCCCCGCCTTTGATGCCGAAACCGATGATGGCGCCTTGTCCTTTCGGCAGGTAGCGTAAGGCGTTGGCGTGGTCCGGATGGTTTTCCAGTCCGGGATAGTTGACCCAGGCGACGGCGGGATGGCCTTCGAGGAAGTGAGCCAAGGCCAGGGCATTATCGCAGTGGCGCGGCATGCGCACATGGAGCGTCTCCAACCCCTGAAGAAACTGGAAGGCGTTGAAGGGGGAGAGGCAGGGGCCGAGATCGCGCAGCAGGGTGAGGCGCATCTTCAGAATGTAGGCGAGTTGGCCGAGGGCCTGGTGATAAATCAGGCCATGATAGCTCGGGTCGGGGCTGGTGAATTCGGGGAAGCGACCGCTTGCCCAGTCGAAGTTGCCGCTGTCGATCACCGCGCCGCCGACGCTGGTGCCGTGGCCGCCGATAAATTTGGTCAGAGAATAGCAGACGATGTCGGCGCCGTGCTCGATGGGGCGGAAGAGGGCGGCCGTGGCGACAGTGTTGTCGACGATGAAGGGTAGCCCGTGCTTGTGAGCGATCTTGGCGATGGCCGCGAAATCGTCGACATTGTTCTTGGGGTTGCCGATGCTTTCGGTGAAGACTGCCTTGGTGTTGCCGTCGATAGCGGCGGTAATGCTCTCCAAGCGCGAGGTGTCGACGAACTTCACCGCGATGCCCATGCGCCCAAGGGTGTGACGGAAGAGGTTGTGGGTGCCGCCGTAGAGGGAACTGCTCGACACAATGTTGTCACCGGTCCGGGCGAGGTTGAGAATTGCCAGAAAGATCGCCGAGGAGCCGGAGGAAAGGGCGAGGGCGCCGACCCCGCCGTCGAGGGCAGCCAGACGTTTTTCCAACACGTCGGTGGTGGGGTTCATCAGCCGGGTATAGATGTTCCCCATCTCCTTGAGGGCGAAGAGATTGGCGGCGTGTTCTGTCGAGTTGAAGACGTAGGAACTCGTCTGGTAGATAGGGACGGCGCGGGAGCCGGTGGCCGGGTCGGGAACCTGCCCGGCGTGGAGGGCGCGGGTTCCGATCCCCTGGGGGTGGAAATCACTCATGATGGTCTCCTTCGTGGCGTAGAAAGGCGAAAGGCATCGTTGAGCTTTAAGGTCAACTTGCTATTTTTATCTTCTATCAACGCGAAGTTTTTATGTCAAGAATATATCGCCAAAAAAAGTCTCGTCATTGGTCGTAAATAAAAAGGCGGACTCCTGCGAGCCCGCCTGGGGAATGGAGATGTTTATAGGAATCAGCCGGCGTTCAGCGCCTGTTCAACATCGGCGATGAGGTCGTCGATATGCTCGATGCCGACGGAGAGGCGGATCAGGTCGGGCGTGACCCCCGAGGCGATCTGCTGGGCCTCGGAGAGTTGCCGGTGGGTGGTGCTGGCCGGATGCAGCACGCAGCTGCGGGCATCCCCCACATGCACCACCAGGGCGATGATTCTGGTCGCTTCCATGAAACGGATGCCCGCCTCGCGCGCCCCTTTGATGCCGAAGGTCAGCACCCCGCTCGCCCCTTTCGGCATATATCTTTGCGCCAGGGGATAGCTCGGGTGACTCTCCAGCCCCGGATAGTTGACCCAGGAAACCTTCGGGTGCCCTTGCAGGAAATGGGCGAGGGCCAGGGCGTTGGCGCTGTGACGTTCCATGCGCAGGGGCAAGGTGGTCAGCCCCTGATGGAAGAGAAAGGAGTTGAAAGGTGAAGGGGTGACGCCGAGATCGCGCATGTATTGGGCTCGGGCCTTGACGATGTAGGCGGACGGGCCGAATTTCTCCACGTAGCGCAGGCCGTGGTAGGAGCTGTCCGGTTCGGTCAGTTCCGGAAATTTGCCCGAGGTCCAGTCGAATTTGCCGCCGTCGACGATGACCCCGCCGAGGCTGCTGGCATGGCCATCGATGTATTTGGTCGCCGAGTGGATGACGATATCGGCACCGTGATCCAACGGCCGGCAGAGGTACGGTGTCGGAAAGGTGTTGTCAATGAGCAGCGGTACCCCCGTCGCCCGGGCGACGGCGGAAAACTTTTCAAAATCAAGAACATTCAGACCGGGATTGCCGATGGTTTCGGCGAACAGGGCCTTGGTTTCCGGGCGAAAATGTTTTTTGATCTCCTCCGCCGAGGAGTCGGGATTGACGAAGCTCACTTCGATGCCGAGTTTTGGCAGGGTGTTGGCGAAGAGCGAGTAGGTACCGCCGTAGAGAGTGCCGGCGGTGACGATATGCTGCCCGGCCCGGCAGATATTCATGATTGACAGGGCCGTGGCGGCCTGACCCGAGGAGGTGGCCAGGGCCCCGACGCCCCCTTCCATCAGAGCAATCTTGCCTTCGAAGGCGTCAGTGGTGGGATTGCCGAGGCGAGTGTAAAAGGGGTCGGGCAGGTCGAGGTCGAAGAGTTTGGCGACGTGCTCGGCGCTGTCGTATTTGAAGGTGGTGCTCTGGCAGATCGTTGGAATGCGCGCTTCGGTCGCTTTCGGCGCATAGGTTCCCTGGACCGCCTGGGTTTCGATTTTCCAGGATTTGCTCATGCAGGCCTCCTCGATACGGATTGGAAAGCGGCATCATAGCAGAAATGGCTTGAATGAAAAGGGCAAATCCCTGAGTTCGACACGGTCGATGGAGTCTTGCTCTTCGTCCTTTCCTCCCTTATGCTGGCCGTCATGGATATTCTCACTCTCGACGCGATCGTCCGCGAACTTAAACCCCTGTTGACCGGCGCGGCCGTTGGTAAAATTCATCAGCCCGGCGCCGACGATCTGGTCCTGCGCCTGTGGAATGGGCGGGAGAATCTGCGGCTGCTGATTTCCGCCTCGGCCCGCGCGGCGCGCCTCCATCTGACCGCCGAGACCGCGCCCAATCCGCAGACACCACCGCGCTTTTGTCAATTGCTGCGATCGCGGCTGCGGCGCCTGCTGACCATCGCCCGGGTTCCCGGTGAACGTATCGTGCGCCTGGTCTTCAGCGGGGCAGGGGAGAGTCGTTGGACCCTGGTCGCCGAGCTCTACGGCCCGCAGGCCAATCTTCTGCTTCTCGACGGCGAAGGGCGGATTGTCGACAGCCTGAAGCGGCAGGCGGAGACTGGGCGGCCGGCTTTGCCCACTACGGTCTACGTTCCACCGCCGGCCCTTGAGCGGCTGGATCTGGTCGCAGACCTTCCGCAACCGCCGACTGAGCAGCCTTTGGTCGACTGGCTGAATCAGGCGGTGACGCCCATGACTCCGCTTTTGGCGGCCGATCTCGATGCGGCCGTCGCCTGCGGCGGCGATCTGCGGACGGTTCTGGAGGATTTTCGAGCACTTTGGCTCGCTGAGAAATTCTCCCCCTGTATTGTCGGTTGGCGGGGACGTTCCTGGCTCACGCCGTTGCTTCCGGCTTATCTGGAACTGGAATCGGCGCGGCGCTTTGCCACGGTATCCGAAGCGGCCGAGGCCTATTACTGCGATGGGGCGCAGGACGCCGTTTTTGGCGGCGGTCGCGGCGAGTTGGAACGCCTGCTGGGCAAGTCCAGGGCACGGCTGCGTCGGCGCCTGGAACAGATCGAAGCGGAAACGGCCCGCATGGGCGATTATCAACGCGAGCAGCAGTGGGGCGAACTGCTGCTCGGCAATCTCGCCCGGTTGCGTCGAGGGATGACGGAACTCTCCGTGGACGACTGGTATGCCGAGCCGCCGACCCAGGTGACCATTCCCCTCGACCCGGGGCTGACGCCGAAGGAAAACGCCGAGCTCCGCTTCAAGCGTCACCGCAAGGGGAAACGAGGGCTGGAACACGCCGAGCGCCGACGGACCGAGACCCTGGAGGAACTGGACTGGCTGGAGGGGGTGGCGTTGGCGCTGGAGGAGGCGGATAGCCCCGCCGAACTCGATCCGGTGCGGGAAGAGTTGGTCGCCGCCGGGTTGCTCAAGGGGGCACGCCCCGCTGCTAAGCGTCCGGCGTCTTCCGGTGTCGATGCAGGCATCCGGCAAACTCTTAGCCCCTCGGGCTTGACCATCTTCTGGGGTCTAAATAACCGCGCCAACGACCGGGTCAGCAAGTCCCTGACCGCTACCAACGACCTCTGGTTTCACGCTCATCGTCTGCCTGGTTGTCACCTGCTGCTCAAGCGTGACGGGCGGCGTGAGATCCCGGAAGAAGATATCGTTTTTGCTGCGTCCCTGGCGGCGGGGTATTCGCGGGGGCGGCACGACCTCAAGGTTGAAGTGATGCTGACCTCGGGGAAAAAAGTGCGCAAGCCCAAGGGCGCCCGACCCGGGCTGGTTCTGGCCGAGCCGGAACGGACCCTGATGGTGGCGCCTCGCCGCCTGGAGAGGGATGCCGGAAAAAGATCGGAATAAAGTTATTTTTGTTGCAATGCCAAAATCCTTTTGTTATAAACACCCTCGCTTCACGCCGAAGTGGTGGAATTGGTAGACACGCTAGGTTCAGGGTCTAGTGCGCGTAGGCGCGTGGGAGTTCGAGTCTCCCCTTCGGCACCAAGAAAAAACAGGGGTTGACGAGAAATCGTCAACCCTTTTTTTCGTCCGGCAACGGCGCTGCAGCGGACAGCGGCGGTTCCGTTTCCCTTTTTCCGGGGAAACGTGTATTCTGACCGCCTTTCTAAACGCGGAGGATTCATGTCCGAAGGGCTGACAATCAAACAGATTACTATTGTGCGCATCATCACCATGACCGGCGGGGTACTTGGGTCCTTGGTCTTGCTGCATGAACACGGCTTTTTTTATTTCGGTCCCCAGTATACTCTGAACCTGTCCAACGCCCTGGTGCTGATGGTCGGGGTTCTCTGTCTGATCAAACTGATCAAACACTGCCGGATCTGGCGCGGTATTCGCCGTTCGCAACACTGAGCTTCGCCGGTCGGCAACGAACGATTTTTATTTTCCCCTTCCACGAAAGGAATCCTTTGCCATGACCGACCTCGATCTGGCCCTGAGCCTTTGTCAGCAGGAACCCGAAGATCACGATAAACAAACACGTTTTTACGATCTTTTTCTCAATTCCAACTTCTACGTGCCAACCCAGGCGGAAGAGGGCAAGTCCGGGGAAATCACTGCCGACGATTCCGAGAATGCGGTGCCGTTGATTATCGACGGAGAAGGGGAAGATTTCCTGATGCTGTTTGATCGGGAGGATCGCCTCTATGCCTGGGCCGGTGCCGAAGTCAGTTATGTGCTGGTGGCGGGTTACGCCCTGGCGCGCATATCGGACCCGCCTCTGCATTGGGCGCTCAATGTCGGCAGCGACTATCCCAAGCAGTTTCTCCCCGATGAAATCGGCTGGCTGCGCAGCGTGGTTGAAAACTGTGAGGGTGAAGCGGAAAGTTCTTCAGCCCCGGCCTGATGTAAAACGCCCGCCTGAAAAGGCGGGCGTCGTTTTTTCAACTCAGAGCATGGCTCTGGCCATGATCGTCATGTACTCCTCCCGATACACCGTCTTTTCCTCGGGGCTCTCTTCCGGGGTAAAATCGCAATCCCCATCCCCATCCCGGCAGTATTCCCCCCGCGTCACATAGTCGAGGACGATTCGCGGCACGTCGTAGTGATTGATGGTGCGGTGACGCGTCACCTTGCCGTTTTCGATGAAGTAGATGCGGTTGAGGTGGATATCCCCCTCCACTCCGGCCAGATAGTTCAGGGACCGATAGGTTAGGGGCCCCTGGTCGAGGCTGGGGAGGTGATCGCTGACCAGAATCACCAGACTTTCCGGATCGATGCGCTGCAGGCCCTGAACAAATCTGGCGATGGCCTCGGTGCGGTAGTAATACTGGTTGACCGCGCGCTCCAGTTGGCCGAGCTGGGGTGCGCCTTCCACCCGGAGAACCCGGGGACGCTTGGCATCGTCGAGGATATGCGGCAGGTGGCCGTACATGCCGATGATATAGTTGAAGAGCGGTCGTCCCTTGCTGGCGCGGATCTTTTCGGCGATGAAAGCAAGATTGCTGTCCAGCAGGTCGCCGTCGAACATGTAAATTTCGTCGCCGACCTCGCCGGTGCCGAAATAGCTGTCCCAGCCCGGGGCGAACTCCCGAGGGTAGAAAATACTATTGAAGCCCATGCCGGCATAGGCATTGGTCGAGTTGAAGAAATCGGGCTTGTAGGCATTGCTGGCCAGGGTCTGATAGCCGCCTTCCGCGAGCAGATAAGGGAGACAGGGGGTGGGGGAGCCGGTAAAGACGTCGAACTCGATCCCTGACAGTTCCCGCATCGCCGGAACGCCGCAGAGTACCTCGAATTCGGCCTGGGCGGTGCCGCCGCCAAAGACCGGGGAAATGCTCAGGCTGCCTTTGCCGCCGAACAGTTCGGAAAAGGCCGGATGGGCCGGATCCTTGGAGTATCGGGCGGCGCCGAGCAGGGATGGGTCGAGAAAGCTTTCCAGCACCACCAGATGCACGTTGCGCTTATCCCGCTGATGGCGGATCTGTTCGGTGCGCTTGGCGTATTTTTTCAGATAGGGCGTATCCCCCTGGTAGTGGGTGGTTTCCTGCAGATAGCTGCGGCGCTTCGCCTCGTTGTAGAGCATCATCGCCACTCGACCGTTGGCCTTGGCGCTCTTGGTATCCGAATAGAAGACCATGGCCGTCTGGGTTTTGGCGAAAAGGGCCATGATGCCGCTAGGATAGAGCGCGATGGAGAGACAGATCGCAAACAGGGGGATTGCCGCCGCCAGGGTCGATTTCCAGCGACGCCAAGCGACGGCGCGGAGGAAGAGCGTCAACGGGATACCCACCGCCAGAAAGGTCGCGAGGCGGATGCCCGGCGTGAGAACCTGGATCAGTTCCGGGATCTGCGCAACTTCGGTGATGCGCAGCAGACGGCCGAACTGCATGTGGTAGAGATCGAAGATGACGTAGAGCAGCACGGCGGGAATCGCCGCCAGCCAGGGTTGCCGGCGGGAGGGACGCAGCATGCGGTTGCCGAGCCAGTAGAGATAGAGCAGCAGCGGGATTTCCAAGCGCCAGGCATGGCGAAGGGCAGGCAGGCCGCCGCAGCGCTGGCAGATTTCCGTGGCCAGGATCAGCGCCAGAACGAAAAGGAAGTAGCGATTCAGGAACAAGGAACGGAATTTATCGAGATAGGCTGACATGGTCGGTATGTTCCGGATCGACGGGAGAAGTTGCGCCGGCCCACGAAAAAACCCCGTCTCGCCGTTGGCGGAACGGGGCAGGCTGAGCGGCCTAGCCAACGGCTATCAATACACTAACCATTTTCTAAAGAAAAGAAAATTTTACGTTCCCTTGCTCAGGGAAAGGTTTTCCGCTCCAAGGCGTAAAGGCGGTGGGCCAGATGACCGACGGTCAGGGCGAAGGATTGGGAGCGGTTCCAGTGGAGGAGCACACGGAAATTGTCGTAAACCAGAAAGGCCGGACTGTTGGTGCCGTCGGGGAGCAGCAGCGATGCCTGGAGATGACCGGGCCCATCGATATGGCGAACGCCGAGGCGTCGCCATTGAGCGAGGGTCTTGCGCGTGTTCAGTCCAGCCAGACGAGTATTGAAACCCTTGGGTAGCACTACCTTTTCCCCCCAGCCCTGTCCCGAACGCCAGCCGTTGGCATTCAAGTAGTTGGCGGCTGAGGCCAGAGCATCGGCTTCGTTGCTCCAGATGTCCTTGCGCCCGTCACCGTCGAAATCGACGGCGAAATTCATGAAACTCGACGGCATGAACTGCACCTGCCCCATAGCTCCGGCCCAGGAACCGACCATGCTCTCCGGCTGGATATGCCCCTGATCGATGATCTCCAGGGCGCGGAAGAGTTCCCCCCGGAAAAACTCCCCCCGCCGGCCGTCGTAAGCGAGGGTGGCCAAGGCCTGGATAACCGGGGTCTTGCCCTGATGATCGCCGAAATGGCTTTCGATCCCCCACAACGCCACCAGATAATGGCCGGGCACCCCGAAGTGGGCGTTGATACGGCGCAACAGGTTGCGGCGTTCCAGATAACGGGCCTTGGCCCGTTCAATCTTTTGCGGGGGCATCACCCGTTGCAGATAGCGGCTGTACATCCCGGTGCGTTTCTGACCGTCGCTGCGCGGCATCTGCTTGCGGTCCTGTTCGATGACGTAATCGAGCGGCGTCAGTCCATCCAGGCCGGAGGCGACCGTCGCCGGGGAGATCCCCCGGGCCAGGGCCTCGGCGCGAACCTGGTCGAGCCAGGTCGTGAAGTCGGGAAGGTTCGCCATTGCCGACGTCGGCGTGCTGAAAAGGGCGAGTAGCAGGCAGCCGATGAAACATGCGTATCTTGTCATGATTTAATCCCGATAGCGCCGCAACAGGTCACCGTAAGCGTCGATGCGCCGATCCCGCAGGTAGGGCCAGATGCGCCGCACCGCTTCGCTACGCGCCCGATCGATCTCTACCAGCAGCACTTCTTCCTGATCTTGGCCGGCACTGACCAACAGTTCCCCCTGGCAACCGGCGGCGAAGCTGCTTCCCCAGAAACGGGCGCCGGCGGTCTGACCGGAAGGATCTTCCTCGAAGCCGATGCGGTTGACGCTGACGACGGGGATGCCGTTGGCGACGGCGTGCCCGCGCTGGATGGTGATCCAGGCGTCGCGCTGACGGGCCTGCTCATCGGCCCTGTCGTTGGGATCGTAGCCGATGGCGGTGGGGTAGATGAGCATCTCAGCCCCGGCCATGGCCATCAGCCGCGCCGCTTCCGGATACCACTGATCCCAGCAGACGAGTACCCCGAGGCGGCCGACGGAGGTGTCGATGGGGGTGAAGCCGAGATCGCCGGGGGTGAAATAGAATTTTTCGTAATAGCCGGGATCGTCGGGGATGTGCATCTTGCGGTATTTCCCGGCGATGGAGCCGTCTTTTTCCAGAACCACGGCGGTGTTGTGGTAGAGGCCCGGCGCCCGCTTTTCGAAGAGGGAGGTGACGATGACGATCCCCAGTTTCCGGGCGAGAGCGCCGAAGACCTCGGTGCTCGGTCCGGGGATGGTTTCCGCCTGATCGAAGCAGCCGGTCTCTTCCGTCACGCAGAAATAGAGGCCACAGTGCAACTCCGGCAGCACTACCAGTTGCGCCCCTTGCGCGGCGGCGCGGCGGATGCCGTCAATGCTCTTACGGATATTTTCTTCCCGGTTGGCGGTGCAACCGTGCTGCACCAGGGCGACTTTCAGCGTATTCATGCCGGAACTCCTTTCGGCAGCTGCATGGTGACGCAATGCAGGGAGCCGTGTTGCCGGATCAATGCCCGGCAATCGATGGGCACGATCTCCCGGCCGGGAAAGGCCCGACCGATGACGGCGCAGGCTTCGGCGTCGGCTGGGTCGTCGTAGGTCGGCACCAGCACCGCGCCGTTGATGACGAGGAAGTTGGCGTAGGTGGCGGGCAGGCGGCCGCCTTCGTCATCGAAGCAGGCTTTGGGCCAGGGCAGAGGGAGCAGACGGAAACGCCCCCCGGCGCGGGGGCGCAGGGCGCGCAGCTCCGCCTCCATGGCGGCCAGGGCGCCATAGTGTTCGTCCTGCTCGTCGGCGCATCTGACGTAGAGGATGGTGTTGTCCGGGGCGAGCCGCGCCAGGGTGTCGATGTGTGAGTCGGTATCGTCCCCGGCCAGATAGCCGTGTTCCAGCCAGAGGACATGATCGACCCCGAAGAGTTCCCGCAGCTTTTCTTCCAGTTCCACCCGGGTCAGGTGGGGATTGCGGTTGGCTTCGAGCAGGCACTGGGCGGTGGTCAGCAGCGTCCCCGCGCCGTCGCTTTCGATGCTCCCCCCTTCGAGGATCAGCCCCGGCACCGACACCCGGCGCTGGCCGAAGCCCCCGAGGCGGGCCAGTTCGGCGGTGATGCGATTGTCGAAATGGGCGGCGAACTTGAGACCCCAACCGTTGAAGCCGAAATCGCAGAGGACCGGTTCGTCCTCCTCGAAGATGGTGATCGGGCCGAAATCCCGCGCCCAGGTGTCGTTGGTTGGCAGGGCGTAGAGCGAAACCCGCTCCAGATCGATCCCGGCCCGGTGCAGTTGTTCGGCGATCGCCGTCGTCTCCGGGGCGACGATCAGCACCCGCTGAAAGCGAGCGACGGCTTTCGCGATGGCGACGAAGACTGGCTCCACCAGGGCCAGATCCTCACACCAGTCGCTATTTACATGCGGCCAGGCGAGAAGAACGGCCTCCTGCTCTTCCCATTCGGCGGGCAAACGTCTGCGCATAAAAGTGAATATCCTTACGATCAAGGGGATGAAACCGGCTTGTCGGCAGGCATCCTAGCCGATTCAACGGTGGTTGTAAACCTCTGCCGGGGGCCGAGATCCCTTTCCAGGCGATAGTCGACATAGTCCCAAAGCGCCCAGAGTAGCGGGATGGCGGCCAGAGCGAGAAGCAACCGCCGACGACCCGGCGAGAGGGCGGGGCGGGCCGGCGGCGGACCCCAGGGGAACTCACCGGCCCGGCGGCGGCGCAGTTCTCCGGCGGTAATGAGCAGGCTCAGCCAGGCGGCGGCGAGGGCGTAGCCGCCGAGCACATCGCTGAACCAGTGCACCCCCAGGTAGAGTCGACTGAAACCGATGAGCAGAGTCAACAGGCTGCCGCCGACGACCAGGTAAAAGCGCTTTTCCAGATTGTTCAGGCTATCGAGGAGCATATAAACGAGCAGGCCGTAAAAGACCAGGGCGACAAAGGCATGGGCGCTGGGAAAGCCGTGCAGATCCATGACCAGATGGATGAAGGGGGATTCGGGCCGGGGCCGGGCGAAGAGGAGCTTGAAGAGATAGACGAGGAGTTCCCCGGCGAGGGTTCCCCCGGTCAGGAGCAGGATACTGAAATAGCGGCGGCGCAAAAGCAGCCAGAGATTGGCCCCGATCCCGAGGAGGGCGATGACCGGCCCATTACCGAGATAGGTGATGAGCAGGGCGATGGGGTCGGCGACGGGATGGCGTAATCGGGCGAGGCTCTGGTGGATGCTTTGGTCGAGATGAGGGAAGGGGCCGACCAGGAGGATGAAGAGGACGGAAAAGAGAAGGACCCCGGCGAAGCCGGCGGTGAGAAAGAGTCCGGCGCTATGGCGGGGATCGAAGCGATCGGCGAGAAAGGTCCAGAATCCCGGATGGCGTTCTTTGAGACGGCGTGCCGCCGGTCTTTGCAGGAGATTTCGCCATGATTCCGCGATCCGGAGGCGATACCGTTGCCCCAGAGACCAGAGTCGAGGAGCGAGTTTTCTCCAGAAGAGATGATTGCCGACGAGCAGAACCACCAGCGCCGCCAGCAGGTAGCTGAAGCGTCCGGCCCAGAGTTCCACCATCTGCCAACTGGCGCCGAAGAAATAGCCGAGACCGGGATAAGCCAGGCCCCAGAGGATGCCGCTGATGACGGCGTAAAGGGCGAAGAGGCCGGGACGCATGCGGGCGTAGCCGGCGACGAAGGGGATGAAGGGACGGATCAGGCCGATGAAACGGCCGAAAAAGACGCTTTTGCCGCCATGTTCGAGAAAGAAGATCTGGGATTTGCGGAAGAGTCCCCGGTAGCGCTTGAACAGGGGGCGAGCCAGCAGGGCCGCACCCATTCGCGCCCCCAGCCAGTAACTGAGCAGGTCACCGAGGATGGCGCCGAGGGTGGCGGCGAGCACTAGCGGCACGTAGGCGCCCTTGCCGTTGGCGGCGAGAAAGCCGGTGAAGACGATCAGGGTACTGCCGGGCACGACGATTCCGGCGAAGGCCAGGGATTCGCAGAAGGAGATCAGGAAGACCAGGGCGTAGTAAAGTGCCCCGGTCGGCAGCCAGTGAAAAAAATCCTGAATCCAGGCTTCCATAGGTGTTTGTTCAGCCGCCGAAGCGCTTGTGCCAGGCGTCGAAGATCGCCGGCTTGTCTTCGCCGAACCGGCGCAGGGTCTTGCGCACCTCCTCCGGCGTCCGTTCCCGGTCCTGCTCCCGGGGGTTTTTGGAGAAGAAGAGATCGGCGTAGGTGACGATCTCTTCTTCGACGCTCAGCGGGAGCATATCGCGGATCGGCAGGGGCAGGCCCTTATCGCGGATCTCATCCGCGCTCAGGCCGACGCCGATGTGCCGTTCGCAGACCAGGGCATGCCGGGGATATCCTTCTTTTTCCAGCAGTTCCCGCCCCTTGTAGCCGTGGGCCAGATAGGGCAAGGCACCGGGACAGCCGAGGTCCGGCGCGTCGGTGTAGAAGATGCCGATATCGTGCAGCAATGCCGCCTCGCGGACGAACGGCACATCGACCGTTTCCCGTAAGGCGGCATGGCGGGCGGCCTGCATCGCCTTGGCCGCGACCCGGCCGCTGTGGCGCAGCAGGATGCGGTGGGCGAGGGAGCCGGGGGGGTAGTATTTTTCGATCAAGGGGATGGGGTTCATGGGCGCCTCCTCGGGCGGGGTCGGCTGTTCGCATCAGAATAACGGCTCACTGCAAAATCGTCGTCAATTTGGCCAAAACCTCGTCGATGACGGCCTGGGGGACGCTTTCGAGCTTGCGGGCCTGACGGGAAGCGAGATCGAGGGCACGGGGCTGATCGCAACGGATGACCCCGCTCGTCGACGTTCCACTCAAGGGAACGGCAAAGCCGGCCGTTCGCGCGAAATTCCCTCCGGTGGTGATCGGGAGCACGATCGGAGTGCGCGTGAGGCGGTTGAAGGCGCCGGGAGAGACGATCAAAACCGGGCGTCGTCCCTGCTGTTCATGCCCCGAGGTCGGGTCCAGGGAAACCAGATAGATGTCGCCGCGTTCCATCAGATCAACTCGTTGCCCGAGGGTTTTTCATCGAGCCAGACCCGATCCTCCGGACTGATTTCGGCGGAACCGTCACACTGGGCGAGCAGTTCATCGAGGGTGTAACGGGGCTTGACGGAAGGTTCGATCACCAGTCGGCCATCTTCCACGGTCAGTCCCACCGTTTCTCCGGGATGAAGATGCAGCAGGTCGAGAATCGCCGGCGGTACCGCCAGCATGACGGAACCGCCGACTTTGCGCAGATTGGTGGTATGCATGGGAACACTCCTTGTTGGTTATATAAAAATATAACCTATGTTTCTCATCCATGGCAATCACGAAGTAAGAAAGAGCGGACCGTTCGAAAATTCGACCGAGGTCGAAATTCCTCATTGCCATCATTGGGGGGCTGGGATAAAATTCGACCGCGTTCGACTTTTTATGGAGTAAACGATGAGCGGTATCCGCGCAGCGAAAAAACGGGCGACCCGGCAGGCGATCATCGCGGCGGCGGTGCGGCTTTTCGCCGAGCAGGGGTTCGAAAAGACCAGTATCGAGAAGATCGCCCGGGCAGCAGGGATTGGCAAGGGGACGATCTACGGTTACTTTCGCGCCAAGGAAGAGATCTTTCTGGCCTTCTGCGAAGACGAGATCGACTACGCCTTTGCCGTGTTGGCGGAAAAGAACGATCCCGAGGCGCCCGTTCTCGAACAACTGTTGACCCTTTTTACCAGCCAGTTCCGGTTCGTCACCAGCAATCAGGAGTTCGGTCGGCTGCTGATGCGGGAAATGGCCTTTCCCCGGACCGCCGGCCGGGCCCAATCGCAGGAACTCAACAGCCGTTATGTCCGCGGCGTCGGCGAGATTCTCGAGCGCGCCCGCCGGCGAGGGGAGATCGGCGGACGCTTCGACACGCTGACCGCCATCGGCCACCTCTATGCCCAGTACCTGCTCATGCTCTCCAGCTGGTATTCGGGCTATCTGCAAAACGAGGCGGAAATGGCCGCGGTGCTCCGCGTCCTGCTGCGTCAGGCCCTTGCCGGCATCGGCAGCGCCGGGGGGCTTTCCGGCGATGAAAGCACGCTTTTGCACTACCTCCACCAGCGCACCCTCTCCGGCGAAAGTTGATTCGACATGCGCCCAAGTTCTTCCTCCCCCCATAAATCAGGAATGTTCTCCATGCCCCTCTACTTATTACTGATTCTGCTCTTGGCCGGCTGCGCTCAAGAAGGCCCGGGCGAGTCCGCTCCCGAATCTCCCGCAACCGTCGAGGTCAAACGGACCAATGTCGTGGTGGAAACGGTGACGACCCGCGATCTGCGTGAACTGCTGACCCTGCCCGGTTCGTTGGAGGCCTGGGAGGATCTGCTGCTCGCCGCCGAGATCGATGGCCCAGTGCGCTGGCGCGGCCCGCAAGAGGGGGAACGGGTGCAGGTCGGCGAACCACTGCTGCGCATTGATTCCGATAGCCGTCAGGCCGCCCTCGACCGGGCGCGCTCCGAGGCGGAACTGCGTACCGTCTCCCGTGATCGTCTGCGGCGGTTGCGTGACGAAAAACTTATCAGCCCCCAGGAATACGACAATGCCGCCGCCGCCCAGGATGCCGCCGCCGCCGAGCTGCGCCAGGCGCAGGTCGCTCTGGAGAAGAGCACCCTCTATGCGCCGATCAATGGAGTGCTCGACAAGTGGTTGGTCGATCGGGGGGAATATGTCACCGCCGGCATGGCCGTGGCCGAGCTGGTTCAGGTCGACCGGCTCAAGGTGCTGCTGGAAGTGCCGGAGAAGGATGTCGGTTTTCTCACCCTGGGGGAGAAGGTCAGCCTCACCCCGGCTCAGGTCAATCAGACGGGGGGGGAGGAATTTTCCGGCGAGGTCATTCATCTCGCCTACAAGGCTGATCCCCTGACCCGCACCTACACGGCCAAGGTCGAGGTGGCCAACGGCGGGGGACGGCTGCGGCCGGGGATGATCGTGCGCGTCTCCGCCCTGCGCCGGGAGCTGCCCGGGGCGATCGCCATCCCGTTGCACGCCGTTGTCGACCAGGAAGGGCGCAAGCTGGTCTACGTCGCCGAGGACGGAACGGCCCGGCAGCGGGATGTGCGTCTCGGTTCCGTCATCGATGGCCGGGTGGTGGTCGAGGCGGGACTGAGTCCGGGCGAGGCGCTGCTGGTCAAGGGGCAGCATCTGGTCAACGACGGTTCTCCCATCGTCATCGTGGAGCCCTGAGATGCTCATCACCAACGCCGCCATCCAGCGCCGGGGCACCGTCTATGTGCTGATGTTCATCGCCGTCGTCGTCGGCATTTATAGCTATTTGACCCTGCCCCGGGAGTCCAACCCGGACATCACCATCCCCTATGTGCTGGTGGTGACCAATTACGAAGGGGTGGCGTCGGAAGACGTCGAATCCCTCATCACCCTCCCCATCGAGCGCAAGCTCAAGGGGCTCAAGGAGGTGGAGGAGATCCGCTCGGTGAGCGCCGAAGGCTCGTCGATGATCACCATCGAATTTCATCCCGACGTGGATATCGACGACGCCCTGCAGTGGGTGCGGGACAAGGTCGATCAATCCAAAGGGGATCTCCCCAACGATCTGGAGGAAGACCCGTCAATCCTCGAAATCAACCTCTCCGAGTTTCCCATCCTCATGGTCGCGATCTCCGGGGATGTAGGGGAGACCGTCCTCAAGGGGGTTTCCGAGGAGTTGGAGGAACGCATCGAGGAGATTCCCGGGGTGCTCGACGTGGTTCTGACCGGCGCCCGGGAACGGCAGGTGCGGGTCGAGTTCGACCCCGACCGCCTCGCCGCCTACCGCCTCTCTTTCGCCGAGATTCTCGCCGCCATCCAGCGGGAAAACGTCAACATCCCCGGCGGCAGCATCGATCTCGGCGAAGGCAAGTACCTGCTGCGCATCCCCGGCGAGTTCACCGATCCTAACCAGATCGACAACCTGGTCATGGTCACCCGCGACGGCCGCCCCATCTACTACAAGGATGTGGCGACGGTCGACTTCACCTTCGAGGACCGTCTCAGCCATGCCCGCTTGGGGGGCATGGAGAGCATCAGCTTGGCGGTGAAGAAGCGTACCGGCGAAAATATCATCGCCGTCGCCGACCAGGTCTTCGCCCTGCTGGAAGGGGCTCGCGATCTGGTCCCCGAGGGGATCTCCCTGGAGGTGACGCTCAATCAGTCCAAGGATATCCGACGCATGGTCAGTGAGCTGGAAAACAACATCCTCACCGGCCTGATTTTGGTCGTCGCCGTGCTCTTTTTCTTTCTTGGTCTGCGCAACTCCCTCTTCGTCGCCATCGCCATCCCCTTTTCCATGCTCCTCTCTTTTATCGTCATCCAGGCGTTGGACATGACCCTCAACATGGTCGTCCTCTTCAGCCTGATCCTCGCTTTGGGGATGCTGGTCGATAACGCCATCGTCATTGTCGAGAACGTCTATCGCCACATGCAGGAAGGGAACGGGCGCATCAAGGCGGCGCGGATCGCCGCATCCGAGGTCGGCTGGCCGGTGATCAGCTCGACCCTGACCACCCTCTGCGCTTTTTTACCCATGATCTTCTGGCCGGGGATTATGGGCGAGTTCATGAAGTTTTTGCCCATTACCCTGATCATCACCTTGAGCGCCTCGCTCTTCGTCGCCCTGGTCATCAATCCGGTGCTCTGCGCCGGTTTCATGCGCCTGCGCCCGAAGGAACTCCATCCCCAGGAAGATCGCACCCTGATCGTCCGCCTCTACCGCAAGACCCTGGAAATCGCTCTCGATCACAGCTTGCTCGTCGCCCTGGCCGCCTTCGGCCTGCTCATCGGGGTTTCCGCCCTCTACGGGAAGTTCGGGCACGGCCTGGAATTTCTGCCCGATACCGAGCCGAACCGGGCCTTTGTGGAAATCAAGGCGCCGGAAGGGACCCGCCTCGACAGTACCGATGCCCTGGTCCGTCAGGTCGAAAAGCTCGCCCTGGCGGAAGCGGATATCCGTTTCGTCACCGGCGAGGCCGGGGTGGCACCGAGCGGCGAGGCTGGCGCCGAGAGTGGGGGCCAGTCGCACATGGGCAAGGTTTCGATGGAATTTGTCGAACGCATCGATCGCCGGGAAAGTTCCGATGCGGTGCTGGAGCGCTTGCGCCGCGCCCTGGCCGATTTCGCCGGCGCCGAAATCAAGGTCGAGAAGGAACAGCACGGCCCGCCGACCGGTCCGCCCATCAATATCGAAATCAGCGGTGAGAATATCGAGACCCTGGATGCGCTGGTAGCGCAGGCCCGCAAGCTGATCGCCGAGGTGCCCGGCCTGGTCGATCTCAAGGATGACTTCGCCCGAGCCAAGCCGGAAATCCAGATTTTGGTCGATCGTGAAAAGGCCTCCCTGCTCAACCTCTCCACCTCCGAGATCTCCAACATGGTCAAGGCCGCCGTCAGCGGTAGCAAGCTTGGCAACTACCGCTACGGTCAGGACCAATACGATATCGTCGTGCGCCTGCCTGAAGATCGCCGTCAGCGGTTGGTCGATATCGAGAATCTGCTCATTCCCACCCCTGGCGGCGATCCCGTCCCGATTTCCACGGTGGCGACCATACGCCTTGCCGCCGGCTTCGGTGCCATCCGCCATCTCGATCAGAAACGGGTGGTGACGATTTCCGCCAATACCCTGGGACGCAACAGCAACGAGGTGCTCAAGGAGGTGCAGGCGCATCTGGTCGAGCTGAAACTGCCCGGCGGCTACCAGTTGGCCTTCTCCGGCGAGCAGGAAGAACAGCAGAAGGCTATCGACTTTCTCGGCAAGGCCTTCCTCGCCGCGCTCTTTCTCATCTCCCTGGTGCTCGTTACCCAGTTCAACTCCCTCTCCCAGACCCTGATCGTCATGACCTCGGTCATCCTCTCCCTGACCGGGGTGCTGATCGGCCTGCTCGTCACCGTCACTCCCTTCGGCGTCATCATGACCGGCATCGGCGTCATTTCCCTGGCCGGGGTTGTGGTCAACAACGCCATCGTTCTCATCGACTACATCAACCAGCTGCGCGCCCAGGGGATGCCCTTGCGCGAGGCCCTGATCCGCGCCGGCACGGTGCGCTTCCGCCCGGTTATGCTCACCGCCGTCACCACCATCCTCGGCCTGCTCCCCATGGCCGTGGGGATCAGTTTCGATTTCCGCTCCTTAAGCTGGGAGATCGGCGGCGAGTCGGCCGAGTGGTGGGGACCGATGGCGGTGGCGGTGATCTTCGGCCTGACCTTCGCCACCTTGCTGACCCTGGTGGTGGTGCCGGTGTTGTATCGGTTGATGGCGCGGTGGATGGAAAAGACGGAAGTGGAGGAAGGGTAAGAGAGGAAACAAGGGCATTCAGGTGAGTACGGCCATCGGCCGGAAGCGTCATAAGTACCGCTTCCGGCCGATTTTTGTTGGGCGGAATGTGATTCAGGACCAGCGCAGGCTGAAATCCTTCATCTGGTAAATCACCTTGCCGTCGACGGTCAGGTAGCCGTCGGCGGTGAGCAGGTGTCGGGCATCGTCGACGGCGGTGACGACCGCTTCGATGGTGATTTTTTGATTCTCGGGGATGATCTGCCCCCGGTAGTTCCATTGGTGACGCATCCCTTGGGCGACGGTCTCCAGGCGGGTGGCGGGCGTGCCGCCCCAGCGTCTGACCGCGACCACTTTTAGCAGCTGCAAAAAGGATTCGAGACCCAAGGAACCGGGGCAGACGGGGTCCTGATAGAAGTGGGCCTGGAAGAACCACTCCCCGGGGTCGACCCGCTTCGTTCCCCGGATGAAGCCGAGCCCCTGGGGACCGCCGTCGGCGACGAAGAGCTCGATGGCATCGACCATGCGCAGTTGCGTATCCGGGAAGGGGGCGTCGACCGGGTAGGGGAAGGCCTCGCCTCGGGACATCTCCTCGGCGCTCGGTTGATAGGGGCGGGCGTCGCGCACCCCGACCTGCTGGGCGAGGGAGGCGGCAGAGAAAAAGCCGAAGACCGTATCGCCGGTGTAGACCGGCCCCTGGGCATCGCTGATCTCGAAATCGTAGCTCTGGATGATCATGCCGCCGCTGCTGGAGATGCGAGTGATCTTGACCTTGGTGGTCAAGGTGCCCGATTGGGGCGTTACCGGCCGGTGCTGCACGGCGTTGCCGTCGAGGTTGCGGAAGCGCAGGTCGATGTCGCTGGTCAGGGCGCTACCGAGATAGGCGGCGAGCCAGCCGCAGGGTTGCAGGCCGGTTTCGAGCAGGACCGCGAAGGGCATCTCCGGCTGGCGGCCGGCGGCGAAATACCAGGCGTCGGCAGGGACGTCGTACTCGGCTTCGATCGTTACGCCCGGTACCAGCTTCCAGGGTTCGCCGTCGATGGCGACGATGCGGTCGAGAAACTGGAAGGGCGGACGGGGCAGACGGGCGATTCTGCGCTCGCGGTCGAAAATCCGGTAGGGCTCGCCGAAGGCCTCCGAAGGATTGCCGGCGGAAAAGGCCAGGATCTTCTCGTAATCGTAGAGGGCCGGACGCCGGCCCGCGACCGATCCGGGGGTGGGTGATGGCAAGGGCGTTTCATGAATCGCCCCTACGGACGGTTCATTGGACCTCCACAGATTTTCGACCTTCTCCCGGGTCAATCCCGCCAGGCGCACCGACATGTTGGGGATTTCGACGATGGCCTTGCCGTCGGCGAACATCAGGGCATCGACGATGGCGAAAGGTTCCGGGCCGTAGCCGAGCTCCTTGATGCTTACCTGGTAGGTGACGACCTTCGTCGTCTCGATCACCTGACCCCGACACTTGAGACCACTGGCGACGCCGGGCATCGGCTCGCACCAGGTCTCCCCGGCCGCGCCGACCCAGCCCATCCGCAGCAGGTAGATGCGCAGGGTGTGCATGCAGCACTCGTACATCAGGGTGCCGGGCATGACCCGGTCATCGACGAAGTGGCAGGTGAGAAACCAGGCGTCGGGGCGGATGTCCATCTCGGCGCGGATCTGACCCAAGCCGTAACGGCCGCCTGTCGGGTCGAGCTCGATGACCCGGTCGACCAGCTTGAGCCGGCCGCCGGGGAGGGTCTGGGGACGCCCGATGTCGAGATGGGCGAAGCGCGGCCCGAAGGCACCGGCAAGATCGCCGGCGTAGATGGCGTCGACCTGGGCGGCGCTGTAGGCTTCTTTCGCCATCGGCACCAGTTCCCGCCAATCGGCGGGGAGTTTGCCAGGTTGCGGCAGCAGATCGAACTTGGTGTGGACGATCCCCTTGCCCGCTTCCAGTTCCTCGGCGGTGAAGAAACCGGCGCAGCCGTTTTTCATGGAGAGGAACGGTTCGCCGCCCACTGTCGCCTCGAAGTTGAAGCGGAAGAGATAGGTCTGGTCCTGGCGGAAAAACTGATCGATGTGGATGTCGTAGCGGATGATCTCCCCCGGCATCGGCAGGCTGCGGTGGAAGGTGACGACGGCGTCGAGCAGGCGGTAGACCGCCAGCCCCCGGGTGATGAAATCGATCCCCAGATAGCCCGAAAGCCAGAGGTCGGCCTGTCCCGCCTCGACGGCGATACAGGTGGGGATGCGGCCGCCGTCGAGATACCAGCGATCCGCCGTCACATCATGCTCGGTGACGACCCGGCCGTGACTCATGGAGCGCGGTACGCCTTCGACCTCGACAATGCGGTCGACCAGCATCAGCGGCTCGTCGGGGAGGCGCACCCGGGTCGGGAAGGTATCGGCTTCGGCGAACTCGGGTCCGAGCATTTTGGCGATGGAGCCGATCGCCGCTTCCATGCACATCTCCCGACTGAAACGGGCCGGGCGGGCAGGGGCCGCAGGTGGCGCGGACGGCGCCGGGATGGCGGCGAAGAGGCCGGCGGCGGGAGCGACGGGGGGGAGCTCTCCCCCCTGAACGCTTTGGGACAGCAGTTCCATGTGCCAGTTGAGATTTTCCGTCAACGCCTGACGCAGGCCGTTGGCGAAGCTGAGATAGGCGGCGTGCCCTTCGGCCCCGGCGGCGGTCAGCCGCTCCAGCGGGGCGAGCAGGGGATTTTCGGCAAGCACGGCGGCCGTTGCTGACGGCGCGGCTTTCAGCGGAGCTTGCATGGTCGGTGGCGCGACGGGCATCAGCGGCGGGATGGGCGTCGGTGGTGTGGCCGGGGGGGGCTTGACGACCGCAACTGGGGCGGAGGCGGGTGAGGCTGCCGGCGTCCGGGACTCTTCTTTCGCCGGCCGGGGCGGGGCAAAAGGCGCGCCGCCGATCTCGGTGGCGATCAGCGACGTCTTTGCTTTCACTGCCTTGGTACCGGGAACCTCGGGATAGAGGGCGGCGACATCGACCGGCAGCCCTTCGGCGAGGCACTGCGCGAGCAGGCGCAAGATCAGGGAGACGGCGTCGACGCCGGGATAGCAGGCGGCTCGGGCGAAATGAGGACGATCCTTGAGAATGCGGCCGATCATGCGCGTACAGGAGTTGCCGGGGCCCATTTCCAGGAAGATGCGGGCGCCGTCGGCGTAGAGCTGCTCGACCACGCGCGGGTAATCGACGGTATCGAGGGCCTGGCCGAGAATCGCGTCGGCGACGCTGTTTTCATCCAGGGGATAAGAACGCCCCAGGGCACAGCTGTAGAAACGCAGGCCCTCGGGGGGCGTGGTCGGGAAGCGGTGCAGCTCCCGGTAGCGATGGGCGACCTGGTCGGCGACCGGGCAATGGACCGTGGTCACCCCGCGCAGGGGGATGAAGGTCGCGCCGAGGCGTTTGACCACCCGTTCGAGATCGGCGCGACGGCCGCCGATGACGCATTCCTCGTAGGTGTTGACGATCAGCAGATAGACCCGTTCTTCGCCGGCGAGGGCTTGGCGTACCTCTTCCGCCGGGGCGGCGACCAGGCCCAGGGTCCAATCGACCGCGTCCTCCGGCGGCAGCTTCCAGGTCCGGCGGGCGGCCTGGCAGGGCCCGGCCAGATCTTCGGTGAAGAGGGTCGATTCCCGCAGGCGCCGGGCCATGCCGTCGCGATCCTTCCAGACGCCGAAGGAAAAGAATCCGGCCGATTCGCCGAGGCTGTAGCCGCTCACCAGTTGCGGTTCGATGGCGAAGCCTCGCACCAGGTCGCTGACCGCCGTGCCAAGAGCGACCTGGGCGATGACCAGGGCGTTGTGATGCTCGTGGATTGCCTCGTTCAAGCTCTCCCCCCAGAAGTGCTGGGGCAGATACTGGCGGCGCAGATAGTGGCTGGAGGCGTCCTGCCGGCGGTGGATTTCCGGCCAGCGGGCGGAGAGGTCCCGGCCCATGCCGGCGAAGTGATTGCCGGAGCCGGGGAAGATGAAGGCGACTTTGCCCTCGGCGGCGAGCGGCGCGGGGTTATAGAAGATCCGGTCGCGCAGCCCCCGGGGGGTGCGGTCGTTACCGTCCAGACGTTCTTCCGGAAACTCGGTCAGCCAGTCCCGGGCCTGATCGAACAGCGCCGTCAGTTCCTGTCGATCCCCGGCGACCAGAGTCAGACAGCGACCCCGGCTGCGTTCCACGGGATAGCGCCGCAGCCAGGCGCGAGCGAGGTCATCCAGTGATCCTTCCGCTTGGGTGGCGGCCAACTCCCGCAAGGCTTTGAGCTTGCCGAGCAGGGTTTCGGCACTGTCGCCGGTGAGGGCGAAGAGTCCTTCGCGCAACGGCCCCAAGGGGCTGGGAAGAGAAGGGGTGCGCGTTTTCCCCTTGCCGTCGAAGCCTTCGAGCAGGGCTGTCGAGCAGCTGCCGTCGCCACCGAGGGCGCTGACCAAGGCGTGGCGCGGCCCCTCGGCGCGGTCGCGCAGCCAGTATTGGGGGGCGCAGGCCAAGCGGTAGGGGCGTTTCCGTTTCGCCCAGGGGGTGCCGTCGATCTGGGACGGGCACAGCGGCGGGAGGATCTGGTGATGGAGGGCGAGAGCGGCGCGCACCAGCGAGGCGAGCCCGGCGGCGTGACCGGCATGGCCGATCTCGGCCTTGACCGCGCCGATCCAGCAGGGCCGGTCGTCGCCGCCGGCATCGAGGAACTCGGCCAGGGCCGCGCCTTCCAGGGCATCTTCCTCGAGGTCTCCGCTGCCGTGGGTTTCCAGATAGTCGACGGCGGCGGGCTTAAGCCGGGCCTCCTGAAAAGCCCGGTGCAGGGAGAGATCGAGGGCGGCGCGATCGGGGCGGGAACTTTCGGCGGCGCCGCCGGTGGCGCTGCCGATTCCCTGGATGACGGCGTAGATGCGGTCGCCGTCGCGCTGGGCGTCCTCCAGACGTTTGAGGACCAGGGCTGCCGCGCCCTCACCGATGAGGGAGCCGTCGGCGTCGGGCTGGAATGGGCGGCATGATCCCGAGGGGGAATAGGGTTGCTTATCCTGGCGGCCGAGGACGGCGCGCAGGTCGCCGTGGAGATCGACGGCGCCGACGACGGCGCGGTTGACGGCGCCCTCGCGGAGGGCATGGACCGCCACCTCCAAGGCGCGCAGCCCCGAGTTTTCTTCACTGGAGAGGGTGAAACTCGGCCCGCCGACACGGAACTCCTTGGCGATGCGGCTGGCGACGATGCTCCCCAGTCCGCCCATCACCCGGTTGGCGGTCAAAGGCGGTCCGGCGGCCTCGCGCAGTTCGGCGATCCACTCGGCCATGCTTTTTTCATCCAGCTTGCGCCCCAACTCTTCCGCCCAGCGGCGGGCGAGGCGGGGGATCTCCCAGCGGAAACTGAAACCGGTGGCGTTGAGATCGAGGCCGGTGCCGATGAAGACCCCGGCGTGAAGCAGATCCTCCCCTTTGAGCTGGGCGTCGCGCAGGGCCTCATCGGCCACTTGTAGCATGAGCAGCTGGCGCGGCAGCATTTCTTCCAGTTCTTTGGGAGGAATGCGGAACTCTCCCGGTGCCGCCGCCACGGTCGGCACGAAGTGACCGCGCAAGGCCGCGGCGTTGATGCCGCTATCGCGCAGCCAGCGGCTTTCTTCCGCCCCCCACCAGCGTGTTGGCGATGCAGCCGCCGGTCCTTCTCCGGCGCCAAAGACTTGCCGTTGAAAGGTCGCAAGATCTTCCCAGGGACCGAAATGGGCACCCATTCCGACGATGGCGATGGGCTGGGGCGTGCGCTGAAAAGAAGGGGGGAAGGCCACCCGGCTCTTGCTCGGCTGGGGGGGCAGCCACTCTTCGATCAGCAGATGGGCGTTGATGCCGCCGAAACCGAAGGCGCTCACCGCTGCCCGGCGCGGCCGGCCCGCTTTGCGCGACGTCCACGGCCTGGCCTCGGCGAGGATGGCAAAGGGGCTCTGGTCGAGATCGATGCCTTTGGCCGGAGCGCGGAAATTGGCGGTCGGCGGCAGGGTTTCCGCTTGCAGGGCGAGCAGCACCTTGGTCAGGGCGGCGGCGCCGGCGGCGGTAAGCAGGTGGCCGATGTTCGATTTCACCGAGCCGATGATGCAGGGCTCCCGGCGTTGGGCGCCATCCCCCCAGAGACTTTTCAGACTGGCGAACTCCACCGCGTCCCCCACCGGGGTGCCGGTGGCGTGACACTCGATGAGATCGACGTCGCTCGGATTCCAGCCCGCCTGCTGGTAGGCGGCGCGCATCGCCCGCAACTGTCCCTCGGAAGCGGGGGCGAGGAGGCTGCCGCCGAGATCATTGGAGAGGCCGATGCCGCGGATCACCCCGAGGATGCGGTCGCCGTCGCGCAGGGCGTCCTCGGTGCGCTTGAGCAGGAAGATACCGCAGCCTTCGCCGACGACCAGACCGTCCCCCTGTTGATCAAAGGGGGAACAGGTGCCGGTGGGGGAGACGGCATGAAGCTGGGAAAAGCCCATCTGGGTGTAGAGGGGATCGGGGCGGGAGAGCCCGCCGCTGAGCATGGCGTCGGCGCGGCCGGAAAGGAGTTCCTCCACCGCCAGATGTATGGCGTAGAGGGACGAGGCGCAGGCGGCGTCGAGGGTGTAGCTGGGTCCGCCGAGACCGAGGGCGCGGGCCAGCAGCCCGGCCGGAAGCCCGGCGACCCGGTGATTGACGGCGGCGACGACGGGGGGACCGACGCGGCTCTCCCCCAGCAGCCGTTCCTCGAAAGTGCGGCCGAGCCAGTCCCGGGCCAGGGCCGAGGCCGATTCGCTGGGCAGGGCGAGATGGCCGATGATGACCCCGACGCGGCCGCGGTCGAGGGTGTCCGTTTTTCCTCCGGCGAAGGCGCGGTGTCCAGCGCGCAGCAGCAGGTGAAAGAGAGGATCGAGTCCGGCGGCGAAATCGGGGTCGATGGCGAGATCTTCGGGCAAGGGGCCGAGATCCCCCTCGATATAGCAACCCTTGGCGGAACAGACCTTATCCGGGGCGCCAATCCGCTGATCGTAGACCTCCTCCGGTTCCAGCAGCCAGCGCCCCTTGGGGGGGCGACGGGAGCTGTTGACGCCGTTGACGATATTGTTCCAGAAGGCTTCGAGGGTCGGCGCGTCGGGAAAGATCCCGCCGAGGCCGACGATCGCCACCGATTTTCCGTGCTTCATGCTCAGGCGGCTCCCTGCAGTTTATTCCGCTGGAAGCTCTGGTTCAGCGAGGCGTCGATGACGCACTCATAGTCCTCGATGCGGGCGATGAGCCGGCCGTCGGCGGGATCGACGAACTCCATGTCGGCCGCCGCCGTGCTCGGACTCTGGCGGGTGACCTGGATGCGGATTTCGCAGCCTGCTTCGGGGAAACGCTCGGCGTACTGACGGTAACGTCCGGTGAAGACCGGCAGGGAACCGGCGTTGTAGCGCTCGAAGCTCCACAGGATCATCAACTGGAAGGCGCAATCGAGCACCAGGGGATCGGCGAGCCAGGAGTTGCGCAGGGGCTGAGCGATCCAGTCGCCGGGGGCGGGAGCGCCTTTGGCCCGGGCGCTGATGCCCGCCTCCGAGCAGCCGAGAATATCGGTCAATCCCTGGAAGTCGGCGCCGTGGAAAAGCCGCTCCGGCCGGTAGATTTCACCGATCGGCCGGGAGTAGGCCGCCAAATCCAATGGCTCGGCCGCCGCCCGCGCGGCGGGGAGGCGGTTGGCCAGCACCACCTTAGCGCGGGTATGGACCAGAGGCCGGCCGGAGTCGACGCGGCCGGAAAGCTCCACCGGCACCACATGGAAACCGTCGCTCTTGAAGGCTTTGCCGGTCAGCACCTGCAGGGAGCGCAGATCCTCGGCGCCGAGGGTCACCCCCTTCATCACTCGCAGGTCGTTGAAGCCGTGGAAGCGCAGGCCAGGGTTGTTGTGGATCGCCGCTTGCGCCAGCCACTCGACCATCATCGCCATAGGCAGCACCGCCTTCTTGTCCATGACGTGGGACTGGAGGAAGGGATACTGGGCGACGCTCAGGTCGAGATCGAAGGCCTTGGAAACGTGGATGTTTTCCGGCGGCGCCGGCGGTTCTTCGCTGGCGGCGGTTTCGCGGGTGCCGAGGATGACCAGTTCCACCGGCCCGCCCGGGGGCGTCGCCAGTTCCTGGATCAGGTAGTCGGCGCCCGCTTGCAGGCCGATCACTTCGACCCCTTCCTGAGCGAAGAGCTTCTTCAGCCCCGGTGTCACCATGCCGCCGTCCCAGGGGCCCCAATTGAGGGAGAGCACCCGGCAGTGGGGACGCAGCCGCGCCTGCTGCTGGGCGATCTTGTTGAGCACTTCGTTGGCGACGGCGTAGTCGACCTGGCCGGTGCGGCCGAAGCGGCCGGTGGAAGAGGAAAAGAGGGCCATGAAGCGCAGTTCGTCGTCGCCGACGGCATCGAGCAGGGCGCGCAGACCGGCGATCTTGGTGGCATAGACCATTTCGAACTGCTCCAGGGTTTTATCGGCGATATGGCGATCGGCGAGAACCCCGGCGCCGTGGATCAGTCCCCGTACCGGGCCGTGTTCATCCCGCGCCTTGGCGATGACCCGGGCCAGTGCTTGACAGTCACGCAGGTCGACGCTGCGATAGAGGGCCCGGCCCCCCGCTTCCTCGATGCGGCGCAGATTGGCGCGGATTTCCCGGCCGTGCAGCAGGCTCTGGTAGCGCGTTTCCAGATCCTTTGGTTTCAACGGGCTTTCCGCATGCTGGAGCAGGGCCTGCTTGATGGCCGTCTCTCCCTGCAGATCCCGCAGCCACTCCGGTTCCGCTTCCGGCGCCGAACTCCGCCCGAGAAGAAGGAACGTCGCCTGCCCGGCGCGGGCCAGGGCGATCGCCACTTCCGCCGTGACGCCACGGGCGCCACCGCTGACAACAACGAGATCGTCGGGGGAAAGGGGCAGCTCGCCGGGTTCCCCCGTAAGGGGGGTGGTCGTCAGTTTGAGGGTGTGCAGACCGGCGGCGGAGAGGCCGACTTCCCGCGGTCCGTCGCGGAGAATTTCTTCGGCCAGGGCCGCAGCCGCCTCATCCGGTGAACTCCAGTCATCCGCCAGGTCGATGGCTTTGCAGTGCACCTTCGGCCATTCGTGGGCGGCGGTTTTGCTCAACCCGGCGAGACCGCCGGAAAGGGGGTCGGCGGGCGCGGCGCCGGGCGAAAGTCCGAAACTGCCGTTGAGGCGGGAGACGGTGACAAAGAGGGCGTCGCGCTCTGCGGCGACGCGATTGAGACCGGCCCCGGCGATCTGCATGAGGCGGAAAGTGCGTAGCAGGTCGCGGTCCTCGCAGCCGGCAACAGGCGTAAGCAAAATCAGCCCGGCCAGTTCCGACGGCGCCGGGAGAAAGTCAAGTTCATCGAGGGGGATCAGCCGGGTAAGCTGCCCCTGATCTTTGAGGCGTGCCGCCAGATTATGAGCCAGAGGAGAGCCGTCGTCACCGATCCAGAGCTCCAGTTCGCCCCCGGCCAGGGTCAACCGCGCGCGTTCCGCCTTGGGATTGAGCGGGACGACCTTGAGCAGTTGGCGCTCGACGGAACCACCGGCGACGGGCTCGGCCGGAAGTGCGGCAGGGGCGGGCGCCGGGGCGCCGGAAACACTGGCGAGGAAGTCGACGATCTGCGCCACCGTTTGCAGGGTGCCGAGGTGTTCCGGCTTGATCGGCGGCGCTTCGGGGAGCTGCTCCTGCAGGGCGGAGAGGATTTCGACGCGCTTGATGGAATCGATACCGAGATCGGCGTCGAGAGCCATATCGAGTTCGAGCATCTCGCGGGGGTAGCCGGTCTTCTCGGCGATGACGGCGAGGAGTACCTCGGCGACCCGACCGGAAGCCAGGCCCGGCGCGACAGCGACGGCGGAAGCTGTCCCTATGGCCGGAGCGGTGACGGCGAGACGCTCGACGATCTGCCCCAGGGTCTGCAGGACGCCGAGTTCGTCCGGGCGCACCGGGGGCGCGTCGGGGAGCTGCTCCTGCAGAGCGGAGAGGATTTCCACCCGCTTGATGGAATCGATACCGAGATCGGCGTCGAGAGCCATATCGAGTTCAAGCATCTCCCGGGGATAGCCGGTCTTCTCGGCGATCACCGCGAGGAGCACCTCGGCGACCCGGTTGGAATCGAGAGCGGCGGCAGGGCTCGCGGCAGCAACAGTCATGGCTGCGGCCGGGGCAGCGACGGCGAGACGCTCGACGATCTGCCCCAGGGTCTGCAGGACGCCGAGTTCGTCGGGACGAACCGGGGGCGCGTCGGGGAGCTGCTCCTGCAGGGCGGAGAGGATTTCGACGCGTTTAATGGAATCGATGCCGAGATCGGCGTCGAGAGCCATATCGAGTTCGAGCATCTCCCGGGGGTAGCCGGTCTTCTCGGCGATAACGGCGAGAAGCACCTCAGCGACCCGGGTGGAATCCAGAGCGGGGGAAGGGCTCGCGGCAGCAACGGGCGTGGCTGCTGACGGGGCGACGGCGAGGCGCTCGACGATCTGTCCCAGGGTCTGCAAGACGCCGAGTTCGTCGGGGCGCACGGTTGGCGCTTCGGGCAACTGCTCCTGCAGAGCGGAGAGGATTTCAACGCGTTTGATGGAATCGATGCCGAGATCGGCGTCGAGAGCCATATCGAGGTCGAGCATCTCCCGGGGATAGCCGGTCTTCTCGGCGATGACGGCGAGCAGCACCTCGGCGACCCGGCCGGAATCCAGACCCGGCGCGGTGGTGATGGCGGGAGTCGTCGCCATGATGGGAGAGGCGACAACGGGCGGGGCCATCGTTACCGGTGGGGCGACGGGCGGCGGAGAGGCCGGGGCCACAACCGTGGGGGTTGCGACCGCGGCCGGTACGGTGCCGGGAGCCGTGCCGAACATCCGGCGCTGCTGCTCGACCAGACTGAGGAAAGACTGGACCGCTTGCTCCTGGCCGGTAAGAAACTGCTGATGCAGGCGGGCGGTCTGCTCCTGCAGATTCTGCAGGGCTTGCAAGCCCTGGCGGCTGAGGTTCATGGCTTCACGCAGTGCTTCGTTCGAAGGTTGCGCGGGAGTCGGTATCGCGGCGGCAGCGGGGAGCGAGACCGGCGTCGGAGCGGCGGCCGGTGAGACGGGAGCCGCTGCCGGAGTGGGGGGCGTGACCGGCGCGGGGCGGGCCGCGGCGGGACGTTTCGGCGGCCGCTTGAAGTAGTTGGCGCCGCCGATGGAGACGGTCAATCCGGCCTTCTTCCCCGTTGCGGCTTCCGCTTCCTCGGGGCGATCATCCCAGCGATCGAGGCTTACGGACTGGCCAAGCACCGCCAGTTGTGCCAGGGCGCGGGCGAGATCGAGCAGGGCCGAGCGTTTGCCGTTGGCGGCGTCGATGGCCAGGGCCTGATGGGGGCGGTCGCCGAGAATCGCCTTGACCATGCCGGTGAGGCGGGCGCCGGGGCCGACTTCGAGAAAGACGCGGATGCCGGCGGCGTACAGGGCTTCGATTTCCTGCACGAACTCCACCGGTTTCGCCAGCTGGTTCGCGAGCAGATCCCGGACGGCAGCGGCGTCGGCGGGATAGGGGGCGCCGCTGGTATTGGCATAGACCGGCGTCCGGGCGCCGCGAAAGGCCACATCTTTCAGTTTTTCGGCGAAGGGGCCAGCGGCGTCGGCGACCAGTTCACTGTGAAAGGCGGCGGCGACATTGAGCATCGTGCAGCGCAGACCCCGTTTGCCCAAGCATTCGGCGGCCCGTTGGATCTCTGTGACGGGGCCGGAAAGTACCCCTTGTTCAGGCGTATTTCTGTTGGCTAGAACGAGGTTTAGCTTCTCTTCTTCAAGTGCTTTCTCAATCTCAGCCAGCGGCGCCGAGACCGCCAACATGGAGCCCTTGTCACCACTGCCGGCGGCCATCAACTCACCGCGCAGGCGCGACAGCCGGTGCAGGTCGGCGGCATCCAAGACTCCGGCGGCGCAGAGGGCGGTGAGCTCGCCGTAGCTGTGTCCGGCGAATGCCGAGGCGCTCAGGCCGAAGTCGGCGAGGACGCTCCAGGCGCCGAGGCTGACCGCACCCAGGGCCGGTTGCGCCACCTCGGTGGCGCGCAGGCGTTCGCTTTGAGCCTGGCGTTCGCCGTCGGTGAAGGCCGGGCGGGGATAGACGAAGTCAGAGAGCGGTCCGGCCTCGCTGGGAAAGAGACGATCCGCCTCTTCGAAGCGTTGGAAAAAGGCGGGGAAGTGCAGGGCCAGTTCCTTGAGCATCCCCGGATACTGGGCCCCTTGGCCGGGAAAGAGCACCGCCGGCGGCGCCTCGGCCTCCCCGGAAGCGAAACAGATGCCGTCCGGCGTGGTCCAGCTTTTCTGGGTGCGGTTCTTCTCCAGCTGGGCCAGGGCCTTGCGAACCTGTTCCGCCGGTTCCGCTCCATCACGGACGAAGACCAGGGCCAATCGAACGTTATGGCGGGGATCGAAATTGCGGCGGCTCGTGCGGGCGGCGCGGGCCAGTTCGGACCAGGGACCGGTGGTGGGGAACTGTTTCAATCCCTGTTCCAGGCCGTTGTTGTCGGCGGCGGAAAAGGCGGCGATCTGGATATCATCGGACCAGTCGACAGTCGCTTTTTCGGGACGGTATTCTTCGAGAACACAGTGGAAGTTGCTGCCGCCGAAGCCGAGAGCGCTTACCGCCGCGCGACGGGGATGGCCGGAGGCGGGGAGCCAAGGACGGGTTTCGTTGTTGATGTAGAAGGGAGTTTTCCCCGAAGTCACGGCGTCCTGCGGTTTTTTGACCTTGATCGTCGGCGGCAACACCTTGTGGTGCAGGGCCAACGCCGTCTTGATCAGCCCCGCCGAACCGGCGGCGGCCTTGGTGTGGCCGATCTGCGATTTCACCGAACCGAGGGCGCAGGTCGGCTGTTCGGCATCGCCGAAGACCTCGCGCAGAGCTTTGACTTCGATGGCATCGCCGACCCTGGTGCCGGTGCCGTGGGCTTCGATCAGGCCGATGGTGGCCGGTTCGACGCCGGCGTTTTCATAGGCCCGGCGCAGGGCTTTCTGCTGGCCCGAGGGGCTCGGTTCGTAGATGGCGCTCCCCTTGCCGTCGCTGGAGGTGCCGATCCCCTTGACCACGGCGTAGATCTTGTCGCCGTCCCGCTCGGCGTCGGTCAGGCGCTTCAGCACCAGGATGCCGAGGCCCTCGCCGAGGGTCGTGCCGTCGCCGTCGGCATCGAAGGGGCGGGCATGGCCGCTGGGAGAAAGGGCCGGAGTCTTGCTGAAACAGGTGTACATGAAGATGTCGTTGAAGGTGTCAATGCCGCCGGTAACGACCATGTCGGATTGGCCGGTAGCCAGCTCCAGGGCCGCCAGGTTGAGGGCGGAGAGGGAGCTGCCGCAGGCGGCGTCGCAGACGCAGTTGGTACCGCCGAAATTGTAATGCTTGCTGATGCGGCCGGCGACAACGTTGCCGAGCAATCCGGGGAAGGAGTTCTCCTGCCAGGGGACATAGGCGTCGCCGATGCGCTGGACGGCGTCGTCGATGGCGGCATCGTCGATCCCCGCCTCCTTCATGGCCGAGCGCCAGATGGGATGGCCGAGGCGGGCGCCGAGGGGGATGACCAGCTCCAGGGCGCCGGTGACGCCGAGAATGACGCTGACCTTTTCCCGATCGAATTCCCGCTCCGGGCCGTAACCGGCATCCTTCAGGGCCTGGCCGACGGCGACCAGGCCGAGGAGCTGGGAGGTGTCGATCGCTTCCAAGGCGTTGGGCAGGATGCCGTAATCCATGGGATTGAAGGGGACAGGGTCGAGAAAACCGCCGAGCTTGGCGTAGACCTTGTCCGGCGCCTTGGGATTCGGGTCGAAGTAGTCCGCTGCCCGCCAATGGCTTTCGGGGACCTCGCGGATGGCATCCACGCCATTCTTGATGTTGGACCAGTAGGCCTCGACGTTATCGGCTTTGGGGAAGAGGCAGCCGAGGCCGACGATGGCCAGGGGAGGAAACGGAGTGGTGTGGACATTCTGTTCGGCGCGATCGGTTTTCAACGGAGGTACTCCTTGAGATTCTCGGTTTCCAGGGGCGCGTAGGCCGCAGCGGCGGCAAGAGGAAAGCCCTGGAGGATCAGCTGACGGGCGCGCCAGAGATAGGCGGCACCGAGCAGCAGGTTGAGAGCGACAGGCACCACCCGGCGGCGGGTGGGGTCTTCGAGAAAGGTGCCGGCGGTCCATTCGTTGAAAGCGCCCATGGCCGGACCGCACCAGATCTGGTAATCGATTTTCCGCGAGCTCTCCCCCCGGTTCGCCCAGACCGGCGATTGCCCCAGATACCAGCGGAAGATCAGGGCCATCTTGTGCTTGGGATCCTGTTGCGCCCGTTCTACCTGGCGGGGATCGCGTTTGGCGAAATAGGCGCGGGTCTCTTCCCAGATGTTTTCCAGGGGGGTGCGAAAGAACGTTTTTTCAAGCTTTTGCCGTTCGGCGGCGGGGATCTCATCGATGCTGCCGCACTGGCGGTAGAGTTCAAGGAGGCGGGCGGCGCGCATGGAAAACATGGTGCCACGTTTGAGCACCTGCACATGCACGCCCATCTCGAACATATCCGCCGAAGGCGCCATGGTGATATCGGCCTGGCGGGTTTCGGCGAGCATTTTGCGGACTTCGTCGCAGGTGCCCGACTCGACGCAGGCCTGATTGACAGTGCCGGTGACGAGATAGGCGGCACCCATGGCGAACGCGGCCAGAGCCGAGGCTGGGGTGGCGATGCCGCCGCCGAGGCCGAGTCGCGGGGACTGATCGTAGCGGTAGCGGGCTTGAAGCTTGTCCCGCAGCGCGAGGATGGAGGGGAAGAGGGAGATGGCCGGGCGGTTGTCGGTGTGCCCGCCCGAGTCAGCCTCGACGGTGATGTCCTGGGCCATGGGGATGTGCGCCGCCAGTTCCGCCTGTTCGGCGGTGATCTGGCCGCACGCGACCAGTTCCCTCAACAGCCGTTCCGGCGGCGGGGCGAGGAACTTGGCGGCCAGTTCCTCCCGGGAAAGTTTGGCGATAATCCGGTTCGGTGTGATAATTTGTCCCGAGCCGTCGCAGTGGATGCCGTGGACGCGGAAGCGCACCACCGGCAAGGTCAGATCGAGAAAGGCCGAGGCTTCGATCAGACGGACGCCGCGTTTAAGGTAGAGCTCCACCAGCGCCGCTTCCAGGTCGGGCTCGTTCGGGCTGTGGATCAGGTTCATCCCGAAGGGATAGGGGGTCGCACCGCCCTGGAGTTGTGCGATAGCCTGCTCCACCTCGTCAAGGGGGAGGCCGGCGGCGCCGAAAAAGCCGAGCATTCCGGCGGCGCCGAAGGCCTGGGCCATGGCGACGGAACTGATCCCCTTGGCCATGGAGCCGCCGACATAAGCGTAGCGCAAACCGTGATCGCGGCAGAAGTCGGGATCGCCCAACTGCTCGGGGGGGCAGGGGGGAACCATGCCGACAAAAGGGACGGTCGGCGCGCCATCGTCGGTAAGGGCGGATCCCGTCTGAAGACACCCCTGGTCATCGATGAAGAGGGGGGTGTCGGTCTGGAGCAGGGCGGCTGCGGTCGTCGCCGGTTGCCGCGGGGCGGGGTGGAAGAGGCCCAGTGCGGGTCCGGACCCTGGTTTCATCTGGTTCAAGCAAAACTCCTCGTGCCGGGCGAAGGGATCGCCACACCGGGAATATCGTCTACTTGGTCGGGTCCCGGTAGGCACAGATGCAGAATTTTTTATTTCAAATCACGTAATATGCCAGTTTGCCGGTAAAATGGCAAAGGCTTTGTGGAAACCCATGAATAAATAACGGAATTGTAACGATCATCATGGTCGGGAAAGGCGCGGGAAAATCATGGACAAAAGGAGGATCGACTGGTTGAAAAAGCTGATGGTTATGGGAGGTTTTCTGGGCCTTACCGCCTGCGTTTCCGGTTCCGCCGATGGGCCGGGTCTCAGGGAGGGCCGCTTGAGGCCCTGTCCGCCAAAACCCAATTGCGTCTGCAGTGAAATGACGGATGAGGCCCATCTTGTCCCCCCCGTCGCGGTGAAGGCGGAAGACTGGCCCCGGATTCAGGAGCTTGCGCACCGGGCGGTGGAGGAGCTGGGGGGACGGGTGGAGCGGGCCGACGAAAAGTACCTGTGGGCCACCTTCCGCTCGCGGATTTTCCGCTTCGTCGACGATCTCGAATTGCGCTTCGACGAGGCGGAAAAGGTGGTGCATCTGCGTTCCGCCGCCCGCCTTGGCTATAGCGATTTCGGCGTCAACCGCAAGCGGGTCGCGGCGTTGCGGAAACTGCTGGCAGAGGAATTGCGCGGGCCGGAAAATCCCTGAAAAAAAGCGGGAGCGTCGCCGCTCCCGCCGGGGACGGGTCATTCCTCCTCGGAAATTTTGAAGACCTGTTGCACTCCGGGTTGGGCTTGCAGATCATCGACGGAGACGCGGCCGGTGTCGCCGATGACGCCGAGAATGACCCGGTTGGCCCCGGTTGACTGATGAAAGTCGAAATCCCGCTCGATGAGATACTCTTTGACCTGTTGCAACTCGTTTTCGGTGACGTTTTTTTTCATGACAATCAGCATCTTCACAGACCTTTCGTGCGGATACGTTCCAGCCGCCGGGATTCGTCGATGACGCGCTCGAACATGCGAACGATGGCGCCGTTGTCCAGGGGGCCGGGGTTGGCCGCCTGCATGGCCTCGAAGATGCGCTTCTCCCGGGCCGGGTCGTAGACGGCTAGGCCCAGTTCCTTTTTGATCTCCCCGATCTGCAACGCCAAGTCAGCCCGTTCGTTGAAAATCTTCAACAGCAGGCGGTCCAGCTCGTCGATGCGTACGCGAATCTCGTCAATGGTCAAGGGTCGGCTCCTGGTTGGTTTTTTAAAATTGTTTCTGGATCAGGGTATCCCGCTTCCAGTGGATATCGTCGGTTTCGGGGAAGTCGATCGTGTAGTGCAGTCCCCGGCTTTCTTCCCGTTCCAAGGCACAGCGGACAATGAGTTCCGCCACCGTGGCGATGTTGCGCAATTCGATAAGGTCCGAGGTGATGAGGAAGTCCCAGTAGTAGTCGGCGATCTCCTCCTGAATCATCTGGATTCGGCGCAACGCCCGCACCAGGCGCTTGTTGGAGCGGACGATGCCGACATAGTTCCACATGCAGAGGCGGATTTCGTGCCAGTTGTGGGCAACCACCACCTCTTCGTCGCTGTTGGTGGCGGTGCCGTAGTCCCAGGGGTCGATGGACGGATAGGTGTCGGGCAGGCCGGCCAGGCGTTCCAAGGAGCGTTGCGCGGCGCGTTTGCCGTAGACCACCCCTTCGAGCAGACTGTTGCTGGCCAGGCGGTTGGCGCCATGCAGGCCGGTGCAGGACGATTCGCCGATGACGAAAAGGTTCTGAATGTCCGACTCCCCCCATTCGTCGACCCGTACCCCGCCACAGAGATAATGGGCTGCCGGCACCACCGGAATCGGTTCCTTGGTCATGTCGATGCCGAAGGAAAGGCAGGTCTCGTGGATGTTCGGGAAATGCTTCTCGATGAACTCCGCCCCCTTGTGGGTGATGTCGAGAAAAACGCAATCATCCCCGTAGGTTTTCATCTCGTTGTCGATGGCGCGGGCGACGATGTCGCGGGGGGCAAGATCCCTGAGCTCGTGATACTTCTCCATGAAGGCGGTGCCGTCCCGGCGCTTGAGAATCGCCCCTTCGCCGCGTACCGCCTCGGAAATCAGGAACGATTTGGCATGGGGATGGAAGAGGGTGGTCGGGTGGAACTGCATAAACTCCATGTTGGCGATGGTGGCGCCGGCGCGGTAGGCCATGGCCACGCCGTCGCCGGTGGAAACGTCGGGATTGCAGGTGTAGAGATAGACCTTGCCGGCGCCGCCGGTGGCGAGAATGGTGATTTTCGCGCCGAAGGACAGGATTTCGCGGCTGGCGATGTTGAGCACGTAGGCGCCCAGGCAGTTGTCCGGACGGATGCGTCGGTGAGCGGCTTTTGCGGCGGTGATCAGGTCGACGGCGATGTGGTTTTCATAGATGCTGATGTTGGGATGTTTGCGCACTGCTTCGACCAGCGCGCGCTCGATTTCCCGGCCCGTGATGTCCTGGGCGTGGAGGATGCGGCGGTGGCTGTGTCCCCCTTCGCGATGCAGGTCATAGCTGTCATCGGCCTTTTTGGTAAACTGCACGCCCCAGTCGATCAAATCGTGGATGGCCTGGGGCCCATTTTCGATGACCATGCGCACAATCTCTTCGTTGGGTAGAAAGGCGCCGGCGACCAGGGTGTCGCGCACGTGGTTTTCGAAGGAGTCTTCCTGCGAAAAGACCGAAGCGATACCGCCTTGGGCGAGAGAGGTGGCGGTTTCAGACATTTCCCGCTTGGTGACGATGGCAACTTTGCCTTCGGCGGCGACTTTAAGAGCGTAGGAGAGACCGGCGATACCGCTGCCGATAACCAGAAAATCGGAAATAATTTTCATGATAGGCCTCGTTGGGCGAAGAATGGACCGGCATTTGCATACCGTCAGGTGATGGAGGCCAACAGACATTCGGGCCCCATCCGGAAAGGGATTTACGCTTTAAGAACCATTAAAATGGGTTATTATCGGCCCGTGATCCGCCCTTGTCAAGTTCTTTGCCGACTCGCTAACTAGGTTGAAATACAGAAAAAAATTCGATATATTGCGGAAGATTTCAGAAAAACGAGGGAACTATGAAACATTTCGCTGTCAATAGTTTGGCTGTTTGGGGTTTGTTCCTTGTCCTGCTGTCGGTGCCGGCCACGGGCTTCGGCGATATTTATCGCTATGTCGATGCCTACGGCGTCACCCATTTCACCGACCGACCGACCAATGGGCAGTACCGGTTGTTTATGAAGTCAAAACGTTCCCAGCCTCCCAAATCCGCCGGGAAATCTATCAACCTGACCAATCTCACCAAGCATTACGACTCGCTGGTCAAGCAGTACGCTTCCGCCTACAACCTCGATGAAGCGCTGGTGCACGCGGTCATCAAGGTGGAAAGCAACTACAATTCCAACGCCCTCTCCAATAAGGGCGCCCAGGGGCTCATGCAGCTGATCCCCGAAACCGCCAGCGACATGAATGTGCGCGACCCCTTCAATCCCGAGGATAATATTCGCGGGGGAAGCCGCTATCTGCGTCTGATGCTCGATCAGTTCAAAGGCGATACCGATCTCGCCCTGGCCGCCTACAACGCCGGACCTAATGCCGTTTTGCGTCACCAGGGGATTCCCCCCTACGAAGAAACCCGCAACTACGTCCAGAAGGTCAAGAAATATTTGGAATATTTCCGCCAGAACCGCACCGCGTCCTTATAGCCCGGGAAAGCCGCTCCGCGTTTTTTTTCGAAAATTATCTGTTGACTTGAAAAATCGCATTTGCTATTAATACAGCCGCTCGCAGCAAGGCAAAGCGACATATCGAGCGGGAATAACTCAGTGGTAGAGTGCAACCTTGCCAAGGTTGAAGTCGCGAGTTCGAATCTCGTTTCCCGCTCCAAAAAAACAACGAAGGCCCGGTCGATTGATCGGGCCTTTTTTCTTTTATTTTCTGGTGCTTGCAGCTTCACCCCCGGTTCTTGAAAACTCCGGCCGCAGCGCGTCTTCCCCGCCTCATTTCCGGGTGGACTCCCTCACTGCCCAAATCATGCCCAAATCATGCCTTGGCTTCTCCGGACGCAGGTGCCGATCAGACATGAAAATGACTTCAACCTGTGATTTGTCACTCCGAGGCAATCCGCCTTCGGTTCGGCCGCCAGGCCGGGTGATGACGGCACGAATTTTCATCTATCTCTCCCCTTGGGCTGCGCCAAGTCCTACCATTCTGAAAAATCATCCCGCCTTCGCCACCGCCAGTTCCTCCAGGTTCGTCGTGTAACGGGGCGTGCGCCGTTCGGCGCGCATCGCCCAGCGCGGGTCGTTTCCTTCCGCGCCGAGTTTCACCGTGCCTCGGCCGTAGGCCCGGTTGATCTGGTCCATCGCTGCCATCAGCGCCTGAGATCCGGTCAGCGCCGCGCCATCTTCGAACAATCCGGGCTGGCGTTTTTCTTCCGGAAGCAGGTTGGTGAGGATCACTCCCGCCTTCTGGTAGGCGAAGCCGGGGCGGTAGAGGTTGCGCAAAAGTCGCAGCGCCGCTTGCGCCAGCAGTCGGGTGTCGGCGGTGGGTTCCAAGGGGCAATGCCGGGCGGCGTGGTACTGGGGAAGATCGGCGCGAAAGGGATTGGTCTGCACGAAGGCCCCGACCGATCCCGCCACCAGACCTTGCCGACGCAGCTTCTCGGCGGCGCGGGTGGCGTAGGCGGTGACCGCTTCCTCCAAGGGGGCGAACTCGGTAATCAACTGCCCGAAGGAGCGGGAGGAGAGGATCTGCTTGCGCGTGGCGGGTCCGGCGGCAAAGCCCAGACAGACTTCGCCGTTGAGTTCCCGCACCGTGCGCTCCAAAGTGACGCTGAAGGTCTTGCGGATGCGTCCCGGCGCCGCCCGTTTAAGATCGAGGGCGGTGTGGATGCCGAGGGTTTGCAGCCGCGCCGTCAGGCGACCGCCAACACCCCAGACCTCGGAGACCGGCGCCCAGGCGAGCAGGGCGTCGATAGCGGTGGGGGAGAGTTCCCCGAGGGCGCAGACTCCGGCGAACTCGGGGCGTTTCTTGGCGCAGTGGTTGGCGAACTTGGCCAGGGTCTTGGTCGGGCCGAGGCCGACCCCCATGGAAATCCCCACCAGCCGCCGCACCTCGTCGCGAATCCGTCGGCCGCAGGCCCCCGGCGAGGGCTGGGCGCCGGCCAGATCGAGAAAGCACTCGTCGATGGAGTAGACCTCCTGCGCCGGGCTGAAACCGGCGAGCACCTTCATCACCCGCGCCGAGAGATCACCGTAGAGGGCGTAGTTGCTGGAGAGGGCGACGATGCCGTGACGGCGGGCGAGGGACGTCAGGGTGTGCCAGGGGGCGGCCATGGGGATGCCGAGGGCCTTCGCCTCGGCGGAGCGAGCCACCACGCAGCCGTCGTTGTTGGAGAGGACGACCACCGGTCGGCCGATGAGCCGCGGCTGGAAGAGCTGCTCGCAGGAGGCGTAGAAGTTGTTGCAGTCGATCAGGGCGAGGGACACAGGCGATGGATGGCCCAGCGGACCACTCCCCAGACGGTGACTTCGCCGCGCGCCTCGCGGGCCAGGGTGCGCAGCTCGCGCAGGACGAATTCGCCGTCGGCCACGGCGACGACGATATGGCCGGAGCGCGGCGTCACCGAGCGGTCCACCACCAGCAGGTCGCCGTCGAAAATCCCCGCCTCGGCCAGGACCGGCCCCGCCGCCCGGAAGAAGAAGGTTGCCTCGGGATGGTCGATGAGGCTGCGGTCGAGGCTGATGCCGAGTTCCGCGTAATCCGCCGCCGGGGAGGCGAAGCCGGTCGGCTCCAGTCGCGGCGAGGGCGGCTCAACGCCAATATCACGGATCATGCCTGCCCCTTGCGCAGCCGCCGGGCCAGGCCGGTGACCACCCCCACCAGGGTCAGTTCCCCCTCGGGGCGGATGTCGGCGAACTCCGGATTCTCCGGGTGCAGCAGCCAGCCTCCGCCGTCCCGCAGCAGCCGTTTCACCGTCAGTTCGCCATCCACCAGCGCCACCACGATCTCCCCCGGCGCCGCCTCCGCCTGACGCTCGACGATCACCATATCCCCGTCGAAAATGTTCGCCTCGCGCATCGACTCCCCCCGCACCCTGACCAGCAGGGTGCGCGACGGGGTATCGACCAGCAGATCGTCGAGCAGCAGCGCCGTCATCCCCGCCTCCACATCGGCGGCCGGACTCCCCGCCTGCACCACCTGCCGCGCCAGTTGCCGCTCGAAAAAGCGCCGAGCCGGCACCCAGGCGCCGTCCGGCGTGCGCTCCAGAAACTCCGCCCGCCGCAGCCGCTCCAGCACCTTCCCCGCCGCCGACCGGGAAGCCAACCCCCACAGGGCGCAGAGCCGTTCGTAGGAAGGAATCATCTTCCAGCGGGCGAAGTAGTCTTGCAGGCGGGAAAGATATTCGGGATCGGCTTGCGGGGTGCGCATGGGGCCTCCTGGTGTACTTTTGTTCCACGGAGAGACTATAGAGAACATTTGTACGCTTTTCAAGGGGGGTGTGATTCTTTCTCGGGAAAAATGGAGTGCGTTCGCATTCAGTAAAAACACTTGGTTGAGATTAGGGGATCTCCTGATTGAAAAATTTTTATTTTTAGATTTAAATAGACAAGAAATTTCAATGGCTTTTAAAAAATGATCCCTCCTGCAAGGCAGGGGTCGCTCTTTTGCTGACATCGATGTCCAGAACCTTCCATCACCAAGAAACGGTTCTGGGTTTTGTCCGTGAGCAGAAGAAGCGAACCGGGGTGACTTGCGACGAGGTGCGTGGGTGTGTGCCTGTCTGGAATGTTTTCGTAGCCCTGTCAGCTTGAGGTCCCATGCGCTTATCCCCCGGCATCTATGCTGCATTGCTTGACGAAGCCTTGCAGGAGGCACTGGCCCAGCGGCCGGAGCTACGCCGCGTCTTCAGCAAGATCGACCCGGAGGAGCAACCGGCGCTCTACGCTAGTTTCGTCGCCAAGGTGCTGGAACAGGCCCTGCGGGAAGAAACAGACCCGGACCAGCGGCTGGCCCTCTGCAACCGGCTTCTCGGCACGGTAGCTGCCGCACCGGGCAATGGGCATCTGGAAAAGCGCCGCCTCGTAGCGGAGAACAAACCACTCCTGCTGGAAATCACTCCGCCCAACTACGGCCAATCTGGCCTGCCTCGCCCCCATACCTCCCTCGCTGAAAGCAGCCTCTTCACCGGCTCACCCCAGGAACCGCAACTGGCCCATGAACTTCTGGAAGAGATGCGTTCCGCCGATGGGGTAGATATCCTTGTCTCGTTCATCAAGTGGTCCGGCCTGCGGCTGCTGCTGCCGGCCTTCGAGGACCTGCGCGACCGGCAGGTGACGGTGCGGCTGATCACCACCTCCTACATGGGGACGTCCGATGCCCCGGCGGTGGAGTGGCTGGCGCGGCTGCCGAATGTCGAGGTGCGCGTCTCCTACGATACCGAACGCACCCGCCTGCATGCCAAGGCCTATCATTTCAAGCGCAACAGCGGTTTCTCCACCGCCTACATCGGCTCGGCCAACATGTCCCATGCCGCCATCACCAGCGGGCTGGAGTGGAACCTGAAGGTCACCGCCCAGGACATGCCCCACGTGCTGGAGAAGTTCAGCGTCGAGTTCGAGACTTACTGGAACAGCCGGGAGTTCGTCCCCTTTGATCCGCAGCAGCCGGAGCAGTTCCGCAGCGCCCTGGCCCGCGCCAGGAACAAAGAGGCAAACGGCCCGGCAGTCTTCTTCGATCTTAGTCCCCATCCGTTTCAGGAGCGGATTCTGGAAGCACTGGAGCGGGAGCGGAGCAGCCACGACCGCTGGCGTAATCTGGTCATCGCCGCCACCGGCACCGGCAAGACCGTGGTGGCCGCCTTCGATTTCAAGCGCTTCTTTGACCAGCGCCAGAGGCAGGCGCGGCTGCTCTTTCTGGCCCACCGGCAGGAAATTCTGCAGCAGGCACTCGCTACCTTCCGCAACATCCTGCGGAATCAGAATTTTGGGGAACTGCAGGTCGGCCCCTTTGAAGCCACCCGCCTTGAGCACCTGTTCTGCTCCGTCGGCATGCTCGCCTCCCGCCGGCTCTGGGAGCATGTGGGGAGCGGCTTCTACGACTACATCGTGGTGGATGAGGCCCACCACGGCACAGCCAGCAGCTACCGCCCCATCTTCGACCACTTCACCCCGCAGATCCTCCTCGGCCTCACCGCCACCCCGGAGCGAATGGATGGCGACAACGTGGCCGCCGATTTCGGCAACCGCTTTGCCGCCGAGATTCGTCTCCCTGAAGCGCTGGAAGAAAAGCTCCTCTGCCCGTTCCACTATTTCGGCATTGCCGACCCCATCGCCATCAACGGCGACCAGTTCTGGCGCAATGGCAAGTACGACGCCGCCGCGCTGGAGAATGTCTACGTGCTGGACCCGGCCCGCGCCCGCCAGCGGGTAACGGCCATCATCACTGCACTGCACCGCTACGAGCCGATTGTTGCGAGCCTCAAGGGGATCGGCTTCTGTGTCACGATCCGCCATGCCGAATACATGGCCGAGCAGTTCAGCCAGCACGGCATCCCGTCCGCTGCTTTCACTTCCAACAGCGACAGCGACCAGTGCGCCGACCTGCTGGTCCGGCTGAAGAACGGCCAGCTCACCTTCCTCTTCACCGTGGACAAGCTGAGTGAAGGGGTGGACGTGCCGGAGATCAACACCGTCCTCTTCCTGCGCCCCACCGAGAGCCTGACGGTCTTTCTCCAGCAGCTCGGCCGCGGCCTGCGCCATGCCCCGGAGAAGGACTGCCTCACCGTCCTCGACTTTGTCGGCCAGGCCCACCGCCGCTACCGCATCGACACCAAACTAAAAGCGCTCCTTCCCCGGCACCGCTTCTCCATCGACAGGGAAGTGGAGCAGGATTTCCCCCATCTCCCGGCCGGCTGCGCCATCCAGCTTGACCGGCTCTCCCGCCAGTACGTGCTGGAGAACATCCGGGAAAATCTTGGCCGGCTGGCGGTGCAGGTGCCGGACCGGCTCCAGACCTTTACCAGCGAGACCGGGCAGGAGCTGACCTTTGGCAACTTCATCCGCTACCACGATTACGAGCCGGAGGTGCTGCTGGCCAAGGAGTCATGGAGTGAGTGGAAAGCCAAGGCTCAACTGGCGCCGATTCCGGTTGATCCCGATCTGACGCGGCTGAAGAAGGCGCTGATCCGGGCCGCCTTCATCAACGGGCCACAAGAAGCAACTCTGCTGCGGCAGGTGCTGGCCATGCTTGCGACCGGTCAAGTGGCCGAGGCGCTGGCCCAGGCCGGTTCATCCGCCATGCTGCTCTATTATCGCATCTGGGGGGATAGGGCGGAGAAGGTGGGGATTGCCTCGCTGGAAGAGGCATTCCAAAGGCTGGGCGCCAATCCAAGCATCTGCGCCGATCTGGACGAGATTCTGGCCTGGGCGTTGGATACCACCGAAGTTGCCGGGATCACCCCGGAGCTGCCGTATCGGGTGCCGCTGGAGCTTCACGCCCAATACGGCATCCGCGAAGTTCAGGCCGCCTTTGGCCGGGCGACGCTGGAGAGCAGCGGCCAGACCGGGGTCGGGGTGATGCACTTTGCCGAGCAGAAGACCTATGCCCTGCTGGTGACCTTCCAGAAGACGGAAAAGGAGTTCTCCCCCAGCACCATGTATGCGGATTACCCCATCAGCCGGGAACTGCTGCACTGGGAGTCACAGGCCAACACCGCTCAGCACCACACCGACGGCCAGAACCTGATTCACCATCAAGAGCGAGGTTATACGGTGCTGGTCTTTGCCCGTGGCCAGAAAAAGCGGAACAACGTGACGGTGCCGTTCACCTACCTGGGGCCGGTGGATATGGTGAGTTACGAGAGTGAGCGGCCGATCAAGATGGTCTGGCGGCTGAGGTATGCGATGCCGGTGGAGATATTTGAGGATAATAGAAGGGGTGGGTAAGCGGTGTGCAGCCTCGGGTTGAGCCAATGTGGAGAGATGATTCTGGCCCTTTTTGGTTTCAATAGAAAAATAGAAAAGAACGTTCCTTCGGCCGTTTCTTATAAATGGCGGCAGATTTGAAGAAAAAAATAAGCTGAAAATATATTATGCACTTAAAGAAGTTCTGTAAGTAACAAACTATGATTAAGTAATTGATGTAATGTTGCGATCGAAAAAGATCTATAGTATCTACAGCGCATTATGATATTTCTTTCAAGACATCGTTTAGAAATTAATTTAACGACTCGTTAAACCACATCTGAGATAAACTTTCACAAAACCATATGATGGTTGTTTTTACTTCGAACTTAATGGCATGTTTAATTATGGAGATGAAATGGATACCAATAATAAGACAATTTCTGTCATAGAGTTCGGCAGCGTATTTGAGAAGATATGCAATTTCATTGCAGTTTCAAAAACTGGAGATGCAAAGTCAACGATAAAAGGTTTGATACTCCTTTCCCTTAGCCAAGAAACTGTCAGTTTTAGAAAAGCGGAAGACTTCCAAGCCTCAATTGAAAAAAATTATGGGTTAGAAATTCCTCGTTTACAAATTGAAGATGCAATTGGCGAGTTGGAAAGCGAAGGAAAGGTTAGTTGTCCGTCAGGGACAAATTATCGGTTAGATAAGGATGTTGAGCGTCAGTTGCTTGCAGATATTTCACACGTTTCATTGCTTGAGGGGAAGGTAAAAAGTGAATGGTTTGAAGAGCTTCAAATAAAAGCGACAAACTTAGATCTTGAAACGAGTTGGCGAGCATTAAAAGTATATTTATCGAAAACTTTTAGACGGCATGGTATTCAAGCCGCTGCGCTGCTAGATCCTAACATTGATACGGAACCAGGTCTTGATGTTAGTTTGACAACACTCCTTCGAAAGTCAGTACAAGAAAATTTTTCTAAAGAAAATCATCAAGAAGCTTACAGAATCATTACTGATTTTATGGCCTCTGTGGGAATAAATAAGGATCGCTCAAAATTTATTACCCAACTTGCGGACGCCGCATTCAACTTTTTTACCTTAGAAGTCCCACAAGAACTTGCCAAAACGCTTAGGGAACAACTTAGCGAATTAGTCCTTTTTTTGGATACAAATTTCCTTTTTGGAATTCTTGATTTACATTACAACACCCAGGTCGAGGTTTCGCATGATTTGATAAGGGCAATTACTACTAACAGTTTTCCTTTTAAACTTAGTTTCCATGAGCGCACCGGCCGGGAGATGATTAATACGATCGATCATTTCGGCCGCACATTGAGAACACGTGCGTGGACGCGTTCTCTTAGTAGAGCCGCTTCGATGACAAGAAACCTTTCTGGCATTGAACAGAAATTTCACGAAAAAAATATGTCAAATGTTATTGACGTAGATGAATTTTTAAGGCCTTACGAGCATTTCGATGAGTTGCTCAGGGAAAAGAATATTCACGTGTATCATCCCGGTGAAGAACCTCAGCAAGCTCATTCAGATCTATACCACGAATATAGAGAATATCTTGATAATAGGGGGCGTGGGGATAAGTCATATGAAACTGTAATGCATGATGCTGTGTTACTTGAGGCGGCAAGAAGGCTTAGAACGGATTCAACCTCAAGCTTAAAAGCCGGGGCTTTGATTATTTCGTGTGACTATTATTTGTATCGTTTTGATTGGGAATCCTCTCGGCGTAACAGGCAGCGGGCGTGCGTCCTTCTACCAAATATTTTTTGGCAGATCCTTAGACCATTTATTTCAAAAGACCAAGATTTCGAGAAGGCTTTTGCTGAGACATTCGCTTTGCCGGAATTTAGGATATTAGGAAGTGGTGGAACCAAAGCATGTTCAAAGATGCTCTCAATTTTAGCTACATATAAAGATGTACCTGAAAAGACGGCTATCAAGCTATTGTCAAACGACTTGTTGTTAGACAAACTCAGAGCGACCAATACAGATGAGCAATTTACAGAACATGTCGAAATGGCTTTTGTTGAAGAAAATCGGACCCTTATTGAGGAAAAAGCTGCCTTAGCCAAACAATTAGAGGAAGAGAAGTCTAGGCGTGAGAGAGAGACACAGGCTCGCGAACAACAAAAGGAAAAATTTATAGAAGAACAGCATATTTTGGGTAGCAGGTTGGATGAAATAAAAGGAGATTTAGAAGTCGCAATGCGAGCGGCCGCAGAGCATCGGGTCGCCGCAGATGAGGCAGCAAGAAGAGCACAAGAAGCACAACGGTTAGCCAATGAAGCCGCATTAGAAGCGAACCGGTTAAATAGTGACATTCAGGGGGTGCAAACAGTCGCACAAAAAATGAGCATTGTTGCAGGGTTTGCTTTAGGTGCTTTGTTGATATTCATTTTCGAAGGACTGTCACATATGGTTCCTTGGGCATGGCTTGTAAACCATAAAAACACACTCCCGCTTCAGATTGGAATTTCACTGATGCTGTTGTTTATGACTTTGGGCATCACTGTCAAACCATGGAGAAAATGGTGCTATGGAGTCGCTTGTTTTGGATTCTTTTTAACTGTGTTGCCTCTCATGGGTAATTAGAGGGGCGGAATTTCAGAAGACCTCCCCGAAGGCCACACAGGGGGGCAGTGTCTCAACCCAATACAGACTTCACGGAAATTCAAAAAGCCAATGAACACCCTCTCCCTCTCCATAAAACATTTCTCCTCCCTCTCCCGCGCCCCCGGCGCGGTCTGGACCGAGGCCACCAGGCGCAAGGCGCCCCACAAGCCGCTGCTGCTCATGGCGGTGCTGGATCTGGTGCATCGGGGCGTCATCACCACGCCGTTCATCGACGTCACTGCCGATCTGGTGGAGCTGAACGAGCTGTTCAACCTCTACTGGCGGCGGGTCGTCCCGCTGGGGCAGACCAGCAGCATTGCCTTTCCCTTCTCCCGTCTCTCCCGCGAACCGTTCTGGGAACTGGTCCCCCTGCCGGGCAAGACCATAACTGATGCGGTGATCAACAACACCTCCTCCGTCAGCTACCTGCGGAAATATGCTCTGGGAGCAAAGCTGGACGACGGGCTGTTCTGGGTCATGCAGAGCGGGGAAGGGCGCGTTTAACCTTTATTTGTTTCGATGTCTGAATTTCCGGAGGGCAAGTTGAAAAGACTCATCCTGTTTCCGCTCGTTTTTCTCCTGTTCTGCTCAACCCCGATCTCCGCTCAGGAAAACCCGGTCTATGCCGAAACCGTCGCCTGGTGGCGAGGTGTCATTCAGGAGTTGCAACCCTATCGGGAGCAATTGCAAAACCTGTATGCCGATACCGAAGCCCGTAGCCAGTTCGAGCGCGGCAAAATCGAAGGCGAGTTTCGTCAGCGGCTGGTTCGGGAGTATCCCGGTTCCAGTTTCTTTGCCAGCATGGGCGGCACCTGGCAGGTCAACGGCCATACCCTGATCGGCTTCGATCGGAACTGGCAAATTCACAAGCTCACGCAGAAGTTCGGCTCACTTACCAAAACTTACGATTTTCGGCAGAACCTTTTCATCGTCCAAGAAGGTCTCAACCGGCTCAGTCTCAAACTCGACCTGAGGCGCCCCCAGGGGACTTACTTCAACTACGCGATGATCCCCGCCATTGCCGTCAGCGCCGAGCGGGTTTTTCAAAAGCAGTCCTCGCGGATGACGGCACCGGGTCCGTTGAAGGATATTTTGAATGACGTCGTTTCCAGCCAATTCTCCGACCTGAGGATGGATGTTCTGGCCGAGCAGATGGTGGTCGACGACAGTTTCCGGGAGCGGATTCTCGCCATGGCTGACGAACTCTATTCGACCAACGGTTGGCAAGCCGAATCCCGCAGGCGGCCGAGCGGGGTTTCGAGTCCGTTGGGCCAACTTTTTTCGTCGCAGACTGGCCAGCCCACGCCCGCATTTAACCTGTTTACCCTACTGCCCTGGTACTTTTGGCCACTTATTATTGGCCTTGCCGTACTGAAAGCCTTGCCCGCAACCAAATTGCGCTCGATTAGATCACGACGACCGCGCAAGCAGGAAAGGTCTGGCGATTTTCACCTCGGTGGCAACCCCCAGAAGGAAGAATGGTTTGAATGGGATCGTTCAAAACGCCTTGCACAGGAAAACACAGTCAAACCCGTTGAAATCCCGGTCCCGCAAGAATGGAGTCTTGAGGTTCTGCAATCGCTGGAGTGGAAGCGTTTCGAAACAGTATGCGCCGAGCATATCCGCATGACCGGGTTCGAGCCGAAGGAAACCCGCATCGGCGCCGATGGTGGGGTCGACATCTGGGTCTACAAGCCGGGTATCGAAAAGGCGGTCGGCATTGTCCAGTGCAAGGCCTGGAAGTCCTACAAGGTCGGGGTCAAGCCGGTGCGGGAGTTGCTGGGGGTGATGGCGAAAGAAAAGGTTGCCCAGGGTAAATTCATTACCTCGGGCGAATTCACCGCCGAGGCCCTGGCGTTCGTCGAGGGGGAAAAGCTCAAGCTGATCACCGGCGAGATGTTTCTCGCTTCGATCCGGAGTCTCCCGGCAGAAAAGCAGAAAGCGCTTCTGGAGATCGCCGTCAGCGGAGATTATCGGACGCCGACCTGTCCTCAGTGCGGCGTCAAGATGACCCTGCGGCAGGGGCAGGGTCAGTGGCGGGATTTCTGGGGCTGCCCGAATTACCCCCGCTGCAAGGCGACTCTGGTTTATAAATCGGATACGATGTGATCACGGTTCCAATATCGCCCCTCCCGGACAAGGTCGCATGAGCTCTTCCCCAGTCCCGTGCCCTTGTGGGTAATGAGCGGGGCCACGGTTTTGTCGGAGAAGTCATGCTTTGATAGCCAGGTTGTGCAGCGGCGGAGCCAAGGTGTTCCGCCAGTTTGGCGAGCCGACCAGGATCACGTCGTCGGCATCGGGATGCCTGACAGTACTTTTGGTTCTTCCGCAGAATTTATGAGTCAATTGCATCTCTGACTTGAAGGGGATGCGCGGCCAATCGGTTATCGTTTTTCAGGATTAATAGTACCCCCCAATTTCCACAGATACCAGCAATCAAAATCAATCCGGTGCAATTTCTAAGACAATTCCTCGACGACAAAAGGGAAGATACGGAGGTTTTGTAAAGTTTTTCATTGCGAGTGTCGTTAAATTTTACACTTTTTTTAATCAAAACCTCTTGCGTGTGGTAAATGCAGATATATAATCCCCCCTGCGAATGCGCAAGGGGGATTATATTCTGGGGACTCAAAGGTAGTTTTTCCGTAAAACTAGCATTGGATTAAAACATGAATCAGGAGTAAATGGTAACTGAAGCTACCGAAATCCAGAATTATGACCATTTATGTTTCGATTGCTGTAAATCAATCCGACACAATGTAAAGAAAAACGACAGATTCAGATAAGCGTTCTTTAGTTTATAAACGAGAAATAGACTGATTTTCAATATGTTGAGAATGTGGCATCAACGATGCATAAACGCCAATGGGCTGTCCGGTTTAAATGTTTTAAATAATTAAAACATTTAAATGTGGGCAATATTTTTAATTGCATCAAGAGGAGGTAGATGAATGAGGAGTACATATTGGAAGGGAGTGTTTCTGGCTTGGTTCGTATTAGCGCTGGTAACTCCATGCTTGGGGTCTTCCATTACTTTCGAGGCCACAAACTTGAATGATTCTGGTGGGGCTGACCGGTGGGCCTACAGCTATCGTGTTTCAGGAAACTTTAACATGTTTTCGGGGTTTACCGTTTATTTCGGAGTTGGAGACTCTGCCAACATCTCCGCCAGCAATCCCCAGGATCTTGGCGACTGGGATGTGCTTACGTGGGAACCCGACCCAGGGATTCCCGATGATGGAGCCTATGATGCCATGGCGCTGGTCGACAACGCCAGCCTGAACAGCGTTTTTAACGTTGGCTTCGATTGGATGGGCAGTAGCGCCCCGGGTTCTCAGTATTTTGAGATTTACGATGAAAACTTTCAGATCCTCGAAAGCGGCTACACAACTCTAGCGCTTTCCGCCCCTATTGCGACTCCTGAGCCGGGAACTTTTCTGCTGGTAGGTTTTGGTGGGGTCGCTTTACTGATATTTAAATTCAGAAAAAGCAATACGGAGGCTTGAAATATGAAACTAAAAACTTGGACGATTATGATAATTGCCCTTTTGTCCGCCGCCAATGTTTTTGCCCAAGAACCGCAGTTCAATACTCTGGAATTGGTAAACACGTTCCGCCTATCCAGAACCGAGTATGAATACACATATCGCGTTGTTATCGACAACCCAGGCCCGGAGATGATTCAACTTCTCGGCAAGGCTTCAGGGGGAGGTGAGGGAACCACCATCCTAGACGGGGAAGTTGCGTTTGGTTCTGTAACGGCCGGAGGGCAAGCCAAAAGCAGCGACACTATTACCCTCAAGCACAATCGCGTTTATCCGTTTAATCCGGCCGCTATCTCTTGGAGTTTTTCCGGTACGTTCCAAAATGGCCTTCTATTGCCTCCGGATCCCGGAGAAGAGGGAAAAGTAACATTGACCGGCATCGATTCTGACAACGATGGAGTGCGGGATGACATTCAGCGCTTCATAGTCCTTAACTATGGTAACAACGTGCCTCTGGTGAACGCATTGCATGGCCAAGCCCTTGCCCAACAGGAATTAATGGTTAATGGTCAGGCCGACAAAGAAGCCGCCCTTCGGGCCTTTGAGCGTTATACCTTGGCTGCCGGCTGTTCGTCCTTGCTGGAGGACAGAAATGATGCCTTGGTGACGAATCGCAAGTTGAGGGCGCAACTCCTCAATACGGAAGAAAGGTATGAGGCGTATATGCGGGCAGACCAGAACCTGAGCGGCGAGACATTTAGCGTGGGTTCCCAGACTGAAATAGAGCAATCTTGCCAGTGACAAAAGGAGGGTTTCCATGAAATGGACAACGAGACTTCTGGCCGTTCTTTTCCTTTTTTTCATCCCTTCAGTCACATTTGGGGAAGGATGTTACGAAAATAAAGGTACCTACGTCTATTTTGTTAACGGAATGTTTACCCCCACGGCCGGCGATGCGTGGGACACCGTCAATTTAGCCTTAAAGCCTATGCTTGACAGTGCAAAGTCAGGATCAGGCATATCGTCTGAGAACCTGATTTACAAGGTGTCATACAATAAAAGCGAAACTTTTCCCTTTCAAGTTTTAGAGGTCGCGAGGCAAAAGATAATTACCGATTGGCAGTCTATTTATCAATGGTTGGCCAACCTTGAAGAAGCTCCGGATTGGTTTAAAGACGCCATGCTAACCCTCTCCAAGGGGATGACCGCCGGAGAATATGTCATCGACAGTCAATTGCGTAATTTTGTGTCTAAATATCGGGAGAACCTAGATACCGGCTACAAGGTTCTGCTTTTTGCTCACTCCCAAGGCAACTTTTATTCAAATTTGGCCTTCACCTGGGTTAACAAGCCAGACAATGTTGGAATCGTTTCCGTGGCGACGCCAGCTAATTATGTGAGCGGGGGAGGCCCTTATACTACTTACGACCACGACCTAGTTATGGATTCAGTCAGGACAATTTTTCCTTTTACTTTGGCTTCCAACGCCGGAAACGGGTTTTTCGATTTTTTTCTGGGTCTTTTTGACGACTGGACTGGTCATTCCATCGTAGATACGTATCTCGCCGGCGACAATACTGGCCCTATAATTATCAACAACGTTATTCAATCCATCGGGGACCTACTTCCCCCGAATGTGATTGCCGGGGACGGCATAATCACCGTTCGCTTGGAGTGGGGGGCTCAGCCAGACCTTGATCTTCACGTATTCGAACCCAACGGAGCACACGTCTACTACGCCAATCAGAGAGGGCCTTCTGGCTACCTTGACCTCGATGACGTCAATGGGTATGGCCCAGAACACTACTTCGTATCCTGTGATACTCTTGAGACAGGTGTCTATCGCGTAGGGGTCAATTATTATTACGGCTTCGCCCCCGAGACGGCGCGAGTCAATATTGTGGCCGGGGATAAGAATAGAAGTTATTCGAAAACCCTTTCCTACAGTCGGGGGTCTGGAGGCAATTATTCGCCGACCCCCATAGCCAACATCGAAGTCTACGAGTCATCCAACGGAGTGAAATCTTTTTCCGTTGTAGGACAATAGTCTATTCTGCCGCTTGCACCATCTGAGGGCTTCCCATTGATGGGAAGCCCTCATCAGCCCACTAACAAACCCCGCTTCTTCATCAACTGAAGGCTTGGCAACAGGTGGGCGTCCATGTATGTGTCCAAAGAACCAGTTCCGCTACATCAATAGGAAATTGAAATTATTCTTGAAATCCACAATAAATGTTACAAAATACATAGATATAATATTTATAGGTTGTCAGTCTTGAATGTTGTATTAATATTTAATCTCGATTTTCCTAAGATTTTTTAAAACAGGGTAGTTATCGTTCAAGGAGGTACAAATGGAATATGCTTTAATCCTCATTTGAGGTTTCATCGTCTTTGCCATTTCTGTTATAATTCATGACAAATTGGTTGGTCGAGGGGAGAAATAACAATTTTTATCTCATTGAAATTCCGATCAGCGCATGAAGCCAGCAGGCGAAATCTCCGATTGTTTTACGATCATTAGTCAACAACACTGCTGTCTCATAGTTTTAGATGAGGGACAACTGACTGTCGTATAACGATAATTTTGGTTTTGGTGGCGCAAGCAGCTCCAGAAAATCGCGCCGTTCGAACAAATTCAACTGCATTAACCGCAGGATCTGCTGCATCGACTGCCCCAGTTTAGATTGAAACTTGTGGAAAGCCAGCAGCAGGTAGGTGCACAACACCACCCAGATCTGGGTCATCACCGCGTTGCGGGAGGTTCCCAGAAAGCTTTTGATGTGCAGGTTCTGTTTGATCCATTTGAAGAACAGCTCGATCTGCCAGCGCTCTTTGTACAAATCGGCAACCGTGGCGGCTGGGATATCCAGCGCATTGGTCAGAAACTCATAAGCGACACCGGAGTCTTCATCCAGATAGCGCACCTTGCGATAGGTTCCGGTGATGCCATTGAGCGCGACTTCCTGATCCAGCAAAACTCCCGGGCTTTTGCGGCCTCTGCGCTTGGCGCCGGGAGTGGTGACAGCGTTGCTCTTGAGGCGAGTAACAAAGCGGATGCCGTTGTCCGTGAGCTCCTGATACCAGGCATAATCGGTATAGCCCCGGTCGAAGACAACATAGGAATCTTTGGGCAGTTCCAGCTGACGGGCCATGTTGATCTCATGCTCCTTGCCCTCGCTCAGGTCGACAAAGGCCGGTAGGTAGCCATCGGCGTCCAAGGCGATATGCAGTTTCGCTGCGCCCTTGCTCTTGCGGTACTTCGCCCAGGGGAAAAGTGACAAGGTAAGATCGATCATCGTGGCATCAAGCAGATAGAGCTTTGCTGAGTCCTTGAACTTGAACCGCCTGTTTCTGGGGGCAAGATCCTGACAGCGAACCAGCAGACGCTGAAACAGCGCTTCGTACATCTGATGGGGCTGCTGTTCGTTGGCCCGGCTCAGGGTGGCCCGACTGAACGGCTTGATACCGAGATGATAGATCTTGCCAGCCTGAACCGACAGATTCTCAACGATATCCCGCAGGCTGTCGCGCCCGGTCAGTTGCGCCGTCAACAGGGCTACAAACTGAGTCCAGCGGGAAAACGAACGGAATTTCTGTCCGACGTGATACTTGTTCGCCAGGGATTGAAATTCATGTCTCGGGAAAATCCGTACAATTTGAGAAAGAACAGTGCTACAATGCGCCATGGCCTGGAACCCCGCGTGTTTATTGTTGTTTTGGCGAACGCATTATAACACGAGCGAGCTTCCAGGCCTCCTATTTACTGATCAAACTGTGAGACAGCAGTGAGTCAACAACTCTCGCCATTTGTTATCCTCACCGACTTTAGCCATGTTGCGGCTTAGAATATTGCATGCATCAATGAAGGCATTATGCGCCAGAGTCCTCACCCGATCATGTTCTTTGCGCTGTTCCGTGTCATAGAAAAACCATTCTGATCGGATGCGCGCATAGGCAAGCGCTTTGCGGACAAGATCCATTTTCAGGTTTTCTAAAGTCGTCTTCTCGATGGCACCCCAGATAGTGCGGGCAGTAGCCACGTCCATTTCGGCCTCCATATGTGTCCAATCTATTGACAGAAAAATACTCGGGTGCTAAATACGTCTTATGAACGTAGAAGAGCGAAAAAAGCGGGTTAAGCATCGCCTGGTGGATTTGGGGATCTCCTTTCGCGAGTGGTGTCGCCAGGAGGGGATTTCCCATAGTGTCGCGCGCGATATCGTCAACGGCCGCTTGGACGGGAGCCGGTCAGAGCAGACCCGGCAGATTAAGATGAAAATCCAGGAAATTTTCGGAAACGATATTTTTTGAAAAAATTCTGCAATTTTTTTGTATTGACTGTACGACCAATGGATGTATTCTGATTGCAAGTCGAGGAGATCCTCTTAGCCGTTGGCCGGCTATTTTTTGGGATCTCTATACGTCCAATGTTCGCATAAGGAGGTTTCTAATGGACGAACGCAGTTATCTCACGGTCGAGCAGCTGTCGGAAAAAATCCACTATGCCCCGCGCTATATCCGCGAAAGGCTGTTGAAAACGGTTTTCCGCGAAGGGGTGCATTTCTTCTATCCCTTCGGCGGGCGGCGAATCCTGTTTATCTGGGAAGCCATCGAGCGGGACATGATGGTGCTGAAGGCGCCCGATGAACTGCCGACGATTCCCTTGTCGCGGGGAGGGGTCTGCCATGGGTAGTGTTCGAACCAGGAAGGAAACGGGGCTGCTGTTTTTCGATTTCAACTACAAAGGGTTCAGGTGCCGGGAATCTACCAGGCTGCCCGAAACCGCCGAAAATCAGCGGAAGATGGAAAAGATGCTCAAGCATATCGAAGCGGAAATAACCCTGGGAAGCTTCGAGTATCGTAAATATTTCCCGAACTCGAAAATGCTTCAGAAGCTTGAACTCAATGAATCCCCCTCCGCGTCTGCGGCGCCGGAGCAGGAGGGAAGCGATGCCCCGTTGTTCAAGGAGTTCGCAGAGGAATGGCTGTTCGAGAATGTCGTGCGCTGGAAGCGGTCTTATACGGCCAATATTCGCGGCATTCTGGATAACTACCTGGTGAAAACCTTTGGGGAAAAGAAAGTCAGCTGCATCACCAAGGGGGAAATTCTGAAATTCCGTTCGTCTCTCGCCAAAGTTACCAACGGAAAACGAATTTCACCTGACCGGATCAATCACATCATCACGCCTTTGCGGATGATTCTCAATGACGCAGCTGACAGGTACCACTTTACCACGCCTTTTTCGGGAATAAAACAGTTGACGGTGGCGGATACGCAGGTTGACCCGTTCCCCCTCAAAGAGGTCTGGCAGGTCATCAACAATGTGCCGAAACGGTTCATGGATAACTACATCGTGCGGTTCTTCAGCGGGATGCGCACCTCGGAGATCGATGGTCTGAAATGGGAATATGTCGACTTTGACCGCCGGGAAATTCTGATTCGGGAGACGCTGGTCAGGGGGCAGGTCGAAACGACGAAGACCGTCGGGTCGGCACGATCCATCGCCATGTCCGGTCCGGTCTATGAGGCGCTGAAACGGCAGCACCGGAAAACGGGAACGAAATCCGAATATGTCTTTTGCACCGCCAAGGGCACGCCCTACAACTACAGCAATATTACGACCCGGGTCTGGTATCCCACGTTGAAGAAACTGAAGTTCAAGCCCCGGCGGCCCTATCAGACCAGGCATACTGCGGCAACGCTGTGGCTGGCTTCCGGCGAGAACCCCGAATGGATCGCCAAGCAAATGGGGCATACTTCGACCAAGATGTTGTTCACGATCTACAGCCGGTTTGTCCCCAACGTGACACGCATGGATGGGACGGCATTCGAGTCGCTGATTTCCGCTGATGCATTTCTGTTGCGGGAGGCGTTATGACCGACTTGGGACTGGCCGCCGGCCAATCGGTGCATGCCGCCTTCCGCGTTCATCGCCCGCAACCCAAGATGGCGCAGAACGGCAAGAAGTATTGGTCGCTTGCGCTTGAAAACAGCAGTGGCGCGATTCGTGCCCATATCTGGGAAGATCGATATCGTGGGCGAGAGTTCTACCTGGACGAAAGCAAGAAGATCGAGGTTCAGGGCCGGGTGCGGGAATTTGACCGGAAGTTGATCGTGGATATTCATGACTGCCGGGAAATCACGCGCCCGGAAAAGGACTCGTGGAGTCTGATTCCAAGCCGGTGGTTTTCGCAGCCCGGCGACGCGGAGCGTTTGCATTTTCTGACGGATCAGATTGAGACGACGGCTTTACGGGATTTTCTCGGAGGAATTTTTGCCGACGATGGGCTGGCTTGGTCATTTTTGACCTTGCCGGCAAGCCATCGCCACCATCATTCGTGGCGAGGCGGTCTCTTTTGCCATAGCCTCGAATGCGCGGAGATAGTAGCCGTCGTGCCCGGATTTCGGCATGTCGAAACCGAGTTGGGGATGGTCGCGGCGCTGTTGCACGATATCGGGAAAATCCGGACTCAGGGCTCAGGCACCTTGCGGTTTCAGCAGCGGGTTCTGTTGCCGCATGATATTTTTACGCTGGAAATTCTTTCGCGGCATCTGGAACGACTCGATCAACAATGGCCCGAAGGGGGGATCTCATTGCGTTATCTGCTGACCTGGAAGCCCGGCCGCACCGTTCCCGCCATGACCATGGCCGAAATAATTGCGTGTGCGGATCGTGCCAGTGCCGGACAGGACCGGGAGCGTCAGGCTTTTTCCGCCCTTCCCAAAGGCTCTCACTTGGTGATCGAGAACAGGATCAACCGTTGGAGAACGCCTGCTCCCCCCGAGGTGAAAATCGGGGCCTGATCTGGAAGGATGAATGACGACGGGGCTATCTCTCGATTATTATCGGTGGGTAGCCCCTTTTTCATGGGACGAGATCCTGATCGGTCAGCAACAATATCGCCAGTAGGTATATCGCCGACCGGAACCCATAATTGGCATAGTAAGTCCCATTTTTTGGATCGGCTCTACTGTCGTCCGGATCGATGATTTTCATGTCGAAACGCTTATTTCTGATTGTTCCGGGATTCGATTTTCCTTGGACCACAGTGGCGGAATTTCCAAGGTAGTTGTCAAGGGCTCTATTGTTCTTTGCCGCATCGAAAGCGTTGGCTTCAGGATAGTCGACGGAAACGATGAGTTCTTCCCGTTTTATCCCCAGTGATCGCAATGTTTCGACAGCCTTTTTCAGGGAAACATCGCTGTCATAACGGATCGCCTTGTGACTGATATGGTAATTCCGCAAGAAGTACAGCAGAAACTCCATTAGGTTGTCTTTTTCGGCCCTGACGAGCTTACAGCCATGAAAAAAGACCTTTTTCTCCATTGCTTTTTCTGTCTTCGTCTTGCAGGGACCGGGAAAGACAGAAATTCCCTTTGAGGCAGTCGCTACATTGAGATGCCGAGGTTTGTTGACGTCCGTTTTCAGGGTTCGGATCCAGTTCGCGACTCTGTGCCATTGGTGAAACGTCTCCATCGATAGGTTGAGACTATTGGCAACCCCATCAACCGGTTTGTTGGCCGCCAGGGCGGCAAGAACCTTGGGGATCACTTGATACATCTGCACATAATCGATGAGCTGAACCGACACCTGGCCGGCAAGGGGGGCGAGGAGCGGTTTCCGCAGCGAATATACGTAGGGATGAGGCAGTCTGTTGCTCCGCGATACATATTGGGAGAGCCGAAATTTCCCGGATTCACTTCCGGAACCGCTTTCGCTGTTTTCCTGATAGTAAATTTGCGTCCAGCTGAGTTCGGTCAGGGAGGATATGGCGGCGGCGGATACTTGGGGCTCGCAGTGTTCTGCTGCCAGGCTCTGTCCGAGTATCCAGTCCAGCAGGTGGACATAGTGCTTCAGGGTGGTCTCCGGAGATTCATGCCCCACAAGGCGAGCCAGTTCATAGAGCAGTTGTCGCCCGGCCGATCGATTGTGGAGCAGTTGCTTGCGCAAGTTTTGGCAGGCGTCGAGCTCGAAATCGTCGTGTTGGGCGAAGGGGGTTCTCTGTTGCGGCAAATCGGGAATCATCAGGCGCAACAGAGTCCAGGTGGCAAAGGAGTGTCGAAGATGGTGGAATCGCAGGGTGGTGTCGCCCGTCACCTGGTGCAAAGCCATTCTTATTGGGGTCATCAGGGCCTTTTCGACACCGATTGGATCCGGGACATCGAACATCAGAGCCTCGGGAAGAGCACTCCCGACCACACTCGCACGGTAGTCAACCCAGTCCTTCAGGTTTTGGAGTTGGTCGTCGCTCAGCAGGGCATGGAGCGGCAGTCGCCGGACGGATGACGAGGATTTGGTCCGGCCGTAGCGGCTATTGCGGACCAGCAGTTCAGGACAGGAGCCGGGGTGAAAATCGCACAGCCGCAACCTCAGGCATTCGCCACGGCGTAGCCCGCACCGGAACGCCAGCATGGCGATGAGCGAGCGCATTTTCTGCCGGGTGTCGCCAGTCTGCCCGGGAAACAAGACCTGTTGCAGCTGCTCATATTCGGTGTAGCTGATGACATTGGCGTCCACATTGATTCTGCCGTTATGCGACGACACCAGGTCGTGAAAATCCACCGGAGGGGCACCGAACCCAAACTGCAAAAAGCCGTGGAAGCGCTGCAATGCCTCCGCGCAGCGTTGCGCGATCAGGTCATGGGGATGAGCTTTCGGCGAGGGGGGGCAAAGGGCAATTGCGTCGGCGTAGAGATCATGGAGTTCCTCCGCATCCATGGTCACGAGATCCTCGTCTACGGCGCTCGTGATCAGGTAGATGGCCACGTCCGCCATGTAACTCAGAGCGCTTGCGGCGCGCAACTGGCCCTTCTCCCTCCCTGGGTAGTAGATTAGTTCGTGTTTCTTTGTCACGGTTACAAGGTCAATTCCCCAGCGGAGGATGTAATCCAGGGAGGGGAGGAGTTTCCCCGCATGTTGGTGTAAGTACGACTCTATCTCGGCTCTGAAAGCTGCATGTGTACCGGACTTAGCGCGTTTGGCGATTTTGCGCTGCAATGCACGCCAATAACCAATCTGACGAGATTTTTCTAGGTCAGATGGATGTCCGGAAATGACAGTGACAGGTATGGCCGGCATTGACGTGCCATCTGAATCGGTTGCTGATGCCTGGCGATTCAAAGCCAGGCCGGTGTGAAGGCGCTGCCAGGTGGCCTGGGGCAAGGATACGGAGTCGACAAGTCCTCGGCCGTAATCGACGAGGACGGGGGGGATTCTCAGGGCCAGCCGGTGATGACATTGTTGTCGTAAGTCCGCGACCGAAAGAGTCGATCCAATCCCTATATGCCGCAGATAGGTCTTGATCGCCTGGTCCGGGTGGCGGATTTCCCCAACAAACGGATGATCGCTCTGGTGGTCGCGCCACCACCTCTGGATCAGGGCTTGGGTTACGGGGTCGGCGAACCACAGATTATGTCGATCCGCGCTGTCGGGAGTTTTCAGCGGGACCACGAGGTTATGGCCGGCGGTCTCGCATGCACTCGGTAAATTAGTGACCAGAGCCCGTAGATTCGACACATGCAGCATGCCGCCATAGAGCATGGCGCTGAGCAGGATCTGTCCGTAACGGGCTGCGGACGTGGGGGGCGCCGGATTGCGCAGATCCTGCACAATGGCCTCGGCGATCGTGTTTGCTTCCGCGACGTGAAACTGCCCAGGAAGGTACCGGTTTTTCGGTCGTCGGGTGAGGTAGGGGACAGAGGGGAGATGCACTGTCCATTGCAGGTTGTTGCGGCCGTACTCCAGTAGCCGCCGGAAAAAGTAGATCCTATGGAAATACACGTCTGTGTCCACATTCGCTTGAAGGAGGTCGGCGAATTCCTCGACCTGCTCGCGGTTGAGGCAGACGCCTCCTTGGCCGGCGTGGGCATCCGGGTAATGACGCGCCATCAGGTCCAACACCTCGCGATGGATCTGTATCACGGTATCGGGCGATCCGGTGCTGGGGACGAGATCCAGCCATATGTCGTGATTCGCGCAAGCAGAGTCGTCGAAGCCCATGTCAGTCATTTTTTGCGACTCCTTCAATCGGCTCGAACCCGAGATGATCGAGAAGCTCTTGCACGTGACTAGATAATGACAATCGGTACTGATGGGGGGACAGCGCAGAATGCTGTGCCCATGGTTCTTCGCCGAGGAACCAGTGCCCTAGGAACGCGTTTATGACTTCCGGCGATACCCCGCGTACTAATAGCCATGACCGCAACATGTGGCGGTTCCCATTTTCCGCGATGGAGATTGGCGTCGGCAGGTCGGAAAAGTCATAAAGTCTCTTTGGGCTGATAGCCGCCGGACTCCCATTTTCGTCGAGAAAGAAAAACCGGTCTTGCGCTTTGGTAAAAAAGTCACTTCTGATGTTCACCATGATCGAGGCGACGAGTTTCGAGTGGGTTCGGTAGAGGAGGTATTGGTTGTGGCAGCCGGGGGGGAGCCAAATGAGGCGTGTGTGATAGTTGTCGTCACTATCTTTGTCGTTGATGACGCAGAAGCCCGTTTCATGGTCGATATTTTCCTCATTTGGGAACGGGTGCGTCACCGCGCGAATACCTGTGGCATAAGCGATGTAGGTCGCAGTATAACGAGTCAGGGCATTGTGGCATTGGATCAGATTCCTATGGTCTTTGTCTTTTTTATAGGATTCTTGGTGTGTACGGATTTTTGCTTTGAGCTGTTCCACGAGCGATTGGATGACTTCCCGGCTTGGGACTCTGGAAGAACCTATGTCTGGATTTTGGGGGAGGTGCTTTCCCGGAAGGTCTGCAGGATGCTCGGGAAAAATTCCCTCCCAGACTTTTATGTAGATTGATGTCAATCGGGTTCCGGCCTGTCTGGTGTAGTGGGATACGACCGTGCCGAGATAGGCCGATTTTCCGGTGATGTACATGGCGCTGGCGACATCGGCACCTTCCTGTTTTTGGATTTGCTCAAAAAGATAATGGCTTACTCGTTCTCTGGTTAGCCTTGTTCCGTACTTGTTATTGATTCTAGTAATAATTGTCTGTATGTCCGTTTGCAGCGCGGAGATGTTCGTCAAGGCACCGATGGTGTCAGAGTAAGACAGGGCCAGATGTTGAAAAACCGCATAGGTGCATTGCGGCAGGGGCAATGTCAGGCATGTGCCTTTCGGTGTCTCATCGCCATAGTCGACCGAATAGGGGACACTGACCCAGTACCATTGACCATGGCGATGTAGCAGGCCGGGCCGAGGGTGGTCGGGAGGGTCGCCATGGTAGATCATCATGCCGGCTGCCTCATCTGCCGATTTCCCACACAGAAGCATTGCCGCCATCGTCGTGGCTAGGACATCGTTTGGATTGGCTGTTTTAGCGTTCGATGTCTGATTGCGACTAAGCCAATCGATGGCAGACCACAACCTCATGATTTCATACTGGGTCAATCCTCGCCAGTGGTGGGGCAGGGCTTGATTGTGGTTGACCAAGGCGGTACGCGCCGCGCGCTGTGAAGATAATATGCTCTGGGTCAGACTATGTAGCTGTTGCCTCGGCTCGCTCGCGGCGATCATATCGGGGTAGTGACTGATTTCGCCCTCCGCAAGGAGCATTTCTTCCTCGTCCGGGTCTTCACGGCGCCGTGAGATCAGGGTGATTTGCGTAGTTCCCTGCAACTGTTCTTCGTCGAGACCGAGGTCATCGTATGTGCTAGAAGTCAATCGATGACGATAGGTGGTCGCCCTCCTCTCGCCGCCCTCGCGGCGAGGCGCCGATTTCGTGTAGATATAGCTTAATAATGTGCATACCGGCGCCAGAGCCTCGGCCAAGAAGGAATTGAGGATTGCTTTTCGTAGAACTGTGGGGGAAAAATGTAGATTTATCCCCGACAAAGAGGTGGATGCCTCGAAAGCCTTTCTTAATGCACCGGGGGCAGTCACCAGTACATTGCGGTACTCCGGGCTCTTTTCTGCCTTTTCTCTTATGATGGATGTCGATATAACCACGTGGGCAAGCAATTCTATGTACGCCGTAGTTTCCCTCGGACCTTGTAATATGGTCCAAATCGCTACATAGACGGCGTGGCTTTGAAATAGGCCCCAGAGGGGGGACCGTTTTTGGTCTCGATATGTTACGGCAGTGGGGGGCTGCATCAGCGAGGCGAGCGTTGTAGCCATATCCAGCCATTGTCGATCGTATTGAAAGTCCCGGTAATGGAGGCCAAAGCTCGCGATTTTATCCAAAAGCTCAGGAAAAAACTTCAGGATTTGATCGAGGCCATCACCGCCTTCGGGAAGATCAATCAACGAAAGAAAGCTATCGATACTACTAGCGGGAAAACCTTCTCCTAGTAGCGTTTTTGTGATCTGGTCTCTGGTCATCGTCTTGCCTTTCTGCTACGAAAAACCGTCTCTTTGGTCGCGCTGAGAGCCGACGCAAAGGTCTTTTGTGTAGAAGCAACAAAGAGCTTCTCGTGGGTAACATTGTCCCGACGCCGCAGCTCGGTCAACAGCTCGCCCAGATCACTCTTCCGGGAGATGCCGGTGATTATCGAGGATGCCATGATGTCGGCTGCGATGTACAGACGGATTCGTTGTGCTCCCGGATTTCTGATTACCCGGATCGGCACTTGGGCTTCGACTCCCAGTACGCTTCCCGCTACGATGAATGTGCGATGCCCGGAAATGTATTCCCATGATCGTCCCTGTCGAATCGCGACGATCGGCAGTGTTTCCAGCACGACCTCGATAGCTTCCGGCTGGATGAGCCCTGGGTCACGCAGCAGATAGTCGGTTTTCGCCATCGTCGCGCCGTAGGATTTATATCCCTCATGGCGGCGCAGTTTTTGGATCGGTACCCTGTGTATTTCCATCGTCATCCTCCTCCAGTGTGGTGGCTATTGAGGTCGATTAGACAATGGAAATTCTCATTATCGTGTTACGATAAGGGCCCTTTTTGCCTCCTTTTTCGAGGATCGTTGTTTCAGCGGGTCGTTGCGGAAGGGGTGGCCAGCCTTTTGTTTGTTCTTGTTAATTTGATGACGCTATCGTAAAAGCGTATTTTGGGAAGGAAGCGTAAGCATGGCCCAGCTTGAACATATCGAAGCCATTGAAAAGCGGCTCTGGAGCGCGGCGGACACCCTGCGGGCCAACTCCAACTATGCCAGCAACGAATATTTCATGCCGGTTATGGGCCTGGTCTTCCTGCGCCATGCCTATAGCCGCTATCTTGGCGTCAAGGATGCCATCGAGGCGGGCCTGCCGACACGGGGCGGCAAGACCCGGCCGTTGACCAAGGAGGATTTCTCGCAGAAGAGCGCCATCTTCCTGCAGCCCAAGGCTCAGTTCGATACTCTGGTGGCCCTGCCCGACAGCGCGGACCGCGCCAAGGCGATCATCGACGCGATGGAGTCCATCGAGGCCGACTACGAGAACCTGCGCGGCGTGCTGCCCAAGAGCGAATATCAGGAGCTCGACAACGCGGTGCTCGGCCAGCTGCTTCGCACCCTCAATCCTGAGGAGCTCAAGCGCGTCTCCGGCGATGTCTTCGGGCGCATCTACGAATATTTCCTGACCCAGTTCGCCGACCAGAAGGCCCACGACGGTGGCGAGTTCTTCACCCCGGTGTCGCTGGTCTCGCTCATCGCCAACGTCATCGAACCGACCTGCGGCACGGTCCTCGACCCGGCCTGCGGCTCGGGCGGCATGTTCGTGCAGAGCGCCCGGGTGGTCGAGCGGCGGCACGAAAATCCCACCGAGAAGCTCACCTTCTACGGCCTGGAAAAGAACGCCACCACCATCCGCCTGGCCAAGATGAACCTGGCAGTCCACGGCCTGGAAGGCGACATCCAGAAATCGATCACCTACTACGAAGACCCGCACGAACTGCTGCGCAAGGCCGACTTCGTCATGGCCAATCCGCCCTTCAACGTGGACGAAATCGATGCCGACAAGGTCAAGAGCGACCCGCGCCTGCCCTTCGGCCTGCCCGGCGTCAACAAGAAGGGCAAGGTCAGCAACGGCAACTACGTCTGGATCAGCTATTTTTACAGCTACCTCAATGAACAGGGTCGGGCCGGGTTCGTCATGTCGTCCCAGGCCTCCAGTGCCGGGCGGGACGAGGCCAAGGTGCGTCAGAAGCTGGTGGAGACCGGCGACGTGGATGTCATGGTCGCCATCCGCTCCAACTTCTTCTACACCCGCACCGTCCCCTGCGAGCTCTGGTTCCTCAACCGCGCCAAGCCGGAAGCGCACCGCGACAAGGTGCTGATGATCGATGCCCGCAACATCTACCGCAAGGTCACCCGCAAGATTTTCGACTTTTCCCCCGAGCAGGAGCAGAACCTGCTGGCTACCGTCTGGCTCTATCGGGGCGAGACCGGGCGCTATCTCGATCTGGTGGCGGGCTACTGCCAACGCATGCTGGCCGAGGGGGCGGCCTGCTTCACCATGAAAGATGACGATGGTGAAGAGGTCGAGCCTCTGCCGGATTTTATCGGTGCGCTGGACACGCTGCGTAGCGCTGTTGAACCATTCATCAAAACCCTGGACGTAGGGGCGATTCATGAATCGCCCCTACAGGAGCTAGATGAGGCCATCCCGCTGTTCAAGGCGGACGTGGAGGCGTTCCGGCAGTCCGTCACCGAACAGCAGTCTGCGTGGGGAGAGCAGAAGACGACCAACGGCGAGTTGAAAAAGGCCGTGGACCGCCTCGCAGCCTTGGCCGAGACCAGCCGCGACCTGGTCAAGCAGACCGACCTGCTCTACAAGCTCGCCTACCGCCTGATCGAAACCTGCGAAAACGAGTGTGCCGCCCGCGACAGCGACGCCTGGGCGGGCCGTGACATCACCCGCGCCCGCAAGGCCGCCGACGAGGCCCGCGCCCTGGCCGTGGAACAGCTCAAGCAGGTGCGCTACTTCTGGAAACAGGCCCGTTGGCTCACCGAACGCTTCCCTGAGGCCGAGCTTCGCGATGTGGAAGGGCTGGTCAAACTGGTGGACCGCTCCGAGATCGAGGCCAACGACTGGAGCCTCACCCCCGGCCGCTATGTCGGCGTCGCGCCGGAAGAAGAGGACGAGAATTTCGACTTCGAGGAGGCCCTGCGCGACATCCATGTGGAGCTGGAGGATCTGAACGCCGAGGCCGTGCAACTGGCTGCGACGATCAAAAAGAATTTTGAGGAGTTGGGGGTATGAACTTAACTCCTTATAAATTGGGCGATATCTGTCGAATGAAGTACGGCAAGATCCCCCCCAGCAATGTCGTAGCTGACGAGGGATACCCGATTTTCAGTGGATACAGAATTACGGGATGCGCCAAGGAGTACCTGTATGACGAACCGCGCGTCATCGTTGTTGCAAGAGGTGTGGGGGGTACGGGAGACGTCAAAATGTCACCCGAAAAATCTTGGATTACAAATCTTTCAATCGTACTGGATCACGATGAAGGAATTGTAGATAAAAAGTTTCTACTGTACCGACTCGGCCGTGAACCTCTAAAAGAAAAACTCAACACTGGGGCTGCACAAGCTCAGATAACCATTGATTCGCTTAGCGCTTACAGCATTACGCTACCACCTGTTGAGGCTCAAAGACGCATTGCCTGCATCATCACGGCCTACGACGACCTGATCGAGAACAACCGGCGGCGAATTCAGTTGCTGGAGCAGGCGGCGCGGCTGCTCTACAAGGAATGGTTCGTCCACCTCCGCTTCCCCGGCCACGAACACACCCAAATCATCGACGGCGTGCCGGAGGGGTGGGAGAAGAAGCCGTTGGGGGCTATTGCCCCCCTGAAATACGGTAAAGCCTTGAAGAACGACGATCGCGTTCCCGGGCCGTTTCCGGTCTATGGCTCAAGCGGGATTGTTGGGACCCACACAAAAGCCCTCGTGCCTGGCCCCACCATCATCGTCGGCCGAAAAGGTAATGTCGGCAGCGTGTACTGGTCACCGGACGATTGCCACCCCATCGATACGGTGTACTACATCGACTCGGAGCTTTGCTCTTTCTTCCTCTACTACGCTCTGCAACAGATGACCTTCATCAGCACGGATGTTGCTGTTCCCGGATTGAATCGCGATTTTGCCCACAGTCGTTCAATTCTGGTCGCAGATCAGAAGATTCTTCGATTGTTCGAGGAGACGGTATCGCCGCTGCATCAGCAGATGGAATTGTTGAAGCGGCAGAATGCATCACTTGTCAAAGCCCGCGACCTCCTCCTGCCCAAACTGATGAACGGGGAGGTGGTGGTATGAAGCCAGTCAAAGAGGGTCTCAGGTTGGCCCGGTTGATGATGGTGTTGAGCAGTATCTCGCCCTTGTTCATATTATGGGCGGTACGCGGCAACAGCTTGATACCCGAGTATTGGTTTCTTGGGTTTTGTCTCTTCATGGTTATTGCGCCGTCTTTGTATCTTTGGCGGCGTATCGTGATCGCGAGAAAACAAAAACAGATTCGCCCCATCGTGGTTGGCAAGGTAGAGGACCATCGAGATCACTTGTTGGTTTACCTGTTTGCCATGTTGCTGCCCTTTTACAGCGCTGATTTGAGTGCTTGGCGCGACCTTGCAGCGGTATTGGTGGCGCTAGGCTTTATCGTTTTCCTGTTCTGGCACCTGAATCTTCATTACATGAACATCCTGTTCGCGGCGTTTGGCTTCCATGTCTTCACGATCTACCCGAAAACAAACGACAACCCGCTGAGCGGTAAAACCAGCGTTGTTTTGATTACGAAACGTGTCGCTGTGTCTGGTGGAGAACAAATCGACGCTTATCGCTTGAGCAATACGGTTTACTTTGAATCAGGAGGGGAATGATGGATTTTGAGTTGAATGCCATCCGGACGGTGCAGTTTGGCGTAGGGCGGGACGATGGCGATGAACACGCCTTTCATTGCGTGATGGTGGATGAGGCTGTGCAGACTGCACTTGGTGAGATGGCCGCGGAAACTTGGGCGACCATGCGGCAACTGAGCAATGATCCGGTCCGCTATGAACCTTCAGAAAAGCACTCTGGCTGCGAACATGTATATCTTCCGCTTGATGACGAATTGGCTGTGCGTATGAGGAACCTGCACGAGGCAGTCAACCTGGATATTGATCAGAACTCCCTTGATTATACAGAGGCAATGTTTTGCTATTTCGCAAAGTTCACTGATAACCAGGGCCGATACCTCACGGCAGTAAGGCGATCAACCCAATTCAAGGGTGTATTGAAAAGCCGCTTGATTTGGCAAAGTGGGGATGCCCTGAGGATAGTGGGCGATAAAATTTTCAAGTTGGATAATGACTTCGATTTATTGATTGATAGCCAGAGAATCAATATCTTACGTCCAAGCGGCTTTGAATTTGCCGGAAAACTGCAGGAGGCTATTCTTGCCGCTGTTGTTGGCAATGTTGCAACGCTTCAGGCAGACCTGCCTTTCGTACAGTTTGGCGGTATTCAGCAGTACGCTACCACCCATCCCCGTGCCGCCCGATACCTTGCTTCTATCCGTTCACAGCAGGAAGTCGCCAAGATCGATAGGCAACACCTGATTGATGCGTGTGGTGCAACTGGAGTTGATATTACTATAAACGGGGAAGAGCTTATCGTTAATGGACGAGACATCATGGGTTTTTTGGAAGTGCTTGATCGCCGTCGCTACGAGGTAAAACTTGTGCCGGATGAACCGGAACAATACCGGGCACCGAGTCGAACACGCCTTCGTAAGGAAGCTTCATGAACTCAAGGGATATTAACAAACACCGCCCAGTTCAAGCGCTCTGGCACTCGAGCCAAGTGCGGGAAATATGCGCCTTTGCTTACACCACCAGTAGTGGTGAACCTCCAACTGATGAACGGGGAGGTGGCGGTATGAAAGATGACAGCAATACAACAGGAGGGAATGCGTAGCATGGCAACCGCCGAACAAATCAAATCCCTCATCCGCTCTCATTTAAGCGATCATCCAGAGCAGTTCTTCACTATTGCGCTGCAGGTTGCCGCCCATGAAGCGAAACAGGGGCATCAGAGCCTGGCTCACGAGATACGAACTCTGGTCGATAAGGCCAAGGCACGGCCAGTCCGGGTAATTCCTTTCACACCGGATCTGGATCACATGGTGTTGACCTCGGAGCCCAAGGAACGTCTTGGGGTGCTTGTGCAATCCGATGAGATGCGCGGGAGGATCGAGCGCATCTTGCGTGAATACCGGCAGAAGGCAAAACTTGAAAAGCACGGCTTGTCTCACCGGCGAAAGATCCTGCTCGCTGGACCGCCGGGAACAGGCAAAACCCTGACTGCCGCTGTCCTGGCTGGGGAATTAGGCCTGCCGCTCTTCACCATTATGATGGACAAGATCGTCACCAAGTTCATGGGTGAGACGAGCGCCAAGTTGCGCCAGATTTTCGATGTCATTCAGGAGCGCCGGGGAGTGTATCTGTTTGACGAATTCGACGCCATCGGCGGTGAGCGCAGTCGTGAAAACGACGTAGGCGAGATGCGCCGGGTGCTCAATGCATTTCTTCAGTTCATCGAGCGGGACAGCTCGGACAGCCTGATCGTGGCGGCAACCAACAATCCCCGCATTCTGGACCAGGCGCTTTTCCGGCGTTTTGACGACGTGCTGCATTACCACCTGCCGGAAAAGGCCGAGATCGAACGGTTGATCGAGAACCGTCTGGGGTCGTTCCGCTCGAAGAAAATGCAGCTTGAAACCTCGGCCAAAATTGCTGAATCGCTTAGCCATGCCGAGATCGCCCAGGCCTGTGACGACGCGATCAAGGAGACGATTCTCGCCGACCGCAAAACCGTGACCGCGACGCTGCTCAAGCAAATGCTTCAGGAGAGACGATCCGCCTATAAGGCGTCCACGAGGGGGTAAGATCGCATGGCTACAGAGCATTCCCATATTTTTCTGCGCGATACACAGGAAACCGATAAATTTACGACTCCTCGTGGCGGTGGTCCACAAAAGGATATCCCCGAGCGTAATCGTCAATCGCATAGCACCAAGCTGCAGAATCAATGGGCCGCCATCTGGGCCAGGGCAAGAGAGCAGCAAGAATCCCGGACGGCGGTATCGATGCCGACCAGGGATGGCGTTTATGTCGAGTTCGAAGGAGCGCCGGGATACGATCTAGTCACCAAGAGTCTCGAAGACCGAGGTGCCGGGATACGCCTTCTCAACGTCTATACCATCCGCGCCGAGACTGATCCTACACAGGAGATCACCCGGGCAACCGTTTTCATTCCCTCGGGTAAGCAAGAAAAATTCCTCAAGAAAATCAACGAATACGCCCAGAATGAATCCGGGGGTAACAAACGTACGCATGCGACGCTGATGCGGAGCATCGAAGACCTAAGGCTGGCAGTTCTGGAATCCTTCTGGCGCGACGACCTGCGCCTGTTACCACAGGGGACGACGGCGGTCTGGTGCGAAATCTGGCTACAGGGAACGGATGACGATATCGAGCAGCGTTTTCGGGAGACCGCTGCCGCCTTGAACATAAACGTGCAGGCGCGATCGCTTCGTTTTCCTGAAAGAACGGTGCTGCTCGGCAGGTCGACCCGGGAGCAGCTCGCCAACTTGATCGAGTCCAGCCCCGATATCGCCGAATTCAGACGAGCCAAGGAGACCGCGCGGTTCTTTCTCGAATTGGAGAATCGGGATCAGACGGAATGGGTGAACGATCTGCGTTCCCGTTTGCGGGTCAATCCCGATGCCACGGTGGCCGTGTGCGTCCTCGATACCGGGGCCAACAACGGGCACGCGCTACTCCGGCCCGTTCTTGCCGATGCCGATTGTCACGCGGTGGAACCCGGCTGGGGTGTCAACGATGATAAAGGCCATGGCACCTTGATGTGCGGAGTCGCCGCCTTCGGCGACCTGACGGATGTCTTGCAGCACAGCCATCCACTCCGGGTCGATCATTGTTTGGAGTCAGCGAAGATACTTCCTCCGCGAGGGGCCAACGACCCGGACCTGTACGGCGACATCACCATCCAGGGTATGTACCGCGCCGCAATCCAGGCTCCGGAACGAAATCGCATTGGTTGTATGGCGGTGACCTCTGAAGATGGGCGCGACCAGGGGCGGCCTTCTTCGTGGTCGGCGGCCATCGACAAACTCACCTCCGGGTATGACGACGACACCAGGCGTCTTTTCATCGTTTCAGCGGGGAATATCGAGGAACAGCAGATTTGGGCCGACTATCCACAAAGCAATTTGGGGTATTCCGTTTGTGACCCCGGCCAGTCCTGGAATGCCCTCACCGTGGGCGCATACACGGAAAAAGCCATTCTTGCGGACCCGGACCTTCAAAATCATGTCCCGCTGGCCCAACCGGGTGAGTTGTCACCCTTCAGCTCCACCTCACACAATTGGGAAGGGAAATGGCCTGTCAAACCGGACATTGTACTTGAGGGCGGAAATGTTGCCCACGCTCCCGATGGTTTCATCAGCGAACATGACGATCTCTCACTGCTATCGACGGGACATCAGCCGACCCAGAGGCAGTTCGACGCGATCAATGCGACCAGTGCCGCTGCAGCTCAGGCGGCCTGGATGGCAGCCCAGATACAGGCGCGGTATCCTGAGGCGTGGCCGGAAACGATTAGAGGACTGATGATCCAATCGGCCGAATGGCCGATTGCCATGAAACGACAATTCCTGAACGCGAATGGCCGGGGGGAATATTCCAAGTCCGATTATGGACGGCTGCTGCGTATCTGTGGATATGGGGTCCCCAACCTTGCCAAGGCGTTGGCCTGCGCGTCGAACTCACTTACGCTCATTTCTGAAGCGGAGATTCAGCCCTACACCAAGAAAGAAGGCCGCTCCGATTGTTCGACCAAGGATATGCATCTGCACCGGCTTCCCTGGCCGCGTGAGGTCTTGCTCGAAAGAGGAGAGATGCCGGTGGCTCTGCGCGTTACGCTTTCCTACTTTATCGAGCCGGGACCGGGCGAAGTTGGCTGGAAGGACAAATACCGATACGCTTCCTTTGGTTTGCGGTTTGGCCTGAATAGTCAGGGAGAGACCGAAGAAAATTTCATAAAGCGACTGAACAAAGCTGCTCGTGATGAAGGGGAAGGAAGACCAGACACAGAAAGTGGTAGTGAGCGGTGGCTTATTGGATCAAACAGTCGCGATACAGGTTCTGTTCATTCCGATATCTGGAAGGGCACGGCTGCTGATATTGCGTCATGTAATTTGATCGGGGTTTATCCGGTGATCGGCTGGTGGCGCGAGCGGACGTGGCTTGGCCGATGGGACCGGCGAGCCCGATATTCTCTGCTCGTCTCGCTTCATACGCCTGATGAAAGCGTCGATATTTACACGCCGGTCGCCGTTCAACTGGGCATACCTGTGGAGGTGACGGTGTGACGCCAAAACACCTCCACAATCTCCTCGCCCTCGGCGAAGGCTTCACCACCGAGTTCAAGCGTTCCGGTACCTCGAACCTTGGCCGGGAGATCTGCGCCTTTGCCAATGCCACCGGCGGGGTGATCCTGATCGGGGTCACGGATGCGGGGGAGATTTTCGGGGTGAAAGATCACAACCGGCTCAAGTCCGAGGTGCAGGCCGTCGCCCGGTCGGCCGAGCCGCCGATTGCGGTGGAGATCGAGAGTGTCGGCGAGGTGCTGGTGGTCAAGGTGCCGGCCCAGCACAGCAAACCCTACTCCTTCGGCGGCAAGTTCTTTATCCGTGAAGGGGCGTCGTCGCAGCAGATGACTCGTTCCGAGATCCGCGAGTTTTTCTACAAGGAGGGGTTGATCCATTTCGATGAAACACCCTGCGAACGGTTTTCCCTGGCGGAAGATCTGACCGACGAGGTCTGGGAGCGCTTTCGCCGCCGGGCGAGGATTCCTGCCGATATGGAGGCGCTCACGGCTCTGGAAAACCTGCATCTGATCAGAGACAGCAAAATGACCCATGCCGGGTCCTGGCTGCTGGCGCGGGATATCCGCAAATTCAATGTCAGCGGCGACGTGGCCGGCGCCTTGTTCATGGGGACCGACAAGGTGCGCATCCTCGACCGGCGCGGTTTTCATGGCGATGTCTATTCCATGATCGACGAGACGGTGGCCTACATCCTTTCCAAGATCAACGTGGAGTACATCATCAAGCATGTGAAGCGCGAGGAGCGTCCAGAACTGCCGGAGGAGGCCCTGCGCGAGACGGTGGTCAACGCCCTGGCTCATCGTGACTACCGTTCCACCGCAAATGTGCAGGTCTATATCTTCAAGGACCGGGTTGAGATCGTCAGCCCCGGCGGCCTGCCCGCCGGGATGACTGAGGCCGATCTCGGCATTAAGAGCATCCCGCGCAATCCCCTGCTCTTTGCCATGCTGCACCGCATGGAAGCGGTGGAACATATCGGTTCGGGCATCAAGCGCATCCGCAACCTCTGTCGGGAGTACGGTGTTGCCGAACCGCAAATTGAGGTGTCGGAGCATTGGTTTACCGTGATCTTTCCCAGGCCGGAGTTGCCCGAAGGCAGACAAGCAGAATCAGACCAGGCCCAATTGGAAGCCCAAGTCGGGACCAAGCCGGGTCCAAGTCGAAACGGAAGAGAGGGCAACGCGACCCAGTCACCGACCCAGTCACCGACCCAGTCACCGACCCAGTCACCGACCCAGTCACCGACCCAGTTTGCCGACCCAGTCGTTCGGTTGTTGCGCGAGCTTGAGCACGGAGAGAAATCATCAGGAGAACTTCGGGAGGCACTGAATCTCAGCCATCGTCCTACGTTTCGCAGTAACTATCTGCACCCAGCCCTTGAAAACGGCCTGATCGAATTGACCTTGCCCGAAAAGCCCACCAGCAGTAAACAGAGGTACCGGTTGACAAACAACGGCAAGCAGATGTTAAAGGGGGGCGAGAAATGACGCCCGCACCCTACACCGAAGACACCCTCGTTCAGCAGACCACCGCCGAGTACCTGGAACAGGAACTGGGCTGGGAGTCGGTGTACGCCTACAACAATGAGGATTTCGGACCGGATAGCCTGCTGGGCCGGGAATCGGATCGCGAGGTGGTGTTGACCCGCACCCTGCGGGCCAAAATCGAAGAATTGAATCCCGGGCTGCCTGCCACGGCCTATGAAGACGCCATCCGCCAGATCGTCACGGTTTCCGCCACGCAGACCATGGCCGCCACCAACCGCGAGAAGTACGAACTGATCAAGGACGGGGTGCAGGTCACTTTCCGCAACGCCAAGGGCGAGCGGGAGCGCCGGCGGTTGTGGGTGTTCGATTTCGATAATCCCGAAAACAATCATTTCCTCTGTGTGAGGGAACTGTGGGTACGGGGCGATTTGTACCGCCGCCGGGCGGACATCCTCGGGTTCGTCAACGGCCTGCCGCTGCTGTTCATGGAGCTGAAGAACGTCAGCAAGGATATCCGCGCCGCCTACGAGCGGAACTTTCTGGACTACAAGGACACCGTCCCGCATCTGTTTCATCACAATGCCGTGGTAGTGCTGGCCAATGGAGTGGACGCCAAACTCGGCTCGCTCACCAGTCGGTTCGAACATTTCCACGAGTGGAAACGACTGGCCGAGAATCAGCCGGGTGTCGTGGCCATGGAGACGCTGCTCAAGGGTGTATGCGCGAAAGCCAATTTCCTGGACCTGGTGGAAAACTTCATCGTTTTCGACGACTCGGCCGGGGAATCGCGGAAGATTCTGGCCCGCAATCACCAGTATCTGGGCGTCAACCGGGCCATCGCGGCGGTCCGCGACAGGAAAGGCCGGGACGGCAAGCTGGGGGTTTTCTGGCATACCCAGGGTTCGGGCAAGAGCTATTCCATGGTGCTCTTCACCCGCAAGGTGCATCGCAAGCTGGGGGGCAACTTCACCTTTCTGATCCTCACCGACCGCGACGACCTGGACACGCAGATCTACAAGACCTTCGCCGGTTGTGGCGTGGTGGATAACGACCGCGACCCGTGCCGGGCCGCGAGCGGCGGCCATCTCGCCCAGCTGCTGGCCCAGCACAAGTCGCATGTCTTTTCGCTGATCCAGAAATTCAATCAGACAGTTAGCGAAGGCGAGGCCTATTCCCGGCGCGACGACCTCATCGTCATCACCGACGAGGCTCACCGCACCCAGTACGGCACCCTGGCCCTCAACATGCGCAACGCCCTGCCGAACGCCGGCTATATCGGCTTTACCGGCACGCCGCTCTTTAAGGACGACGAGATCACCCGGCGGGTGTTCGGCGATTACGTCTCTACCTACGATTTCCAACGGGCTGTGGAGGATAAGGCCACGGTGCCGCTCTATTACGATGCGCGTGGCGATAAACTCGGCGTGGCGGTCGGCGATCTGAACGAGCGGATTGCCGAGAAGCTGGAGGAACTGGAGACGGGCAATATCGATGTGGAGCAGCGCCTGGAGCAGGAGCTCAAGCGCGACTACCACATTATCACGGCCGGGAAACGTCTCGACCAAGTGGCCCGCGATTTTGTGCAGCACTACTCTTTGGGCTGGGAAACCGGCAAGGCGATGCTGGTCTGCATCGACAAGATCACCTGCGTTCGCATGCACAAGTTGGTCGAGTTCTATTGGAATGAGAGAATCGGCGAGTTGGAAGCGCAGTTGCCCCAGGCCACGGACGAGCAGGACGAACAGTACCGGCGACGTCAGATCGAGTGGATGCGCCGGACGCAGATGGCGGTGGTGGTCAGCGAGGAACAGGGCGAGGTCGAGAAGTTCCGCAAATGGGATCTGGACATCACCCCGCACCGCCGTCTGATCAAGGAAGGCATCGACCTGCCGGAGGCCATGCGGAAGCAGCCGCAGTTCCAGAACATGCAACGGCTGTCGCTGGACGATGCGTTCAAGGCCGAGGAACACCCGTTTCGCGTTGCCATCGTCTGTGCCATGTGGTTGACCGGCTTTGATGTCCCCAGCCTCTCCACCCTGTACCTGGACAAGCCGCTCAAGGCGCACACCCTGATGCAGGCCATTGCTCGGGCGAACCGGGTCAACGAGGGCAAGAACAACGGGATGATCGTCGATTACTGTGGCATCCTGAAAAACCTGCGCAAGGCGCTGGCGACCTTTGCCGGAACGGGTGATGACGGACGCGGTGGCAACGGCGGCGAGACCGAACCGGCCAAGCCCGATGAGGAACTGCTGGCCGATCTTCGTGAAGCGATTGCCTTTGTCAGGGCCTTTCTGGAAGAGCGAAGCGCGTCTTTGGATGGAATTATCGGGCAGAGCGGATTTGCCCGAAATGCCGCGATTCTCGCCGCCAAGGAGGCGGCGAACGAAAACGACGAGACGAGAAAACGCTTCGAGGTGATGTGCCGGGCGGTATTTTCGAAATTCAAAGCCTGCATCACCATCGAAGGCGTGAATGCTTGCCGGGACGACTTCGACGCCATCAACATCGTCTATAAAAGCCTGCAGCAGGACCGGGAGCAGGCGGATATCACCGATATCATCCGTCAACTGCATCAGGTCGTGGATGGAGCGATTGAGGTTAGGGAGGGTCCCGCTGAAATCGCAGAAGGTGTCTATGACATCAGCAAGATCGATTTCGAGCGGTTGCGCCGGGAGTTTGAGCGCAGCCCGGCCAAACGCACCACCGTGCAAAATCTGAAAACCGCCATCGAAGAACGCTTGCAGCGTCTGCTGCAGCAGAATCCTTTGCGGACCGATTTCCAAAGGCATTACGAGGAGATTGTTGCCAAGTACAACCGCGAGAAGGATCGGGTGACCATCGAGAAGACCTTTGAAGAGCTTCTGCAGATAATGGGAAAGATGGACGATGAGGAGAGCCGTGCCGTGCGGGAAGGGCTCAATGAGGAAAGTCTCGCCGTATTCGACTTACTGAGGAAGCCGGATCTGACGTCCGGTGACATCAAACGCATCAAGGCAGTCGCCGTCGATCTCCTCGAAACACTCAAGGCGGAAAAACTGCGGATCAATCATTGGCGAGACAAGGAATCCACCCGGGACGCGGTCCGTCTGACGATTCAGGATTATCTCTGGAGCGAACAAACCGGGTTGCCGGAAACCTATTCTGAGGAGGACGTGCGGGACAAGACAGAGGCGGTTTTCGTGCATGTGTTCCGGGCGTACCCAACGGTGCCGTCACCCTACTACGCCAGCATGGCCAGCTTGGCATAGGTTGTCCAGCCCCCCCCATGATGATTAATCCTTGACCCGCCGAAATCGTGCGACGGCACCTTCCGCACCGCCTTTTTCAGCAGGGGGGAAGTCGAAAAATTTCCCATCGACTTTTGGATTTTTGTGCCCAACGTCGGCGGTACTTTTCTGTTTTTATATGGTCCAGAATGACGTAGAGTGTTCAACGGAAAGCTGTAATGTATCGTTTTTGCGGCATTCTATGTCATTTAAGCCCATTCGTTGAAGACCAAACGTCAACCTTGCCAAGGTTGAAGTCGCGAGTTCGAATCTCGTTTCCCGCTCCAAAAAAATAACGAAGGCCCGGTCAGTTGACCGGGCCTTTTTTCGTTTTCTTTCAGGTGCTTGCAGTTCCTGTCCCCGTTCTTGAGGCCCTTGGCCTTCTCGCGCCATTCCTACGTCTACGTCATCCCCGGTCGAATTTCCACGGTGCCCAAATCGTACCATGGGTTGTCGCCGCTTCTCGCTTTCAACCCCGCCGCCAGGCGTGGAACTTTTCCACCCAGGCCAGGAGCCTTTTCGGCACATGCGTCTTTTTCCAGGCGCCGGCCGCCATTTTGTTGGCTTCGGCCAGGGTCGGGTAGGGGTGGATGGTGGCGAGAATCTTGTTCAGGCCGATGCCGTGCTTCATGGCCAGGATATATTCGGCGAGCAGGTCGCCGGCATGGGTGCCGACGATGGTGACGCCAAGAATTTTGTCCTTGCCGGGCGGCGTGATGATTTTGATCCAGCCCTTATCTTCTCCCTCGGTAATGGCGCGATCAAGCTCGGCCAGTTCGAATCGGGTGACTTCGTGGGGGATTTTCCGCTCTTTGGCTTCGTTTTCATTGAGACCGACCCGGGCGATCTCGGGGTCGGTGAAGGTACACCAGGGGATGACCCGGTAATCGACCCGGAATTTCTTGAAATCGCCGAACAGGGCATTCACCGCGGCGTACCATGCCTGGTGCCCGGCGGTATGGGTGAACTGGTAGGGGCCGGCGACATCCCCGGCGCAGAAGATGTTGGGGATGTTGGTACGCAGGAAGGCATCCGTTTCGATCGTGCCGCGCTCGCTCAGTTGAACGCCGAGATCTTCGAGTCCGAAACCCTCCACCCGAGGCCGGCGGCCGACCGCCACGAGAATCCGGTCGAAGGGGAGGCGTACCTGTCGCCCCTGGTGTTCGCAGATAAGAATTTGCTCGCCGTCTTCCACCACAACCTGCTTGGCGGCATGCTCGGTTAAGACCTTGACGCCTTCGGCCGCGAAACGCTCACGGAGAAATTCGGCGATATCCCCATCTTCCCGCCCCATGATCCGAGCTGCCTGCTCCACCTGGGTCACCTGCGCGCCGAACCGGGCGAAGGCCTGGGTCATTTCGCAGCCGATTGGCCCGCCGCCGAGAACCAGCAGTCGTTTCGGCAGTTCCCGCAATTGCCAGAGGTTGTCGGAGGTCAGATAGTCCACCTGGTCAAGTCCGGGAATCGGCGGGACGAAGGGAACCGCCCCGGTGGCAACGATGATGCCGCGCGTCGTCAGGATGCGGCCGGCCACCTCGACCGTGTACGGGGAGGTGATGCGCGCCTCGCCCTGAAAGCAGTCGACGCCGAGCCCGGTGTAACGCTCCACCGAGTCGTGCGGTTCGACCTTTTTCACGACCCGCTGTACCCGCTCCATCACTTCGGCGAACTCGAATTCGGTCACGGTTTTGCGGAAGCCGAATTCCTCGGCCCGTCTTCCGTAGGCCAGCAGCCTGGCCGAGCGAATCAGCGCCTTGCTCGGCACGCAGCCGGTATTCAGGCAGTCGCCGCCCATCTTGTGCTTTTCGATCAGCGCCACCTTGGCCTTGACCGCCGCCGCGATGTAGCTGGCCACCAGTCCGGCGGAACCGGCGCCGAGGACGACCAGGTTGTAATCGAAACTTTTCGGCTTCGGGTACGTGTCGGGTTTCTCGCTTTTTCCCATGATCTGGTCTTCCTTTGCAGGGCACAGGCGGGAAGCTCCCCGTGGAGCGAGGGGGAACGCTGGGCGTGCGTTGGCGCCGGTGGCTGGCGAATCTCAGTATCCCGCTTCTTCACCAAAATAGCGACGCTGGAACCAAAAAGCGACATTGACCAGGGCGATCATTACCGGCACCTCGACCAGCGGCCCGATGACCGCCGCGAAGGCGGCGCCGGAGTTGAGGCCGAAGACGGCAATGGCGACGGCGATGGCCAACTCGAAGTTGTTGCTGGCGGCGGTGAAGGCTAGGGTCGTGGTCTTGCTGTAGTCCGCCCCGACCTTTTTCCCCATCCAGAAAGAAACCAGAAACATGACCACGAAATAGATCAACAGGGGAATGGCGATGCGCACCACGTCGAGGGGAATCCGCACGATCAGCTCCCCTTTCAGGCTGAACATGACGACGATGGTGAAGAGCAGGGCGATCAGGGTGATCGGGCTGATTTTCGGCACCACCACGGCGTGGTAGCGTTCTTTGCCCATGATTTTGACCCCGATCAGGCGGGTCAACGCCCCGGCGATGCAGGGGATGCCGAGGTAGATGAAGACGCTTTCGGCGATTTCGCCGATGGTGATGGCGACCACCGCTCCTTCCAGGCCGAAGAAGGGCGGCAGCATGCTGATGAAGAACCAGGCGTATACGCTGAAGAAGAGCACTTGAAAGATGCTGTTGAAGGCGACCAGGCCGGCGGCGTATTCGGTGCTCCCCTCGGCCAGTTCGTTCCAGACGATGACCATGGCGATGCAGCGGGCGAGGCCGATGAGAATCAGGCCGACCATGTACTCGGGATAGCCCTGGAGGAAGATGACGGCGAGGATGAACATGAGGATCGGGCCGATGACCCAGTTCTGCACCAGCGACAGGCCGAGAATTCGCTTGTTGCGGAAGACGTCCGGCAGTTCTTCGTAACGCACCTTGGCGAAGGGCGGATACATCATCAGGATCAGCCCGGCGGCGATGGGGATGTTGGTGGTGCCGACGGTGAAGAAATCCACGAAATTCTTGACCCCGGGGAGCAGCCAGCCGAGCCCCACGCCGAGGAGCATGGCGGCGAAGATCCACCAGGTCAGATGACGGTCGAGAAAGGAGAGGCGTTTGGAAATAACGGTCATGGGGATTTCCTTGTCGGGGCGGGTCCCGGTGTCATGTTATCGGATTTGGCCGTAGGATGCCGGTGAGCGAAGCGAACCGCATTGGATGCCAATGTCGGAATGATGCGGTTCCTTCGTCACCGCATCCTACGCATTGGGCAGGCTGGGGAATTACGCCGCCAGCTCTTTGTCGAAAAATTCCCGCATGGTGCGGCGGATGTCGTCCCGCACCCGGCGGTAGACGGCCATGACTTCTTCTTCCGTACCGGTCGCTTTCGGCGGGTCTTCGAAGCCCATGTGCAACCGCTGCACGCCGCCGAAGAAGAGCGGACATTTCTCGTTGGCATCGCCGCAGAGGGTGATGACGTAATCGAAGGTTTCGCCTTCATATTTACTGATGTGGTCCGAGCTGTTGCCGGAGATGTCGATGCCGAGTTCCATCATCACCTGGACCGCTTTCGGGTTGAGCCCATGCGGTTCGGTGCCGGCGGAGAAGGCCTCGATGCGTCCGGCGAAATCGTGATTGACCAGGGCGTCGGCCATCTGGCTGCGGCAGGAATTGCCCGTACAGAGAAACAAAACTTTCTTCACTCCAACCTCCTTCAAGGCTGCCCCTTCGGCAGCAGTTCCAGGAAATACTTGGCCTCGTCGCCGCGCGGATTTTCCATCAGGCCGAATCCCGCAAGGCCTTCAGCGCCGCCTCGCGCATCAGTTCCTCGGGGATGTCCTCATAGGTCTTGCCCTGATAAAGCAACGTCCGGCATTCCGTATCCTCGCCGATCAGACAGGAGCAGGAGCAGCATTCGTTGCTCGAAACTTCGGCTCCGTCCAGCAACTCCTCCAGCGGAACACCGTTGAACAAGACCATGTTCGACTGGGCGATGGACGACGCCAGCAGGTGGGATTCCTGGTACTCGATCGTGACGCCCTCTGTGCGCGCGAGCTCTTCGATGACCCGCCGCAGCGACGCGCCCGTATCGCCGCAACGGTCGCAGGTTTGTCCGCCCGTTTCAAAATGCCGCCATTCGATCTTCAACTTTTTCATAAATCGGCTCCGCGTGAAGGGGATGAAAAACTTAAGGCGCGCTGTAGATCAGCCAGGCGCCGCCGGCGATGACGAGAATGCCGCAAATCTTCTTGAGGATGACGGCGCCTTTGGATTTCTCGTTCCAGTCGAGGTAGTGTTGGATGACTTCGGTGAAGGTCCCGGCCAGGACGATGACCGCGCAATGGCCGAGGCCGTAGGCGAGAAGCAGGCTTGCCGCGTAAGCCATGTTGTCGGCGGCCTGGCTGAAGGCGACGGCGAGTATCGGCGCCATGTAGGCGAAAGTGCAGGGACCGAGGGCGATACCGAAGATCAGACCGAGGAGAAAGGCCGCAAGCATGCCCTTGCGGGCCATGCCGACGCCGCCCGGACCGGACCAGGGCAGGGGGATGAAATCGAGCAGGTGCAATCCCACCAGGATGAAGATCCCCGCCACGAACCAGTTTGCCCAGGGGCCGAGATCCCCCATCATCCGCCCGGCGGCCGCCGTGATGACGCCGATCAGGGCGATGGTGATGAGAATGCCGACGGCGAAGAGGTTGGAAATGAGAAACGCCCGGCGGGTGGTCATCGGCCCCTGACCGTTGATGAAGCCGACGATCAGGGGGATGCTGGCGAGATGGCAGGGGGAGAGGACCACGCTTAAAATCCCCCAGAGTAAGGCGGCGGAAAGGGCGATGAGCGGGGCTCCGGTGACGGCGTTACTCAGGGCGATGAACAGGGATTCCATGGGAAAATTCCTTATGGGGAATCAAATGGCCGTCTGGAGCCTATTTGTCGAATTCGTAGCCCAGTTCCCGCCATTGGGCGAGGATGTCTTCCTTGCCGATAAATCCCGAGCGCCGGAACAACTCCTTGCCTGCGGCATCGTAAAAAATCTGGGTGGGGATCATCCGCACCCCGTACTCGGCGGCCTTGGCCCGGTCTTTCCAGACATCGATGAACTCGACCTGCATCCGCCCGTCATACTCCTTTTTCAGCTCATCCAGAATCGGCGCCATCATCTTGCAGGGGATGCATTTATCCGCACCCAGATCGACCAGCCGCGGCAGCCCTTCGGCCCCCGCTGTGCCGGCACAAAACAACAAAAAAACAACAAACGGAACCATCCGTGCGGCAAATGCTCGCATCATCACAAATCTCCTTATCCGGGTTTTCAGGAACGCAGCAGTTGCAGAATCTGTTCAGGCTTGAGCAGCTTCCCCTGGCTGACCAGTTTGCCGTCGATGACCAGGCCCGGCGTCGTCATGCAGCCGAATTTCATGATCTCGTTGAGAGTGGTGACCTTCTCGAACGTGGCTTCTTCCCCCGACTGCTTAACCGCTTCCTTGGCATTGTTCATGAGATCGTTGCACTTGGCGCAACCGCTGCCGAGAATCTGAATTTTTTTCATGGTTCTTCTCCTTTGGTTGGTAGGGGCACGGCGCGCCGTGCCCTATGTGTTAAAACAGGGCGCCGTAAATCAGTCCCGAGATCGTCGCCATGATGATGACCAGAAGAACAAAGACCACGGTCTTTTTTGTTCCCATGACGCTGCGGATGACCAGCATGTTGGGCAAGGAGAGGGCCGGACCGGCGAGCAGCAGGGCCAAGGCCGGGCCCTTGCCCATGCCGGCGCCGATCAGCCCCTGCAGAATCGGCACTTCGGTGAGGGTGGCAAAGTACATGAAGGCGCCGACGACCGAGGCAAAGAGATTGGCCCACAGAGAATTTCCGCCGACCAGACCGGCAATCCAGGCGGACGGAATCAGCCCCTCGTGGTCGGGACGGCCGAGGAGCGCGCCGGCCATCAGCACCCCCCAGAAGAGCAGGGGCAGAATCTTTTTGGCGAAGTCCCAGCTCGTTTCGAACCACTCCTGCAGTTCTCCCGCCTCATCGCGCCCGGTCGCGGTCAGCACCGACAGGGCGATGGTTCCGGCGACGAAGGGGATAATGGGATTGTCCGGAAAGATCAGGGCCAGAGCCACCACCGGCAACGCTGCCAGCAGCATGCGCAGTTTGCCGACTTGAAACCAGCTCACCAGCATGATCGCCAGCGCCAGGGAGAAGAGCCCGGTGACGAGCCATTTGGCGGCATAGATCGCCTGCCAGAAGCCGGTCGGTTCGGTCGGCTTGCCCCAGTTGGCGAAGACCAGGATGCCGACCATGCTGGCGAAATAGAGCGCCGTCTGCCACAGGGGGCGGGAAACTTCCGGTTCGGGGAGATTCCCGGCCGCTTCGAGCTTTTCCGCCTCTTCCTTGCGAAAGAAAAAGTGCATAAGCAAGCCGATAATGACGGCGAAGCTGACGGCGCCCACCGCCCGGGCAATCCCCATCTCCGGCCCGAGAACGGCGGCGGTCAGGACAATGGCGAGGATGTTGATGGCCGGGCCGGAATAGAGAAAGGCACTCGCCGGTCCCAGCCCCGCGCCCATGCGGTAGATGCCGGCGAAAAGCGGCAGGATGGTGCAGGAGCAGACCGCCAGGATGGTGCCCGAGACCGAGGCGACGCCGTAGGCCAGGAACTTATTCGCTTTCGGCCCCAGGTATTTCATCACCGCCGCCTGGCTGACGAAGACCCCCACCGCCCCGGCGATGAAAAAGGCCGGGACCAGGCAGAGCAGCACATGCTCCTGGGCATACCACTTGGCCAGATGCAGCGCTTCCCAGAGGGCATTTTCGAGGCGTTTCGTCTCTTGCAGCCAGTCCACCGGCAGCCAGTAACAGGCGACGAAAACGGCAATGATCGCGGCCAGCGATTTCCACTCGTTTTTCCAGTTCATTAGCTACGTCCTTGAGTTGAATCTTCCTGCTTGGCCGAGTGGCCAAATACCCAGGCAAAAAAAGGGCCGGGGGCTAGCGACAGCCCCCTGCCAGACAGGCGACCTGTGTCTGGGCCTGAGATTCCAGCACCGATTCCACACAGTCGAAAAACTTGAGCATGCAGGGAATCCGCAGCCGGTAGTAGACCTGATTGCCCCGTTTGTCATCCGCGACGATGCCCGCCTGGCGCAAGACCGAAAGATGCTTGGAAACGGTGGAGATGTCGGCGCCGATCATCTCCGTCAGTTCACAGACGCAGCGTTCGGTCTTTTCCAACTCTTCGATGATCAGCAACCGGCTCGGGTGGGCCATGGCCTTGAGCACCCGAGCCCGGGCTTCCAGATGGGCTTTGCGTTCTTTATCCATAGATGCAATGCTCCTTTGCTTTGGCTATTTGGCATATTAGCCAAACAGCTGCGGATGTCAAAGATTTTTTCCCTTGATCCGATCAATTTGGTCAATTTTTTCTCCCGCATTTCCGGGGAAATTTGTCTTTTCGACTTTTTCCCAAGAATGTTAGTCTGTCGGCTTCATGAACAAGGGAGGAAGAACCAGGATGAGTCAGGAAGAAAAGGATGGGATTCACCGCAGTCTCTTTGCTGTCCCTCAGATGGATTGCCCCTCGGAAGAAAATCTCATCCGCATGGCGCTGGACGATCTCGGGGAGGTGCTTTCCCTGGATTTCGATCTTTCCGCTCGGCGGTTGACGGTCGTCCATCGCGGGGAGGCGGCGGTGGTGCTGTGTCGGCTCGAACCGCTCGGGCTGGGGGCGGAACTGCTTGCTTCGGAAGGGGTTGCCGAGACCGAGGTCGTGGCGAAGGACCCGGCGGAGGATGCGGCGGAGGCGAAAGTCCTGAAGACCCTGCTGGCGATCAACGGCGGCATGTTCGTCGTCGAGATGGCCATTGGCCTGGCGGCGCAGTCGACGGGACTGATCGCCGATTCCTTGGATATGTTCGCCGACGCTGCCGTTTACGGAGTGGCCCTGTACGCGGTGGGGGGCGCGGCTCGGCTGAAGATGCGCGCCGCCCGTTTCGCCGGCTGGCTGCAGCTGGCTCTGGCCTTGGGCGCTCTCACCGAGGTTGTGCGCCGCTTCATTTACGGCAGCGAACCGGTTTCGGCGCTGATGATGGGGATGGGGCTGGTCGCGCTGGCGGCGAATGTCTACGCGCTTATGCTCATCACCCGCAAGCGCGACCGGGGCGCGCACATGCAGGCGAGCTACATCTTCTCGGCCAACGACGTCATCGCCAACCTCGGGGTCATCGTCGCCGGCGGCCTGGTCGCCTTCAGTGGTTCGCGCCTTCCCGACCTGATCGTCGGTACGGTTATCGGCCTGATCGTGCTGCACGGCGCCCGGCGGATTCTGCGGTTGAAGTAACCTTCAATGGTCGGAACTTTTGGAACTTTATTAGTTTCTTGCCGCTAAACGTCAAACGGCCTCCCGAGGGAGGCCGTTTGACGTTAGGGAATCAGGCGCATTCGCTGTAGCCGCAGGCGTGACAGACGCAGCAGCCGCCTTCGTGTTCGACCGGGCCGCCGCATTCGGGGCAGGCACCGCCGTTCTGCTTGACCGCGACGCCATCCTCGCCGTGCTGGGCCATGTGCATCTGAATCGCCTTGGCTACGGCGTCGGCGCAGGAAGTGACGCGGTTTTCGCCGAACCCGGCGGGCTTGTGGCAGGTGATGCCGATCATCTGCTTCACCGCCTGCCGGGCCTGTACGCCGCTGCGCCAGGCGAGGGAGACGAGGCGGCCGATGGCCTCGCACTGGCTGGCGGCGCAACCGCCGGCCTTGCCCATGGTGGTGAAGAGCTCAAAAAGTCCTTCCTGGTCTTCGTTGATGGTGATGTACAGCGGCCCGCAGCCGGTCGTCATCTGGTAGGTGGCGCCGCGCAGCGCCCGGGGGCGCTCGCGCTTGCGACCCTGTTTCTTGGTTTCGCGGGGGACCGTGTCTTCCGGCGCCGTCTGCTCTTTGCCCACGGACAGCACCTGCTGATCGCGGCTGCCGTCACGGTAGATGGTGACCCCTTTGCAACCCAACTGGTAGGCCAGCCGGTAGACGGTGGCGACATCCTCGCGGGTGGCGCTGTTGCAGAAATTCACGGTTTTGGAGACGGCGTTGTCCGTGTATTTCTGGAAAGCCGCCTGCATGCGGATGTGATCCTCGGGGGTGATATCGTGAGCGGTGACGAAGACCCTCCGCACATCCTCGGGCACTTGCGGGATGTCCTGCACCGTGCCGTGCTGGGCGATGAGCTTCATCAACTCCGGCGAATAGAAGCCCCGGTCGCGGGCGATCTTTTCAAAGAGCGGGTGAACCTCGACGAGAATGTCGTTATCCAACACCTGACGGACGTAGGAGACGGCGAAGAGGGGCTCAACGCCGCTGGAAGCACCGGCCATGATGGAGATAGTACCGGTCGGGGCGATGGTGGTGCTGGTGGCGTTGCGCACCGGCTTGCTCCCCTTCTGGTCGTACAGGCTCCCCTTGAAGTTGGGGAAGGAGCCGCGCTCGGCGGCGAGCTCCATGGACATCTGCCGGGCTTCGTCGGTGATGAACCTCATCAGCGTCTCGCCCAGTTCCACCGCTTCGTCGCTGTTGTAGGGCAGGCCGAGCAGAATCAGCAGGTCGGCCCAGCCCATGACGCCAAGGCCGATCTTGCGGTTGCTGCGGGTCATCTCGGCGATCTGGGGGATGGGATAGTTGTTGACCTCGATGACGTTGTCGAGGAAACGGGCCGCCAGGCGCACGACGGTCTTCAGGCGCGCCCAGTCGACGTCGCCGTCCTTGACCATTTTCGCCAGATTGATCGAGCCGAGGTTGCACGATTCGTAGGGGAGGAGCGGTTGCTCGCCGCAGGGATTGGTCGCCTCGATCTCGCCGACCTGGGGGGTCGGGTTGTCACGGTTCAAGCGGTCGAGGAAGATGATCCCCGGCTCGCCGTTGTTCCAGGCCAGCTCGACGATGTGTTCGAAGACCTTACGCGCCGGCATGGTTTTCACGACCTCTTTGTTGCGCGGGCTGACGATGGCGTATTCGCCGTCCTTCTCCACCGCTTCCATGAAGGCTTCGGTGAGGCCGACGGAGATGTTGAAGTTGGTCAACACCGTCTGGTCGCGCTTGGCCATGATGAAATCCATGATATCCGGGTGGTCGACCCGCAGAATCCCCATGTTCGCCCCGCGACGGGTGCCCCCCTGCTTGATCGTTTCAGTGGCGGCGTCGAAGACCTTCATGAAGGAGAGGGGGCCGGAGGAAACGCCGCTGGTCGAGGCGACGACGTCCCGGGCCGGACGGATGCGGGAGAAGGAGAAGCCGGTGCCGCCGCCGCTTTTGTGGATCAGGGCGGTCTGCTTGATCGCCTCGAAGATCTCTTCCATCGAATCGCCGACCGGCAGGACAAAACAGGCCGAGAGTTGGCCGAGTTCACGGCCGGCATTCATCAGGGTCGGCGAATTGGGCAGGAATTCGAGGCCGGTCATGATGCGGTAGAACTCATTTTCGAGAGCGGCGGCGTCCTGGCCGGTTTTCAGCAGGGTCTCCGCCGAGGCGATGGTGTGAGCCACGCGGTGGAACATGTCGGCCGGAGTCTCAAGAACCTTGCCTTCGGCATCGCGCTTCAAATAGCGGCGTTCGAGGACGGTGACGGCGTTGGTGGAAAGGGCAAGAGACGGGGACGCGGCCGGTTTTTTCATGGGTTGGAAATCCTTTGCACTGGAAATTCAAGGGGTTGTTGAAAGGGGGATTGCGCTATATTCTGTGTAGCGCCGAAATATAAACCACAATATCCTGTGTCTGTCAATCTTTGTGGCAGTGTCTTTGGGGAAATTAATGCTTTTATGAAGGTGTCCGCAAAAGTCCGGCAGTTTCCTTTCCATGGCCGGCTTAGTCCTTTACAGAAATTCGATAACTATGGTAGTTGTACCCCATGGATTAACTGTTCTCTGCAATGCTTTTCCAGCCCTTGCCCGGATGCCTCCATGCCTGCCGATGATCCCCGCCCCCCTGACCCCATTCAGGAAGAACTCAAGGATCTCAAGGATGTTCTTTCCGTAGCGCAGGTGGTCGTTTCCTCTCTGGAACTCGACGAGGTGCTGCGGAATATCCTTTACAGCGCCATGGCCGTCATGGATATGCCCGCCGGCAGCGTCGCCCTTTATGACGAACCCCTGGGGCAGCTCTCCCTCCATGCCCACGTCGGGTTGAGTGAAAATTTTTTGCAGCGCTTTCGCTGGCCGGTGAAGGAAGGCTCCCTGATTCATCATGTTCTCGACGAAGGCGAGCTCTTCATTGTCGAGGATGTGCAGGGCGGCGGATTCTGTTGCGGCGATGCCCTGGTTTTGCAGGAGGGGATTCGCTCCCTCGTTGCTGTTCCCCTGAAAATTCAGAACAAGGTGGTCGGTCTCATTTGCCTGGATGATTTCGCCCCGCGCCAATTCGCCCCCAACCGGCTCAAGGTGCTGTCGATTCTGGCCTCCTTCGCCGCCATGAGCATCGACAATGCCTGCCTGCATCAGCGCACCCAGCATCTGGCGGTGACCGACGGCCTCACCGGCCTCTACAACCATCGCCAGTTTCGCCTGATGCTCAAGGATGAGCTCATGCGCGCCCGCCGTTACGCCAAACCGATGACGTTGCTCATGTTTGACGTGGACAACTTCAAGGCTTTCAACGATCGCCACGGCCATCTCAAGGGGGATCGCGCCCTGGTCGCCGTCGCCGAGATCCTGCGTGGAGCCATGCGCGAGAGCGACATGGTCTTTCGTTATGGCGGCGAGGAATTTGTCGCCATCCTCCCCGAAACCGCCATCGACGTGGCCCTGACCGCCGCCGAGCGGGCCCGGTGGGAGATCGAGGAGCGATCCCCGCATCATCTCGACGGCGAGCTGCCGGAAGGGGTGACGGTCAGCGTCGGAGTGGCGGCCTACCCCCGCGACGGCCAGGACCGCGACGCCCTGTTGCAGGTGGCCGATGCGCTTCTCTACCAGGCCAAGCGCGAAGGCAAGAACCGGGTTTATCATCGACACGATAAGGATTGACGAATGTTTTCCGGAAAGATTCTCATCGTCGACGACGAAGAAGGACTGCGCAAGGTACTGGCGCGGGGGCTCGCCAAGGAAGGCTATCAGACCGAGGCGGTCGGGTCGGGGGCCGAAGCCCTGAGTCGGATCGCCGCCGAAAGTTTCGATCTGGTCATTACCGACATGCAGATGCCGGGGATGAGCGGGCTGGAACTGTTGGCGGAGATCAAGGCCTTCGATCCGGCCCTGCCGGTGCTGGTGATCACCGCCTACGGCACGGTGGAGAGCGCAGTGCAGGCCTTGCGCCTGGGCGCTTACGACTACATCACCAAACCTTTCGAGAGCGACGAACTCAAGCTGACCATCGCCCAGGCCTTGGAACGGGAACGGCTGCTGGCGGAAAACCGCTATCTGCACGAAGAACTGCAGCAGCGCTGGCAGGCTTCCGGCATCGTCGGCGATTCCCAGGGGATGGCCCGGGTTTTCGACACCGTCCGTTCGGTGGCGGACAGCACCGCCAATGTCCTGGTTACTGGCGAATCGGGGACGGGCAAGGAACTGATCGCTCGTTCCATCCATCTTCAATCCCCGCGCAAGGATCAGCCCTTTATCGTCCTCAACTGCGCCGCCCTTTCCGAAGGAGTGCTCGAAAGCGAGCTCTTCGGCCATGAAAAAGGGGCCTTCACCGGCGCCCTGGCGACCAAGAAGGGGCGCTTCGAGCTGGCCCATCAAGGCACGCTCTTCATCGACGAAGTCGGGGAGATGTCCCTGGCTGCCCAGGTCAAACTGCTGCGGGTGATTCAGGAACACGAATTCGAGCGGGTCGGCGGCACCCGGACCATCCACAGCGATGTGCGCCTGGTGGCGGCGACCAACAAGAATCTGTCCGAGGAGGTCCGTCAGGGGCGTTTCCGCGAAGATCTCTATTATCGCCTCAACGTTGTCAATATCGAACTTCCCCCCCTGCGCGACCGGCGCGAGGACATCGAACCTCTGGCCCGCCATTTTCTCGCCAAATACGCCCGCGAGACGGGTCGGCCGGTGCGCGCCATCGCCCCCCGCGCCCTCGGCTGCCTGCTCACTCACGACTGGCCGGGAAATGTGCGCGAACTTCAGAACGCCCTGGAGCGGGCGGTGGTGCTGTGCAAGGGGGATACCGTTACCCCCCGCGATCTCCCCCAGGGGATCGCCGGCCCGGCGCAGATCTGCCTGGAACTGCCGGAAAGCGGCGGTTCCCTCACCGAGATTCTCGAAGACCTCGAACGCCAGCTGATCCTGCAAACCCTGGCTCGGGAGAAGGGTTCCCAGACCCGGACGGCGGAGGTGCTGGGGATCAAACGCACCACTTTGCGCTACAAGATGGAAAAGTACCGCATGCTCGACTGACGCCGGTTCTTTTCCGCCGGTACGCCCCTTGCTTGTCCCATTCCAGACCCTTTCTCCCTCCGCGGAACCGGATCATGAAACGCATCCTGCCCCTGATGATTTTTCTGCTGCTCTTCGGCGTCGAATCCGCCGCCCCCTGTTTCGGCCCCAAACTTTACTTGGGTGTGCCGGAAGGGATGCGTTTTCAGCTGTTAGCCGAACTGACAGTGGTCTATATCAAGGAAAAGACCGGGGTGGAAACGGTTCGGACGACAGTGGCGCCCGCTGCCGCCGTCGCCGGAGTGCGGGGCGCGACGTTCGATCTGGCCCTCTCTGCGACGCCGGCCGAAAACCTGACCCTGCTGCTGGCGGCGCCCGGTGGGCCCTTCCTGCTGAGCGGCCCGCGAGTGCTGACGGATCTGCAATTTTCCACGGTGCCGGCGGCGTTGAAGAAGCTGGGAGGATTGTTGAACGAGGATTTTTTCGTGGGATTGACGGCCGAGGTCGAAGGGGGCGCCGAACCGGCGGCGGTCGTCGGCCGCGCCCTGCGAGAGAAACGATGGATCTGAAACCATTATTCACGACTCTGCTTCTAGCCTGCGTTCTCTTTGCCGGATGCGCTGCCGTCGCCCCCCCGGTACCCCCTTCGGTGGCTCAGTTGGAGCGTCTGCCGGTCCTTTCCGGCGTCGTCACCGGCCACCGGGTGCTGCGCGGGGAAGTCTATCTCGCCGACGACGTGCGGGTGGCGCCCGGGGCGGTGCTGGAACTGCGCCCGGGGACGACGGTCTATGTCCGTTCCGCCGAAGGGACGCAGATCGACCCGGAATATCTTTCCTCGCTGACCGAACTGCTGGTGCATGGGCGTCTCGAGATTCAAGGAACGGCGCGGCGGCCGGTCCATTTTATCCCGCTGACGCCGGGCAGTCCCGACCAACCGGCCTGGGCCGGGATCACCCTGACTGGGGCCGAAGGCGGCCAAATCGTCGGTGCGCGCATCGAGCAGGCCGAAACCGCCGTGCTCTGCATCGCTTCGTCGCCGGAGATCCGTGCCAATCTTTTCACCGGCAACCGCTACGGCATTATTGCCCAGCAGGGGAGCGCCCCGCGCATCCTCGCCAATCGCATCGAAAAAGGGGAGGGGGGGATTTTCTGCTGGCGCGGTTCGGCTCCGGAGATCTCCGGCAACGAAATTCTCGATCACGCCGAAGAGGGGATTTTTGTCGATGCCGACAGCCGGCCGCTGCTGACGGGCAATCGGGTAAGCGGCAACGATCTCGGGCTGGCCCTTTACGACCGGGCCCTGGCTGGAGATCCGGCCCAGGCGCAAAGGAATCGCGAGGATCTGCGGATTCTGCGCCTGCCGCCGACGGAGATTGCGCCATGAACGGCCGCTGGGCGCTATTGCTCCTTATCCTCTTTTTGCCGGGAGTCGTCCACGCCGAAACGGTCTATCGCGGCGAGCAGAGTTTGTGGCAGGATACGGTCTGGAGCGGCGACATCCTCATAGACGGAATTCTGACCATCCCCGCCGGAGTGTCGTTGGAAATACGTCCCGGCAGCCGTGTGCGCTTCACCCGTTTCGACAGCAACGGGGACGGCATCGGCGAGCATGAAATCTTCATTCAGGGTGTTCTCAAGGCGCAAGGGACGGCGGATAATCCCATCCTCTTCACCAGCGCCGAAGCCCAACCCGTCCCCGGCGACTGGGGGGCGGTGAACATGATGGCCGCTGAGCAAGAGAACCGTTTTACCCATTGCCGCATCGAATACGCTTACCGGGGTTTTCATTCCCACTTTTCCGATGCGACCGTCAGCCATTGCGAGTTTGTCCGCAACGTGCGGGGGATGCAGTTTCAGGAGGCGACGGTAACTATCAACGACTGTCAGGTGTGGGACAATTTCAACGGCATCCAGTTTCGCAACTCGCGGGTGCGGCTGAAAAATTTCGTCCTACGCGACAACCATTGGGGGCTGCGCTGCGTCTACAGCGAGGTAACGCTCGAAGACGGCGAGGTCACCGGCAACCTGATCAACGGCGTCAATCTGCGGGATTCGACCTTGGAAGGGAGCCGCCTTCGTGTCGTCGGCAACCGCAAGGGCATCTATCTGCAAGGGTCCAAGGGCACAGTGCGCGACAGCGAATTGCTCAACAATAGCGAACATGGCATTCTTCTTGAAAAATCCGAGGCGATGGTCAGCCGTAATCGGATCTCCGGCAACGGCCGCGCTGGAATCCTCTGTCGAGAGGCAACCGCTTCTCTGCGGGACAATCACCTCGGCGGCAACGGCGAATATGCCCTGGTGAACGACGGGGCGGGACCGGTCGATGCCCGGGGCAACGCCTGGGGGAGTCTCGACCCGGCGGAAATCGCCGGATTGATCCGCGACGGCGCCGACCGGCCGGGATTGGGGGTGGTGGATGCCGCCGGCCCTCAGCCCTGACTGGTGGCTGATGAAAAAGGCCCATCTGCGGCGTTGTCCCCGTCCTCGTAGTTTCGACGTACCTAAAGAACTTTTTTTTCGGAATGACCTTCATGACCCGACGTTTCTTGCTTTTGCTCCTTCTGTCCGCTTTTTTTCTGACCGCCTGCGACCGTCTCAATGAGCGGCCGACGATGAAGATCGGCTACATGAATTGCAACAACGAGCGTGAGACCTACCAGCGCTTCGCCCCCATTTCCAGCTATCTTTCGGAAAAGACCGGGGTCGAGTTCGAAACGGTAGTGGTCGATACCCACGAGTTCGAAGAGCGCATGAAGGCGGGCGAATTCGCCCTGGTACACACCAACTCGCTGCTCTACATCAATCTCAAGGAGACCGTCGGCCTTCAGTTGCTCGCCGCCGAAAAACGCGGCGCCTTCGGTTCCCACGCGGCGGGGGCGCTCATCTCCCGTAAAGGGAGCGGTATTGAAAAGATCGAGGATATCAAGGGCAAACGCCTGATTTTCGGACCGATGATGGCTCCTTTCGGCTATCTCGCCCAATACGATCTGATGCTCGCCGCCGGTATCGATCCCGAGCGGGATCTGGCCTACTACGCCATTCCCCCGGGTGCCTTCAAGCACGAAAAGCTCATTTACGCCGTCTATTTCGGGGATTTCGACGTGGCTGCCGCGCCCGTCCTCGACCTCGAAGAAATGACCCGGGAAGGCAAGATCGAAGCCGACGATTTCACCATCCTGGCGCAGAGCGCGACCTTTCCCTACTGCACCTTCGGCGCCGCCGCCGATCTCGATCCCGCGCTTTTCGCCACGATCAAAAAAGCGCTGCTCGATCTCGGTCCCGAGGATACCGCCGAACTCGATGGCGAACGGCTCAAGGTGTTGAAGACCTCCTGGGCCGATGGGTTCGAGGATCTGCTCGACAGCGACTATGATGGTCTGCGGGAGATGGCGCGGCGAGCCAACATGCCCCCCTATCAGAGTTACTGAAGGTTCATGGCCAACTTTTCCTGCACCAGTCGACTCAAGCTGCTCCTTCTCCTCGCCACGGCGGGGCTGGTCGCGCTTCTCGCCACCGCCCCCAAAGGCGGGGGGACGGCAGGATCCTCCGCTCTGGATAAGGCGATGGAGCGGGAACTGGCCTGGCAGGCCCGAGCCGCTTTCGTCCGGGAACTCTACGCGCCGGTGACGGAACTGCGCGCGGCCGGGCAGTCGCAGCAGGCCCTGCTCAAGTTGGAGGAGCTGGCCCGGACCTATCCCGGCGATCCCTTTGCTCTGGTGCTGCGTGCTGAAATCCTGCGCGAACTGGGGCGGCTCGACCAGGCCATCGGCCACTATGCCCAGGCGTTGCGCCTCAACGGCGAGTTTCTCGATGAACAGGGGCCCTTTTCCCGACGGACGGAAATTCGTCAACTGGTGGAGGAGGGGCTGGCGACCTTACTGCCGCGCTTTCAGGCCCACCCCGACAACCGTTCTCTGGCGACGACGGTGAAGGAGATCTACTACCTGCAAAGTCGGCTGGCCGGGGGGTGCGAGTAGCCATGAACCTGCGTGACCGCCATTTGTGGCTGGTGATTTTTGCCGGGCTCGCCCTCGGTAGCTTCGGCGCGCTCCTCGCGGTCTGGGGGAATCCGGAGAATTCCGGTATCTGCGTCTCCTGTTTTCTCGAAAACAGCGCCGGCGCCCTGGGGTTGCACGATAACGAGCGCATGCGCTACCTGCGCCCGGAGTTGATTGGCTTTGTCCTCGGCGCCCTGGGCAGTTCCCTCCTTTTTCGTGAGTTCCGCTCCCGGGGGGGGAGTGACCCGCTCCCCCGGTTCTTCGGCGGAATCTTTCTTATGGTTGGTTGCGCCGTTTTTATCGGTTGCCCGATCAAGCTTTTTCTCCGCCTGGGCGCCGGCGACCTCACCGCCCTGTCCGGCTTCGCCGGGCTTTTCGTTGGGGTCTGGGGCGGCCTGCGCACGATGGTCGACGAAGTACGTCTCGTTCCGGCGCAGCCCCGGCGCGGAAGCGGCCTGCTCGTGCCGGCCCTCTTTCTGTTCTTGCTGGTCTTTCTGCTGACCGGCCCCGGTTTTCTGCAGGAGTCGGCAGGGGGAAGCGCCACGGCCCACGCGCCCCGGTCGGTTGCCCTGGCGGTCGGCTTGCTCCTTGGCGGACTCGCCCAGCGCAGTCGTCTCTGCGTTACCGGCGCCCTGCGCGATGCCCTGCTCCTCGGTCGTCGCTCGCCGCTCTTGTACGGGCTGTTGGCCTTCGCTCTCAGTGCGGTGTTGGTCAATCTTCTAACCGGCGGCTTCCGCCTTGGCTTTTATGGCCAGCCCGGGGCGCATACGGACCAGCTCTGGAGTTTCTTCGGCATGGCCCTGGTCGGTTGGCTCTCGGTACTGATCGGCGGTTGCCCCTTTCGGCAACTGATCAAGGCCGGTGAAGGGGACGCCGATGCCGGGCTGGTGGTGATGGGTATGCTCGTCGGCGGGGCCGTCGCTCAGTCCTGGGGGCTGACCGCGACCGCCGCCGGGGTGCCGCTGTACGGCAAGGTAGCGGTCCTTTCCGGCTTTATTTTCGTCTTCGCCTGGAGTCTTTTCAGTCGCGAGGATAAAACCTGTTGAAGAGATAAAGGGGGATTGGTGGTAAATCGTCCGAAACGGCATCCCGACATTGTCTGGCGGGTGGAAAAGGGGCGCGAGGCCCGGATTGTTGAGGCTCTGGCGGCGGGGGAGGAGGTCTCCGACCTGGGGAGCGTGATCCTCATCATCTCCGGCATGATGCATCAACTCAACCTGGTCGGGGGGCGTATCTGGAGCCTCTGTGACGGCCATCGCACCGAGGAGGAAATCGTCGCGGCCCTGGCCACCGAATTCGACGCCGAGCCCGAGGAGTTGCGGGCGGATGTGGCGGAATTCATTGCTGATCTGCGCGGGCGGGGGTGGCTGAGCGATGAGTGATTTTTCCACCGAAATCTTCAGCGCGCCGCTGACTATCAACTGGACCCTCTCCTTCGGCTGCAATTTTACCTGCGAGCATTGCTACAGCCGCGACGAAGTCTGCGAGGAACTCGCCACCGCCGATCTGCGCCGGATCGTCGATATCCTCGTCGACAAACAGATTCCTTTCGTTAATTTCGGTGGCGGCGAACCGCTGATCCGCCCTGATCTGCTGGAGCTTGCCGCCTACGCGACAGAGCGGGGGCTCAACGTCTCGATGAATTCCAATGGCTGGCTGCTCGATGCCGCCATCGCCCAAGGATTGCACGACAGCGGCTTCAAGAGTGTCGGCATCAGCATCGACAGCGCCGAGGCGGAACTCCATGACGATTTTCGCAACCGCTCCGGTTCCTTCGCCCGGGCGGTGGCCGCCCTCGACCATCTGCGCACCGCCGGCGTGCGCACCACCATGAGCAGCGTCATCTCGCGCATCAACTATCGCCATTTGCGGGATCTGCTCGATCTTGCCCGGGATCGCGGCGTCGCCCAGGTTTATCTGCACAACTTCAAATGCAGCGGGCGCGGCTTCAAAAATAGGCAGGAACTGGATCTGACCGCGGAAGAGTGGCGGGACTTCTATGTCGAGGCGTTGCGGGTGCGGGATGAGACTTCCGATCTGCTCATTTCTTTCGATGATCCGGTCATTTCCTCCTTGCCGGGGTACTCCGCTAAAAGCTTGGTTAACGGCAGCAGTTGTGGTAAACTTTCTCTACATTTACGTCCCAACGGCGACCTCACCCCCTGCGGATTCATCCCTTTGGTGATCGGTAACATTCTGCGGGACGATTTCGACGCTCTCTGGTACGATTCGCCGATTCTGCAACGGATGCGGCACAAGGAGGCATCGGGTAAATGTCAGGGCTGCGCCGCCTTTGAAAAATGCCTCGGCGGCTGTACCGCCCGGGCCTTCGCCGTGACAGGCGATTTCAACCAGCCTGATCCTCATTGCTGGAAATAGTTTTCGATACGCTGTCGCACCAGAAATTTCTTGTTACAACCCCAAATCGACAAAGGAGGTGAGGCCCATGAAAAAGTACATGAAGCCCCGGGTGGTTGGTTCCTCGAACGTCCATCCCTGCTAGCAACACGGTACCGCGGGGGGACAGCATCGCTGCCCCCCCTTTTTTGATGGCGTCGCAAAAATTCACCAACTGCTGCGTTGCTGCAACCGGCTCGCTGCTTCGACGTACATAAGTACGCCTTATTGCTCGCCTTGCATTTGGCGCTTTTTGCTTAGCCATCCAACAAGATGCTTTTTGCGAAAGCATCTTTTTTTATCTCTTTTTCTTGATTCGACGAATTGATGGGTCTTGACCTTCTCGATACCCCGGTGCGGATTTCCTGGCGTTTTACTCCGACCTCTCCGCTGTCGCGGGCGGATCTTCTCCGCATCGCCGGGCGGTTGGCGGAAGGCGGGGTCTTTTTCGTTTATCTCGACGGTCGCCCCCTGCTCCATCCGAACCTCTTGGAATTGCTCGACACTCTAGCGAACACAGGGATACGCATTTCCCTCGTTTCCGGCGGCTCTCCGAAAGAGCTGGATGTTTTGCATCCCGGTCTTCCCCTGGCTCAGTTGGATATGGAAATCATCGACCGCAACGGCCTCTCCCGCGACGTTCTAGGGCGAACTTTGAAGGATCTTCGTGCGTGCGGTTATGAGCCGGGTTTGCTGCTGCGGCCCCTGGCGACGCGCCTCCCTCTGCTTTCCGAACTTCTGGCGACGGCGCGCGAACTGGGCGTTTCCCGGGTGCGGCTGCCGAATATCCCCCTCGACGGCGAGGAGGCCCCGCGCGACCCGGCGGAACTCCCCAGCCCGAAAGATCTGGAGCGATTGCGGCAGTCCCTGGCCCCCGACTGCGCTGCGGGATTGTCTTTCGAAATCCACGATCTTTTCATCTGGGAACTCTTCCACGGCGAAGACGGAGCACAGCGGGCCGAATATGGCGGCTGCCAAGCGGGTAACAGCCTCGGGCATGTGGATGCCGCCGGCAACCTTTACCCCTGTGCCAGTTGGCCGGGCGCGCTCGGTTCGCTGCTGGAGTATTCGCTGGCGGAACTCTGGGCTTCCCCGGCGCGCTTTTCCGTTCGCGCCGAGTTGGAACGGGTTCCCTCGGGTTGTCGGGATTGTGCCGGCTATGACTTCTGTTTCGGCGGCTGCCGGGGTCTCTCCCGCAGCTTCGATCCTCACGGTGACGGCCGCGATCCCCTCTGTGCCGGACCGCGCCGGTGAAGAAAGAGCTTTCCCTGCGATGGTTCCCGTTGCTCTTCATCCTCTTAATCTGATATTCTCGAAATTCCCATGAGCATTTATCTCGACAACGCCGCCACCAGTCATCCCAAGCCCGAAGCGGTTTACCGCGCCATGGATCAGGCTTTGCGACAGGTGGGGGCCAACCCCGGCCGCGGTGGCCATGCCATGGGACTGGAAGCCGGACGCCTGGTTTTCGAGGCGCGTGAGTCCCTCGCCGACTTTTTCGGTATCGCCGACAGTTCGCGCATCGCCTTTACCACCAATGCTACCGAAGCGATCAACCTGGCTCTTTTCGGCCTCCTTCAGGCCGGCGATCGGGTGGTGACCTCGACCATGGAGCACAACGCGGTGATGCGCCCCTTGCGAGTGTTGCGCGAACGGGGGGTGGAGGTGGTTCAGGTGCAAGGGGATCGCCAGGGTTTCGTCGATCCGCAGGCGGTGCGCGATGCCTGCCGCGTGCCGACGCGGTTGGTGGTGCTCTCCCACTGCTCCAACGTCAGCGGGACCTTGCAGCCGGTGGAGGAGATCGGGCCCTGGTGCCGTGAACGGGGCATCCTCTTCCTCCTCGATGCGGCGCAGAGCGCCGGCGCCTTTCCGATTCACGTGGATCAACTCGGCGCCGATCTGCTCGCGGTTCCCGGCCACAAAAGTCTGATGGGTCCGCAAGGAACCGGCTTTCTCTATGTCCGCTCCGGGCTGCATCTGAACCCTCTGATTCACGGCGGTACCGGCGGTCATTCCAATGCTGACGGCATGCCCGAGGAAATGCCCGAACGCTACGAGGCGGGAACCCGCAACACCCCGGGCATCGCCGGACTCAAAGCGGCGGTTGACTTCCTCCGCGAGACGGGCCTGGAACGGATACGCACCCATGAAAAGGCGTTGCTGCAGCGGTTGCTCGACGGCCTTGGTCGCATGCCGCAGATAAGGGTCCATGGCCCGAGCGATCTCGACCGGCACGGCGGCGCCTGTTCCATTACTCTGGACGGCATCGATCCGGCGCAGGTGGGGTTCTGGCTCGACCATGCCTACGACATCGTCTGCCGGGTTGGGCTCCATTGCGCCCCCGACGCCCATCGCACCCTGGGCACCCACCCCCGGGGGACGGTCCGGGTCAGCCCCGGCTATTTCACCACGGCCGAAGAGATCGATGCTCTGCTGGCTGCCTTGGCTGAGTTGCCGGGGCGGATCGCCGCCGAGGGCGGCGCCTGATTCGAAGAGAAAGGTGTTACGAATGAAATGCTGGTTGGTGATCGCGCTCCTCATTTCTGTAACGGCGGCCTGTTCTCTTCCTCCGGAAGTCCCGGTCACCCGCGCCGAGCTGATGAAGACCCAGATCTACCGTAACTATGTGATCAAGGAATCCCCCGAGGAGATCGTCAACGCTCTCAACAAGGAGGGGGAAGTAATTATGGACAGCCGGCGCAACGTCCCCGGCAAGGATATCCCCGTGCACGTCAAGATTCTCGCCACTTCCGAGGGACTCGACGTCCTTGAATACGAACGCTAACCGGGACGGAATTTGTCGCCCACTCGCTTCCGAAGGGACCCCATGAAAAAGACCTATGTTCTTGATACCAATGTCTTGCTGCATGATCCCCAGGCCATCTTTCGCTTCGAGGACAACGATCTGGTGATCCCCATCACCGTCATCGAAGAAATCGACCGCTTCAAAAAGGATATGAACGAGAAGGGGCGCAACGCCCGTCAGATTTCGCGCATTCTCGACGGCTTTCGCGCTACCAGCAAGCTGATCGAAGGGGTGCCCCTGGAAAAGGGGGGGGTACTCAAAGTGCAGCTTTATACCGAGGCGACCATGAAAGGGCTCCCGCCCGAGCTACAGGTCGATCGGGGGGATAACCGGATTCTGGCCGTGGCCCTGGAACTGAAGAAGACCTGCTCCTGCCCGGTGATCTTCGTTACCAAGGACACCAACCTGCGCATCAAGGCTGATGCCGTGGGGCTGGCCGCCGCCGATTACGAGTCGGACAAGGTTTCCATCGATGATCTTTATTCAGGAACGGCCGAGGTCGAGCTGAGCAAGGATGAGGTAGACCGCTTCTACGGCCAGGGCTATCTCCCCCTGGAAGGGGATTTCTACCCCAATCAGTGCATCACCCTGGTTGAGGCGGGCAATCCGTCGCACACCGCCATCGGCCGCTACAATCATTCCATGGGGCGGGTCAATCCGCTGATCAAGGTGCCCAAGGAAGGTCTCTGGGGGATTCACCCCCGCAACCGAGAGCAGCAGTTCGCTTTCAGTCTGCTCCTCGATGAAAATATCCAGCTTGTGACTCTGGTCGGCAAGGCCGGTACCGGCAAAACCCTGCTCGCCATTGCCGCCGGTCTGACCATGGTGGCGGATCAGGGGCAGTTCAGCCGGCTGCTCGTCTCCCGTCCGGTCTTTCCCATGGGGCGCGATCTCGGCTTTCTCCCTGGGGATGTGGAAGAGAAATTGGCGCCCTGGATGCAGCCGATTTTCGACAATGTCGAATTGCTCCTCGGCGCGGTGGAAGAGCGCGGCGGCAAACATAAACGCGGCTACAAGGAGCTGGTCGATATGGGCATCCTTGAAATCGAGCCGTTGACCTACATCCGCGGCCGCTCCATTCCGAAGCAGTACATGATCGTCGACGAGGCGCAGAACCTCACCCCCCACGAGGTGAAGACCATCATCACCCGGGCGGGGGAGGGGACCAAGATCGTCCTCACCGGCGACCCCTACCAGATCGACAACCCCTACGTCGACGCCTCGAGCAACGGCCTGACTTATACTGTCGAGAAGTTTAAAGGCCAAGCCCTCGCCGGCCATGTCACCCTGACCAAGGGGGAACGGTCGTCCCTGGCCGAACTGGCGGCAAATCTTCTTTAGGAACAGTGATCAGTGAGGAGTGACGAGTTACAAAGTTTGTGCTCGTCACTCCTCACTTCTCACTCCTCACTGATTTTATATGCTTCTACTTGCCATCGAATCTTCCTGTGATGAAACCGCCGCTGCCGTGGTGCGCGACGGTCGTCATGCCCTGTCCAATGTCATCGCCTCCCAGGTGGATGTTCATGCCCGCTATGGCGGCGTGGTGCCCGAGATCGCCTCGCGCAAACATCTGGAGGCGATCTCCGTGGTCGTTGAAGAGGCGCTGGAGCGGGCCTCGGTGACTCTTGCCGAGATCGAGGGGCTGGTGGTGACGCGCGGGCCGGGGCTGGTCGGCGCCCTGCTCGTTGGACTCTCCTTCGCCAAGGCGGTCGCCATGGCCCGCAACCTCCCCCTGGTCGGGGTCCATCACATCGAAGGGCACATCCTGGCGCCGCAGTTGGAGCAGGCGGTGCCCTTTCCCTATCTCGCCCTGGCCGTCTCCGGCGGGCATACCCATCTCTACCGGGTCGACGGTGTCGGCCGTTATCGGATTCTCGGACGCACCCTCGACGACGCCGCCGGCGAGGCCTTCGACAAGGTCGCCAAGCTCCTCGGTCTCGGTTATCCCGGGGGGGCGGTCATCGATCGCTTGGCCGCCGAGGGGAACCCCAAGGCCATCGATTTTCCCCGGCCGATGCTGCATAAACATCAGCTCGACTTCAGTTTCAGCGGCATCAAGACGGCGGTGCTCAATCATGTGCGCGCCCAGTCCGAGCTGCCGGCGGGCCAGGACCTGCGCGACCTGGCCGCCAGTTTTCAGGCGGCGGTGGTGGAGGTGCTGGTGAAAAAGACCCTGCGCGCCGCCGAGGAACAAAATCTGGAACGGATCGTCGTCGCCGGGGGTGTAGCCTGCAACAGCGGCTTACGTCAAGCGATGGGGGCGGCCTGCGCGGCCAAGGGCAAAACCGTGGTTTTCCCCTCGCCGCTCCTTTGCGCGGACAATGCCGCCATGCTCGCCGTCGCCGGGGATTCTTACCTCAGCGCCGGAGAGCGGGACGGTTTCGCTCTGAACGCCCTGGCGAGCTGGCCCCTCGACCGGGCCGGTCGTTGACTGTTTCGGGGGGCGGGTGAAGAGAGCGTATGTGGCGACGTTTCGGTTTTATCCGGCAACTGAAGCTCAACCTGGTTAAATTCATCCGTCTGCGCGGTTCTCCCGACGAGATCGCCAAGGGGGTGGCCCTGGGGATTTTCATCGGCATGACCCCGACCTTCGGGTTGCAGATGCCCATCGCCATCTTCTTCGCCTTTCTGCTCAAGGAAAACAAACTGGCGGCAGCCCTCGGCGTCTGGATCACCAACCCGGTGACGGCGCCGATCATCTATGGTTTGCAATACGAGTCGGGCCGCCTGCTGCTCGATTTGCCTCGGGCACGGCTGCCAGAGCTCACGTTCGAGTCGTTAAAAGCGATGGGGGGCGAGGTACTGCTCCCCTTATGTCTGGGGAGTCTGATTTTCGGCATAGCCTGCGGCGCCCTCGCCTATGCTCTGACCCTGCGGGCAGTGCCGCTTTTCAAGGCCTGGAAAATCCCCCGCTGGCCCCGTCCCCGGGGATTGCACATCCACCGGCGCAAGGGGGATTGATCCGCTCTGGAGAGCCCCCGGAAAGTTCACAGATGGAACATCGCCCCAAAAAACGTTTCGGTCAGAATTTCCTGCGCGATCATTCGGTCATCGACCGCATTCTCGCGGCGGCCGAGCTGGGTCCCACGGATCAGGTGCTGGAGATCGGTCCAGGGATGGGCGCGCTGACCGACCGGATGCTCCCCCTGGTCGAGCGACTGCAGGTGATGGAACTCGACCGGGATCTCATCGCCGCGCTGGAGGGGCGCCAGGCCGCTCATCTCATCATTCATGAGGGGGATGCTCTGCGCTTCGACTGGCCAGAACTGCTCGGCCCGGGGCCGTTCAAGCTGGTCGCCAATCTCCCCTACAACATCTCCAGCCAGATTCTCTTCAAGTTGCTCGATCATCGCCAACTCTTCTCCCGCGCCGTGCTCATGTTCCAGAAAGAGGTCGGCGACCGCATCGCCGCTTCCCCAGGCACAAGAGATTACGGCATCCTCTCGGTCTTCTGCAAACTCTGGTTCGATGTGCGACGGGTGGTGACGGTTCCCCCCGGAGCCTTTCATCCCCCGCCCAAGGTGACCTCGGTGGTACTGGCCTTCGACCCCCTCGCCGAAGCGCGGGTGCTTGTCGCCGACGAACCATTCTTCCGCCGGGTGGTGAAAGCGGCCTTCGCCCAGCGGCGCAAGACCCTGCGCAATACCCTGACCGCTTCCGGTCTGGGCTTTCCCGGCTTCGAGGCGCGCCTCGCCGAGGCCGGGATCGACCCCGGTCGCCGCGGCGAAACCCTCGATCTGACCGAGTTCGCCCACCTGGCCGAACTGCTGCGACAACCTTCCGTCTGATATCTTCCCCGCAAGGAGTTTTGATCTGTGACTGAACCGATTCGTGCCCGCGTCAACGGCAGCCCCATTTCCCACAAGGATTTCGTCAATGCCGTGCAGGGCTATGCCATGGAACTGCACCGCAAAACCAAAGAGCATCTGGATGCCGATGAACTGGCCAAGGTCGAAGCCTTGGCCCTGGAAAAACTTCTGGCGCGCGAGCTCCTTTATCAGGAAGCCCTGGCCCGAGGGCTGGTGGCGTCGGCCGAGGCGGTGGCGGCGGAAGTTCAGAGGCTGATGGCGAACTTTCCTTCCCCTGAAGAATTCGTCGGAACCCTGGCCAAGGCGGGGATCGACCTGGGGGATTATCAGCGCATGATCCGCCAGGATCTCACCGTCAATCTGCTCACCGCCCAGGAAACGGAAGCCCTGCCCGAGCCGGACGAGGCAGCGATCGCGGCTTTTTACCAGGAATACGCCGAACAGATGCGGGAACCGGCCCGGGCGCGCGCCTGCCACATCCTGCTGAAGGTCCGTGATGGCAATAAGGAAGAGACCCGGCGCGCCCTCGAAGCCTTGCGCGAGCGCAGTTGCAGCGAGGATTTCGCCGCTCTCGCCGAGGAAGCATCCGACTGCCCGAGCGCCGCCCGGGGCGGTGATCTCGGCTATTTCCGTCGGGGGGAGATGGTCCAGCCCTTTTCCGATGCCGCCTTCAGCCAACCGGTCGGTGAGGTGGGGGAGGTGGTCGAAACCCCCTTCGGCCTGCATCTGATCAAGGTGCTTGAGCGCAAGGACGTCCGCGCCCTCGATCTGGCCGAAGCAACGCCGAAGATCCGCCGCTATCTCCTCGAACAGCAGGCAGCGCGCCATCTGGAGCAGTTTGTGGCCGAGTTGCGTGGGCGGGCGAAGATCGAATTTTGCTCTTAGGATTTGCCGCGATTGCCGCAAACCCCGTTTTTCGTCAGCAGGTTAAGGCCTAGTCTGATTGCCCGTCAGGTGCTAACCTTGAAGGACGAGTTTTCATCCCACTCGCCAGGAGGGCGTCATGACGGTTTTTGCCGATACCTATTCCGATTCTTCATCCCGTGCCGAGCTCGATGACCTTTTTGCCCGGGTCGAGACGCTACTTTCCGCTGCGTCCGATGACCGTCGCCGATCCTTGGCGCTCGACCTGGGGCAGCTCTTTCGGCAAAGCATCCATCCCACCTACCTCCTCTCCCTCTCCCCCGAAACCCTAGCTCATTGGCTTTCGCAACTGGTCGATTGTCTCGAATCGCGGGGGACGGGCGTCGGCGTCTTCCTCATCAACCTCGAAGGGGGACATCCACTTCTCGTTTGCAGCTCCCCCGATGCACCCTTTCTGGTCGATTCCCTGCTGGTTCAGCTCAAGAGCAGGGAAATTCCCTTCCATCTGATCTGCCATCCTAGTTTCCCCGCTCTGCGCGAAAAAAATCAGTTGCTCCGTTTGGGGGCTCAGGCCGAGGACGCGCCCCGGGAGTCGCTGATTCTCGCGGAACTGGCGGTCCTTCCCGAAATTGCCGCCGAGCTTGTGCCCCCGATTCATCAGGCCTTGAGTGCCGCCTTGGCTGTGGAACATGCGCGGGATGATCTGGAACAACGCCTCGCCGCCACCCGGTCGGTGGCGGAAGCGGGCGGCCACGACGATTTCTGGCAGTGGCTTGCCGACGGCAACTTTCTCCCCTTTGCCTATCGCCGGCGGCGGGTGGTGAAGGCCGATGCCACCGCTTGGACGTTCGAACTTCAGGAAGAAGGGCTGCTGGGCATTTCCCTGCCGGCTGAAGCCGGGGCCGGGATGCGCCGCCGACTGGAGACGGGGGAGCCGGTCGCGGTCGAGACGACCGCCGTGGCCAGTCCTTTGCTGCGCGCCGAAAAGCTGGTTGCTATCGGCTGCCTTGAGACGAGCGCCGGCGGTCTTTGTGAAGTCCACGAATTTTTCGGGCTCTTCAGTGAAAAAGTGCGGGGAGAACCGGCCTGGAAGATTCCGGCCTTGCGCCGGCGCATAGAAGAAGCCCTGAACCTTTCCGGGCTTTCGCGGGGAAGTCACGGCTATCGCAATGCCGTCAAGATTTTCAATGCCTTCCCTAAGGTGGAGCTTTTCTTTCTCGACGCCAAGGATCTGGCGGCGGCCGTTCGTTCCGTCGCCGCCATGTCCCGGGATACCCTGGTGCGCATTATTGCCGCCGCTTCCCCGGCTCTTTCCGGATTGACCCTCTTTCTCATTCTTCCCCGGGGGAGTTTTTCGGTGGAAACCATGGCCCGGGTGGAACGCTACTTGCGGCGGTTTTTTTCCGCCCCCGCCGCGGAAATCTCCCTGGTTCAGGTCACAAGCGAACACTCCCTCCACCACGCCCATCTCCTTCCCCGTCATGAGCCCGTTCACTTCGACCCGGCCATGCTCGAACGCTGCCTGTCGCGCATGCTTCGCCCCTGGACCGGTCGCCTGCGTCGGCTTCTCGAAAAGGCCCACGGCGAGGCGGAAGGACGGCGGTTGTGGCGGGAATTCGGCGAGAGTTTCGACGAAGCCTATCGCAACCGGGTGCATCCCCGCTTCGCTCAACGCGATGTTCTCCATCTCGATCGGGTAGCGCGGGACGGCGGCGAAAGTTTCGACCTCTGGGGGCCTTTCGCCGGGGTGGAGCGCTACTACCGCTTGCAGTTCTACAGCTCAAAGCGCAGTTATCTCAACGATCTGATGCCGATTCTGCAAAATCTCGGGCTGTCGGTCATCGAAGAGGTCGATTTTGATCTGCCTGGGCCAACGGGGCTTTTGCACATCAAGAGCTTCGCCCTCTTCAGTGTGCACGGCGAGCTGGCCGATCGGCGCGAGGCCTTGCTGGAGGCCTTGTCCGCTCTTCGCCGGGGAGAGCTGGAGAATGATTACCTCAACCAGCTGCTGATCCCGACCGGGTTGAGCTGGAAGGAGATCGACATCTTCCGCGCCTACCGCAACTACTTTTTCCAGCTCGGCACCCCTTTCAGCAAAAAGCGGGTGGCCTATGCCCTGATCAACAACGCTGCCGTGGCTCTGCTCCTCTATCGTTACTTCGAGGGGCGCTTCAAGGAGGATGCAGCCTGGCAGGATTTTTCCGTTCGCGAGGAGCAGGTGCTCTCCCCCCTGCGACAGGAAATCGTCGATGCCCTGCGGGAGGTGAGCGACGTTAACGAAGACCAGATTCTCCGTACCCTCTTCAACCTTATCGACTCGACGGTGCGCAGCAACTTCTTTGTTCGGCGGAACAGCGACGACTATCTGCTCTCTTTCAAGATCAACGCCTTGGGGATCATCGACATGCCCGCTCCCCGCCCCATGTTCGAGATCTACGTTCATTCGGCGGCGATGGAGGGGATTCATCTGCGCGGCGGCAGGGTGGCGCGGGGGGGCATCCGCTGGTCCGACCGTCCCGACGACTTCCGCACCGAGGTTCTCGGCCTGATGAAGACGCAGATGGCCAAGAACGCCCTGATCGTCCCCGTCGGCTCGAAGGGCGGTTTCGTCGTCAAAACTCCCTATCGCGACCGGGAAGAGGGGATGGCGTTGGCCAAGGCCGCTTACCAAACCCTGATCCGAGGGCTCCTCGATCTCACCGACAACCGGGTGGGCGATCAGATCGTCCGCCCCGAGGGGATCGTCGCCTACGACGCTGAGGACCCCTACCTGGTGGTCGCCGCCGACAAGGGGACGGCCCATCTCCCCGACACCGCCAACGAGCTGAGCCAGGGCTACGGCTTCTGGCTCGATGACGCCTTCGCCAGCGGCGGTTCCCGGGGGTATAGTCACAAGGCTCTGGGGATTACCGCCCGCGGCGCCTGGGAGAGCGTCAAGCGTCATTTCCGTGAACTTGGTCAGGATACCCAGAGCGAGCCCTTCACCGTGGTCGGCATCGGCGACATGAGCGGCGACGTCTTCGGCAACGGCATGCTCCTCTCTCGCCATATCCGCCTGCAGGCCGCCTTCGACCATCGCCACATCTTTCTCGATCCCGACCCCGATCCGGAACCGTCCTTTGGCGAGCGTCGGCGTCTTTTCCAGCTGCCCCGTTCCAGCTGGGACGATTACGACCGCGCCCTGATCTCGCCGGGGGGAGGGGTCTATCCTCGCGCGGCCAAGGAGATTCCGCTCTCCCCCGAGGTCCGCGCCTGGCTCGGGGTCCGTCACGAAACCATCGATCCCGACGGGTTGATCCGCCTGCTGTTGACCGCCGAGGTCGATCTGCTCTGGAACGGCGGCATCGGCACCTATGTCAAGGCGAACAGCGAGAAGAACGAGGAGGTCGGTGACCGGACCAACGACAAGGTGCGGGTCGACGGCCGGCAATTGCGGGCCAGGGTCGTGGGGGAGGGGGGGAACCTCGGTTTCACCCAGCGCGGTCGGATCGAATATGCTTTGGCCGGTGGGCGGATCAATACCGACGCGGTGGATAACTCCGGCGGGGTCGATTGCAGCGACCACGAGGTCAACCTGAAGATCTTCATGCAGCACCTTCTCGGCCAGGGCGTTATCGCCGGTCAGGACGCCCGGGATGCGTTGCTGCGCGAGTTGACGGACGAGGTCTGCGATGCGGTGCTGGCCGACAACTACGGGCAAAGCCTCTGCCTGAGCCTCGATCAGCGGCGCTGCCTGCGGGAGGTCGAACCCCATCTGGAACATTGCGAGAGATTGGCCCGCGCCGGACTCATGGACCGGCGCGGTGAGTACCTTCCTTCCGAAAAGGAACTTCTGGCCCGTGATCCCCGGGTTTTTACCCGTCCGGAACTGGCGATTCTCATGGCCTACGGCAAGATGCAGATTTATCAGTACCTGCTCGAAGCCGACCTGGTCGCCTCTCCGGACGTTCGGGCGCTCTATCTGCCTTCCTATTTCCCGAAAGTGCTCCATGATCGATACGGGGAGCATCTTTTCGACCATCCCCTGGCCGCGGAAATCACTGCGACGGCCATCACCAATTACCTCGTCGACCGGGGTGGGAGCTCCCTGATCAACAGTCTCTGCGACCGACACGGATTGTCCCAGGTTGTGGTTACGGCAAGCTGGCTCGGTTTCGACCGGGTGATTGACGGCGAAACTCTGCGTCAGGCGGTCCATGCCCTGGACAACCGCATGCCTGCCGATCGGCAACTTGAACTTTTACTCAGCCTTGAGGATACCCTGGTCGCCTTCTGCGACTGGGCGCTTGCCCATGATCTGGAACTGGCCCCGCACAGTTCTCGGGTCGCCTCTCTGCGGGAACAGCTCGCGGCTTTCGAGAAGGTGCTCGGCGGTTTGCTTCCCGAAGAGGAATGGCAACGTTGCAAGAATGTCGCTCAAGCGGTGGAAGAGCAGGGGATGAGCGCTGAATTGGCCCGGCGGTTTTCCCTGCTGGGGGCGCTGCGGGATTTCCTCCCCGTGGTCATGCTCAACGAAGAGGCCGGCGGCGAACTCTATGCCACGGCGCGAGCCTTTCTCGATTTGCGCCGCCTGCTTGGTCTCGACGAACTGGCTCGGCTGGCCCGTACGGTCCCCCTGCGCGACCAGTGGGACCGGCAGGCCTTGCGCGCCGTCACCAGCGCTTTTGAACGGGTCGGTTTCCGCCTGGCCAGGCTGGTGCTGGAAGAGTACTCAGGCAATCCCGAGGCCTGCCTTGCCGCCCGTCGCCGCGAGCTCAACGGCTTCCAGCGGCTGCGCGAGAGCCTGCGCGGCATGACCCTGGTCAATTACCACCCCCTGCTCATCGTTGCCGAAGCGGCCGAGGATCTTCTCCCATAAGGGCAGGGAAATAACGGGATTTTTTTCGTGGGGATTAAAATTATCCCTGAAATTTCGATGGGTTGATGATGGATTTGGACCGAGATAAGGGTAGACAGGGGCCCTTCGGCGTGCTATAAAAATTCCGTTTTTTGAATTGTTTAAAGACCGTTAAGGGAGCGTTGCCCGGAACCTGTGCCGGAGCAAAACATGCGCTTCGCGAACGGTCGATCCGATATAGCAATGCCGCCTGGATCTACGGACCGGGACGGAAGGTGAGCGGATGGGGGGCGTAGTGCCCTGCCGAGACCGCTAACACGCCTTTCGGACGGCTTCCGAAGGGCTTTTTTTATTGCCTGTGGGCAAGAGGGGATGTGCCTTTTGAAAAAGACGAAGACCATACTCGATATTCGCCGGATGAAGGTTGAAGGGGAAAAAATCACCGTTCTCACCGCCTACGACTATCCTTTTGCTCGCCTCATGGATCTGGCGGGGATCGACATGATCCTGGTCGGCGATTCGGTCGGCACGGTCGTTGCCGGTTACGACAACACCCTGCCGGTGACGCTCGAAGAGATGCTCTATCACACCCGTGCCGTGGTGCGCGGCACCTCTTCGGCCCTGGTCGTGACCGACATGCCTTTTCTCTCCTATCAGGTCGATCTCGCCGAGGCCCGGCGCAACGCCGGTCGGTTGATCAAGGAAGGGGGAGCGCAGGCGGTCAAACTCGAAGGGGGCGAAAATATCGCCGCCACCATTCGCGCCATCGTCGACATGGATATTCCGGTGGTCGGCCACATCGGCCTGACCCCGCAATCGATCCATCGCATGGGCGGTTTCCGGGTGCAGGGGAAGGAAGACCTCCAGGCCCGGCAGCTGCTCGCCGACGCCCGTGCCGTCGAGCAGGCCGGCGCTTTTGCCCTGGTCCTCGAAGGCATTCCCGCGCCCCTGGCCCGGGAAATCACCGAGACTGTCTCCATCCCGACCATCGGCATCGGTGCCGGGGTCCATTGTGACGGGCAGGTGCTGGTGATCCACGACATCCTCGGGTTGTGTGAAAAGTATTCGCCCAAATTCGTCAAGCGCTTCGCCGACGTTTCCGAGACCATCAGCCAGGGGATCAGCGATTACATCCGCGAGGTCAAGGCCGGTACCTTCCCCGACGACGAACACTCTTTCAAATAAGGAGGAAAAAGGCTGAAGGCTGAAGGCTAAAGGGTTTAAATCCTTTGTCCTCAAGCCTTTATCCTCGCACCTTTCATGCAAATAGTTACCGACGTTCAAGAGATGCAGGCGCGTTGCCTGGCCGCCCGCGAGGCGGGAAAACAGATCGCTTTCGTGCCGACCATGGGCTTTCTGCATAACGGCCACCGCTCCCTCCTCGACGAAGGACGCAAGCGCGGCGACCTGTTGGTGCTCTCGATCTTCGTCAATCCGACCCAGTTCGGCCAGGGGGAGGATTTCGCGTCCTACCCTCGCGATCTGACCCGCGATGCCGCCCTCGCCGAAGAGGCCGGGGTCGATTGGATCTTCGCCCCGGAAGCTCGGCAGATGTATCCGCGCGGCTACGCCACCTACGTCGACGTCGAAGGGCTCACCGATACCCTCTGCGGCCGCAGCCGCCCGGGGCATTTTCGTGGGGTGACGACGGTGGTGAGCAAGCTCTTTCTCATCGTCCAGCCCCATGTCGCTCTCTTCGGGCGCAAGGATTTCCAGCAGCTGGCGGTGATCAAGCGCATGACGGCGGATCTCAACCTGCCGGTGGAGATCGTCGGCATGCCCATCGTCCGCGAAGCCGACGGCCTCGCCATGAGTTCCCGCAACATCTATCTTTCCCCCGCCCAACGCACCCAGGCCCTGTGCCTGGTCGATGCCCTGCGCCTGGCGGGCGGGCTCGCCCGTGGCGGCGAACGTGCGGCGGAGCGCCTCATCGCCGCCGCGCGAGAGCGGATCGAGCGCGAGCTGGAAGCGCAGGTCGATTACATCCAGATCTGTCATCAGCTGACCCTTGAAGACCAGTCGACCGTCGACGGCGATTCGGTGCTGCTGCTGGCGGTGAAAGTGGGGAATACCCGTCTGATTGATAATGCTTATCTTTTCGAGGAGGTATGAACAAGATGCGGAAAATGCTCAAGTCGAAGATCCACCGCGCCACCGTCACCGGAGCCGACCTGCACTACGAGGGAAGCATCACCATCGATCCCCTGCTCATGAAAGAAGCCGACATTCTTGATAACGAATTCGTCGACATCTGGAACGTCAACTTTGGCACCCGTTTCGCCACCTACGCCATCGCCGGTCAACCCGGCAGCGGCACCATCTGCATCAATGGCGCGGCGGCCCGTCTGGTCGCCAAGGGTGATCTCGTCATCATCGCCAGCTGGAAAGAGATGAACGACGCCGAGGCCCGGGCGCATAAACCCAAGCTGGTCTTCGTCGATGAGAAAAACCGCCGCATCGATCACGACCGCGACCAGGAATGCCCCGGCCAGGGCGAACTGCAAGTGGCGATCTGACATCGTGTCCACCCTCTTTCTTGCCCGCTATCTCCTGCCCATAACCGCGCCCCCCATCGAGGACGGCGCCCTGCTGGTCGACGGCGGGCGCATCCTTGAGGTCGGCACCCGCCAATCGATGACCGCGACCGCTTCGGGGGCCGCGGTCATCGATTTTGGCGATGCCATTCTGCTCCCTCCTCTGGTCAACGCCCACACCCATCTGGAGCTGACCCATTTCCCCCGCTGGCGCGCCGAAGCCGGGGAGACCATCGCTCCCGGCGGCGACTTCGTCGACTGGATCTTGCACGTCATTCGGGTCAAGCGGGGCCTTCCCCTCGACCGTTTCGAGTCCTCCGTGGCGGCGGGGATTGCCGCCTCTCTCGCCGCCGGTACCGGCGCGGTGGGGGACATCCTTTCCTACTTTCCCGCCCGCACGGCCTATCGGCACAGCCCGCTCAAAGGGCGGCTCTACCTGGAAACCCTCGGCCTCGATCCGGCCCAGGGGCGGCAGCTGCTCAGTCGCATCGGCACCTTGCTCGACGAAAAACGGGCCGGGCAGTTGCGGCTCGGCATCGCCCCCCATTCGAGCTATTCGATCTCCGCCGAATATCTCGCCCAGATCATCGATTTCGCCCGCCGCCGGAAGGTGGCGACCACCCTGCATCTGGCCGAAGCCCCGGCTGAAGTGAGTTTCATCCGGGATTCGAGCGGGCCCCTCGCTGACAAACTTTATCCCTACGTCGGCTGGCAGGGGATGGCCCCGCCGCCGGCGCGCCGTTCCCCCGTCGCCTGGGCCGAGCAGTGCGGCGCGCTCGTTCCCTCCTGCCTGCTCGCCCACGGCGTGCAGATCGACGCCGATGACGCCGCCCGTCTCGCCCGGGCCGGGTCCACCGTCGTCTGCTGCCCCCGTTCCAACGCCCGCCTCGGCGTCGGTCGACTGCCGGTGGAACTCTATCGCGCCGCCGGGGTGCCTCTGGCCTTGGGGACCGACAGCCTCGCCAGCAACGAAACCCTCTCGGTCTGGGATGAAATCGCCTTCGCCCGGCAATGGCTCTCGGGCAAGATCGCGCCCGCCGAACTGCTGACCATGGCCACCATCCACGGCGCCCGCGCCCTTGGGGTGGCCGCCGACCAGGGAGAACTCAAGGCCGGACTGGGCTGCAACTTTCAGGTGCTCAAGCCCGCCGAACTCCCTGCCTTCGCCGAACTTGAAGAATTCCTCTGCGCTCCGGGGCGAACCGCCGAAGTCGCCTCCCTTTTCCTCGATGCTTGGGATGTGTTGCAAAAGTCCTGAGTCGTCGCTATACTCTGCATCCCACTAGCGACGCCGAGCGCAAACCGGCGCATTCACTGGAAGAAGCGACCCGATGGGCATCAAAATCATCGCCACCAACAAAAAGGCCTATCACGAATACTTCATCGACGAAGTCTACGAGGCCGGACTGGTGCTCACCGGCACCGAAGTGAAATCCCTGCGCCAGGGGAAGGTCAATCTCAAGGAGGCCTTCTGCCGCATCAAGGACGGCGAGGTCTTCATCAACAACATGAACATCAGTCCCTACGAGCAGGGGAACCGCGAAAACCACGATCCCACCCGGGTACGCAAGTTGCTGCTGCATCAGGAAGAAATCGCCAAGCTGACCCGCAAGGTTGAGGAGCGGGGCCTGTCGCTGGTGCCGACCAAGATCTATTTCAAGGAGAGCCGGGCCAAACTCGAAATCGGCATCGGCCGCGGCAAGAAGCTCCACGACAAGCGCGAGACCCTCAAGGAAAAACAGCACAGCCGCGAAACCGCCCGCGCCATCCGCGACCATTCGCGCGGATAAAAACGCTGGTTTCTTCGACAGTTTTGTGCGATACTGAAAACACTTTCGAGAAAAACCGAAAGCAACCAATTACCAACAACCAATCACTAATCACTGTTTCTAAAAGGGGGTGCCCAGGTTTCGACGGGGATTGGAAGCGAAGGTGGCATGCCGGGGACGCCAGTTGGCCTCGTTAAAAAACTGGCATCAATACAAACGCCGACACTGACGTTTCGTACGCACTGGCAGCTTAATTGCTGCCACGTCTTCAGGCCGAGTGCCTGCGTAGGTTTGAAGACGTCAATTTAGTGGGCTAGCTTTTGTGAAGGTCTGTGGCGCAAAGGCGAAATCAAAGCAGAATCGCCGTTCAAGTATCCTGTCCATGGGAGCCTTGATCGGTTAAATCCAATACACGGACTACGCATGTAGAAGCCTTACGTGAAAGATTTTCGGACGCGGGTTCGATTCCCGCCACCTCCACCAGTTCAAGAGGGTCACCTGTTTCCAGGTGGCCCTCTTGTTTTTTATTGCTTTCCCCCCTCTTGTGGCGGGTGCTATATTTCATCGCGTGTGCTCGGGAGGCTTTCTAATTCGTTGAAACGACTTACGTGTTCCGCTTGGATCTATACTTCGGCAAGTTGAAACTCGATAACAAGGATATTCATCCATGACCCCAGGCAATTTTCAGCAACTGGCGAATTTCATCTGGTCCGTGGCCGACCTGCTGCGCGGGCCGTACCGTCCGCCACAGTACGAACGGGTCATGCTGCCGTTAACTGTGCTACGCCGTTTCGATGCGGTACTCGCCCCCACCAAGGAGGCGGTGCTCAAACGCTACGAGACCTTGAAGGACAAAGACCCGCAACTGGTGGACCGGGTGCTGAACGAACTGGCCAAGGACGAGGACGGCAAACCGCTGGGTTTTCACAATCACAGCCAGCTCGATTTCCGCAAACTCAAGGGTGATCCGGACAATATCGGCCAGCACCTCGTGGGCTACATCAAAGGGTTTTCCGAGAACATTCAGAAGATTTTTGAGCGCTTTGAGTTCGATCAGGAAATCGCCAAACTCGAAGAGGCCAACCGCCTCTATCAGGTGGTTTCACAGTTCACCGAAATCGACCTGCACCCCCGCCATGTAGACAACATCACCATGGGGCTGGTGTTCGAAGACCTGATCCGGCGTTTCAATGAGGCGGCCAACGAGACAGCCGGTGACCACTTCACCCCGCGCGAGGTCATTCGCCTGATGGTCAACCTGTTGCTGGAGCCCGATACCCAGGTGCTCACCCAGGCGGGCAAGATTGTCACCATCTGCGACCCGGCCTGCGGCACCGGCGGCATGCTGGCCGAAAGTCAGAACTGGCTGCGCGCCCACAACGAGCAGGCCACGGTCAAGGTCTACGGTCAGGACTACAACCCGCGCTCCTACGCCGTCGCCGCCTCCGACCTGCTGATCAAGGGGCACAAGGACAGCCGCATCGAATACGGCAATACCCTGATCAACGACCAGTTCTCCGACATGCGCTTCGACTACCTGCTGGCCAACCCGCCCTTTGGCGTGGACTGGAAGGGGGAGAAGAAGGAGATCGACCGCTGGCCCCACTTTCGCGGCTACACCGGCAAGCTACCACGCATCAACGACGGCGCACTGCTCTTTCTGATCCACATGATTGCCAAGTTCCAGCCGTGGCAGTCGGGTAACCGCGACAAGCCCGGCTCGCGCATCGCCATCGTCTTCAACGGCTCGCCGCTCTTCACCGGCGGCGCGGGCAGCGGTGAAAGCGAAATTCGCCGCTGGATCATCGAGCACGACTGGCTGGAGGCCATCGTCGCCCTGCCCGAGCAGATGTTCTACAACACCGGCATCGGTACCTTCGTCTGGGTGCTCAGCAACCGTAAGGAAAAGCACCGCAAGGGCAGTATCCAATTGATCGACGCCCGCGAGCGCTGGACGCCGATGAAACGCAGCCTCGGCAACAAGCGCCGCTGGCTGGATGAAAAGGCCATTGATGAAGTGACCCGCGAACATGGCGCATTGACGGAATCGAAGACCAGCAAGATTTTCGACAACGCCGATTTCGGCTACCGCCGCGTTACCATCCTGCGTCCACTGCGCCTGAAATTCCAGATCACCCAGGAGGCCAAGGAACGCTACCTCGACACCTGCCCCGAGCTGCTCGACGCCGTGCTGGCCATAGAAGAGGTGCTCGGCAACGAAGCACATGACGACTGGAATCAGGTTTGGGACGAGGTGCAGACGATCGTCAAACGGTTGCCCGACGATGTCGAAGGCTGGGCCAAGGGAGCCAAGGGCACGGCACAGAAAAAGAACTTCCGTGATGCCTTTACCGAGGTAGACCCAGAGGCCGAGGCGGTTATCGCCAAGGTGCACAAGGAAGTCGCGCTGGATATCGAAGCGTTGTTACCCGGCCAAACCCTGCCCGAGCTTGCGCCCGATGAGCTGAAAGCCCTGCTGGGACTCAACCCGGCCGGTAAAGGGAAATATGTCGAGTACGAGGCTGACTCCAACCTGAAGGACTCTGAAAACATCCCGCTCAAGGAAGACGTGATCAGCTACGTGCTGCGCGAGGTGCGCCCCTATGTGGCGGACGCCTGGATCGACCGCGACACCCTCGATGAGCAGGACGGCGGCATCGGGAAGGTGGGGTACGAGATCAACTTCAACCGCGAATTCTTCCGGTACCAGCCGCCGAGGCCGCTGGCCGAGATCGATGCGGAGCTGGAGGCGGTGGAGAAACGGATTATGGGATTGCTGCGGGAGGTGACAGAGTGAAAGCCACCGAACTGCTCTCGACTCTGCCTAGCGGTTGGCGAACTGTTCCATTAAAGGCGGCCTGTTATTACACGGTAAGCAATGTCGATAAGCATTCTATCGAAGATGAAATTCCGGTTCGCCTCTGCAATTACACGGACGTATACAAAAATGACCGCGTATCTCCCGAGCTCGAACTAATGGTGGCCACTGCCACAGAAGATGAGATCGAGAAATTTCATCTTGAGGTTGGTGATGTCGTCATTACTAAGGACTCCGAATCTTGGGACGACATTGGTATCCCGGCATATGTTGAAGCCACAGCGGAAGACTTTATTTGTGGCTATCACCTCGCCTTCATGCGCCCAAACAGCGGCTTGCTTGAGGGACGATTTCTTTTCCGTTGTGTTCAGTCACGGCCTGTTGCGCTCCAATTGGAATTGGAGGCAACTGGAGTCACAAGATATGGCTTGCCGAAGGGTGCCATTGGTAATGCACTTATCCCTTTGCCATCGCTCGAAACCCAACGCCTGATCGCCGACTACCTCGACCGCGAAACCGCGCGCATCGATGCGCTGGTGGCGGAAAAGGAAAAGATGCTGGCCCTGCTGGAAGAAAAGCGCGCCGCCCTCATCAGCCGCGCCGTCACCCGCGGCCTCGACCCCAACGCCCCCCTCAAACCCTCCGGCCTCGACTGGCTGGGAGATATTCCCAAGCATTGGACGGTTGAACGGGCAAAGAACTTATTTTCTGTGCGTGATCAACGCTCTGAATCCGGTCTTGAGGAACTGTTAACCGTATCGCACATAACGGGTGTTACCCCACGTTCTGAAAAAGACGTTTACATGTTTCAGGCTGATGACAAAGCGGGCTACAAACTCTGCTATCCCGGCGATCTGGTTATCAATACCTTGTGGGGCTGGATGGGCGCGATGGGGATCAGCTCGCTTGAGGGTATAGTCAGCCCCGATTACCACGTCTACACATCCAAAGGTTTATTGCTGCCAGAGTTCGTCGAACTGCTGTGCCGTTCCAAACCCTTTGTCGCCGAAGTTAATCGTTGGTCGAAAGGTGTCTGGTCGTCTCGTCTCAGGCTGTATCCCGAGAATTTTTTTGAAATGCGCTTACCTGTTCCGCCTCATGATGATCAACGAAACATCATTGCCGCCGTGGAAGAGAGCCAGCACAAAACCAAAGAGCTTGCTGGAGTGATGCAGCAGTCGATTTCCTTGGCCAAGGAACGCCGCGCCGCCTTGATCACCGCCGCCGTAACTGGGCAGATTTCAGTCGAGGAGATGGCGGCGTGAACGGGGCTTTGGTTGACGCAGTGGACGTTGTGGACTGAGTGGCCCCTGGTGGAGGGAGAGATGACCGAGCAGGAAACCTTGATTCCCAAGCATGGCGGCTACCGCAAGCTGAAGAGTTTTCAGGTGGCGCAGCTGGTCTATGATGTAACGGTGCGCTTTTGCGACAAATACATCAGCAAACGCAGTCGCACCCATGACCAGATGGTGCAGGCGGCGCGCAGCGGGGTGCAGAACATCGCCGAGGGTTCGCAGGCCTCGGCCACCTTGAAGAAAATGGAACTGAAACTGACTCAGGTGGCCCGTGCCAGCCTGGAAGAACTGAAGCTCGACTACGAAGATTTTCTGCGCCAACGGGGGCTGGCGCAGTGGCAGCGCGAAAATCCGCTACGGCAGGCGTTGATCGACCGGCGGTGTGAAACCGCCGATGAGGTGGCAAGGTGGGTGGTGGCGGTGAGTCGGTCAGGTGGACCCAGTGGACAATCTGGACAGGGTGGACAAGTCTCTGAAGCGTCCACGGTGTCCACAATGTCAACGAAGTCCACCGAGCTTTACCCCGAACTGTCGGCCAACGCCGCCCTGACCCTGTTGGCCGTGGCCTGTTCTCTGCTTGATCGACAGGTTGCCCGGTTGGCTGCCGATTTTGAAAACGAAGGCGGCTTTACCGAGCGCCTTTACCGGGTGCGCACCGCCAAACGGAGAACCCAACGATGAAACAAACCTCCGAAGCCGCCTTTGAAACCGCCATCGAAGCGGTGTTGCTGAATGACGGTTACAACAAACTGGCCTCAGGCGCTTTCGACACCGAACGGGCCATCTTCCCCGACGAGGCGCTGACCTTCATCCGCGAGACCCAAGCCAAGACCTGGGAGAAACTCGAAGCCCTGCACGGCGCGGAGACCGGCGCGCGGGTGTTGCAGGCGCTCACCAAATGGCTCGACACCCACGGCGCGCTGACCACCCTGCGCCACGGCTTCAAATGCTTCGGCAAAACCCTGCGCATCGCCTTTTTCCGCCCGGCTCACGGCCTCAACCCGGAACTTGAAGCGCGCTACCGCGCCAACCGGCTGGGCATCACCCGGCAGCTTTATTTCAGCGGCAAGAACAAGAAATCACTGGATGTGGCGTTGTCGGTCAACGGCATCCCGGTGGTGACGCTTGAGCTGAAAAATCCCCTCTCCGGCCAGACGGCGGCCAATGCCATTCACCAATACCGCCACGACCGCGACCCGCGCGAGCCGATCTTCCTTTTTACCAAGCGCACTCTGGTGCATTTCGCCGTGGATACCGAAGAGGCCCACATGACCACGCGCCTGGCCGGGACCAGCACCCATTTTCTGCCCTTCAACAAGGGCTGGGATGGCGGGGCGGGCAATGAGCCGGACAAGCAAGGCCGCAACTACAAGACCGCCTACCTGTGGGAAGAAGTTTTGCAGCGCGACAGCCTGCTGGATCTGCTGGCGCGCTTCCTTCATCTGGATATTGACGAGAAGGTCAGCGACGATGGCAAGAAGGTGCGCAAGGAGACGATGATCTTTCCCCGCTACCACCAGTTGCAGGCGGTGCGGCAGATGGTGGCGGCGGCGGGCAGCGAGGGCGTCGGGCATAACTATCTGGTGGAACACTCGGCGGGGAGCGGCAAGAGCAACACCATCGGCTGGCTGGCCCACCGGCTTTCCTCCCTGCACAACGAGCGGGACGAGCGTATCTTCGACAGCGTGGTGGTGATCACCGACCGGGTGGTGCTCGACCGCCAGTTGCAGAACACCATCTACCAGTTCGACCACCGTCAGGGTGTGGTACAGAAGATCGACGAGGACTCGCGGCAACTGGCCGAGGCGCTGGAATCGGGCGTGCCGATCATCATCACCACCTTGCAGAAATTCCCCTTCGTCTCCAGCCAGCTGATGAAAATGGCCGAGGAGCGCGGTGAAGGCAGCAGCCATCTACCGACGCGCAAATACGCGGTGATCATCGACGAAGCACACAGCTCCCAGTCGGGGGAGACGGCCACCGAACTCAAAGGCGTGCTGGGTGGTGCCGAGCTGATCCGCAAGGCCCGTGAAGCAGCGCAAGAGGAAGGCGAAGCGGAGCTGGAGCGGCTGTTTCGCGCCATGGCCAAGCGCGGCCGTCAGCCCAATATGAGTTTCTTCGCCTTCACCGCCACCCCCAAGCATAAAACCCTGGCCATCTTCGGCCGAAATGGCGAACCCTTCCACCGCTACATCATGCGTCAGGCCATCGAGGAAGGCTTCATCGAGGATATGCTGAAGAGCTACGTCAGCTACAAGACCTACTACAAGCTGATCAAGAAAGCCGAGGACGATCCCAACGTCGAGCGCAAGAAGGCGGCCCGGGCGCTGGCGCGCTTCATGCGTCTGCATCCGCACAACATCGGCCAGAAGACCGAGGTGATGGTTGAGCACTTCCAGCAGCATACCCGCCACAAGATCGGCGGCCACGCCAAGGCGATGGTGGTCACCGGTTCGCGCCTGGAGGCGGTGCGCTACAAGCAGGAGTTCGACCGCTATATCAGCGAAAAGGGCTATCCCATCAAGAGCCTGGTGGCCTTTTCCGGCACGGTGGAAGACGACAAGGTGCCCGAGAAGACCTATACCGAAGTTGAGATGAATCACGGCCTGAAGGAAAAGGAACTGCCCGAGACCTTTGCCAAGCCCGATTATCGGGTGCTGCTGGTGGCGGAGAAGTACCAGACGGGCTTCGACCAGCCGTTGTTGCATACCATGTACGTGGACAAGCGGTTGGCCGGAATTCAGGCGGTGCAGACCCTCTCGCGCCTGAACCGTACCCATCCGCTGAAGGACGACACCTTTGTGCTCGATTTCGTCAACGACCCGGACGACATTCAGGAGGCGTTTCGCCAATATTACGACGGTTCGGTCATGGGCGAGGAAGTCGATCCGGATCGGCTGTACGAGGTGAAAGCCGAGCTGGACGGGTCGGGCATCTACCTGCAAGACGAGGTGGATGGATTCTCGCGCATCTTCTTTGCGCCCAAGCGCCGCCAAAGCCCGGCCGACCATAAGAACATGAATGCCCTGCTTGATCAGGCGGTGGCCCGCTTTGCCCAGCTACAAAACGACGAAGAGGACGAGGCCGAGCTGTGGCGCGGCAAAACCCAGGCGTTTCGCAATCTCTACAGCTTTTTGAGTCAGGTGATTCCCTATCAGGACAGCGATTTGGAAAAGCTCTTTACCTATCTGCGCCACCTGGCCTTGAAACTGCCCAAGCGCAAGACCGGGCCGGGATACCAGTTCGATGAAGAGGTGGAGCTTGACTACTACCGGCTGCAGAAGATCAGTGAAGGCTCGATCAATCTGGCCGAGGGGTATGCCAAGCCGCTCGACGGGCCGCGTGAGGTAGGCACCGGAGAGGTTCGCGAAGAATACGTAACGCTCTCCCGCCTCATCGACATCATCAACGAGCGTTTCGGTGCCGAGTTGAGCGAAGCGGATCAGCTTTTCTTCGATCAGATCGCCGAGGCAGCAAGCCAGAACGAATCCTTGCGCAAAGCCGCCGAAGTAAACTCCCTCGACAAGTTCCAGTTGGTGTTCCGCCAGGTGCTGGAGTCTCTGTTTATCGAACGCATGGAGCTCAATGAGGAGCTGTTTACCGATTACATGAGCAAACCGGAACTGCAGGATGTGGTTTCCAAATGGCTGGGTAGTCAGGTTTATGACCGGCTGGGTGGTTCGAAAGACAGCATTGTCTATCCGAAGACGTGATGCGAAAGGGAGACAAGATGAAATATCAGCCACCCTACACCATCACTCCCGAGATCCTGAACCGGGTCGCTGCAATCAGCGAGGCCATCGGGCGATTGACCGTGCTCACCGATCAGGCGAGAGCCTTGCGGCTAAGGCGTATCAATCGTATCCGCACCATTCGCGGTTCGCTGGCCATCGAAGGCAACACCCTGAGCGAGGCGCAGATTACAGCGATTCTTGAGGGCAAGCGGGTCATCGCCCCGCCCCGCGAGGTGCATGAGGTGAAGAACGCCCTGGCCGCCTACGACCAGTTCGACACCTGGAAACCCTCATCGGAAAAGGATCTGCTGGAGGCGCACCGGATACTCATGTCCGGCCTGATCGACGAGACAGGGCTGTATCGGCATGGCGGCGTGGGCGTGATGGCGGGCCAAGAGGTGATCCACATGGCCCCGCCCGCCGACCGGGTGCCGCAACTGATGGGTGACCTCTTCGGCTGGCTGGCCGCCACCGACGCCCATCCGCTCATCGCCAGTTCGGTCTTTCACTACGAATTCGAGTTCATCCATCCCTTCGCCGACGGCAACGGCCGCATGGGGCGGCTGTGGCAGAGCCTGATCCTGGCCCGCAGGAATCCCCTGTTCGTCGACATCCCGGTGGAAAGCCTGATCTTCGAGCATCAAGCCGAGTACTACCAAGCCATTCAGGAAAGCACCCAAAAGACCAATTCGGCGCCCTTCATCGCATTCATGCTGCGGATGATTCTGGATACGGTGACCAGCTCGACCCCGGAAGTAGCGCCGGAAGTCACCCCGGAAGTTCGACTGCTCTCAGTTCTTGCCGGAGAGATGACCCGGCAACAGCTCAAAGAGGCGCTCGGGCTGAAAGATGATGAGCATTTCCGCAAGGCCTATCTGCTCCCGGCTCTGGATGCCGGTCTGATTGAAATGACCATCCCCGACAAGCCGCGCAGCAGCAAGCAGAAATACCGTCTGACCGACAAGGGCCGTCAAGTGATGGCCCGACACGGCGGTGGAAAACTTGCGACAGACTCGCGACACGGCTTGTGACACCGAGCTGTGACAACGCTATGACATGGGCTGTGACACCTTGGTGGGCCAGAGTGAGGTAACCAGAAAGGCATCCTATGAAGCAGATGAAACCGTTTACCGGGAAATGGCGCATCGTCGAGATGGAGGTCTGGGGCCAGGAATACGTCGACATGGAGGTGCCGGGATACATCCGCATCGGCTCTGACGGCACCGGCCAGTTTCAGTTTGGGCTGGTCTCCGGGGATATGGATGGCCGGGTGGAGCAATGCGGTAATGCGCCACGTTTTGAATTTTCCTGGTCTGGGCAGGAGGAAAACGATCCGGTTTGCGGTCGGGGTTGGGCGGTCATTGAAAATGGCGAGCTGAACGGCCGCATCTATTTGCATCTGGCTGACGACTCGGCCTTTCGGGCCGTGAAGTCTGCGTAAGTTCTACAGCCAACATGCCACTCAGGCTACGTTTCAAAAGGAATTTTAGAAATTTATGGACGGACACTTGCGCCGCCGAGCCCTGGTGCAACGTCTGGTCAAAGTGGGATTATGGCGAGACAAATGAGCGTCGACAGGAACAGTGAAGCGGAGAGTTTTCGCGCCTGGGCACCGGATTTCGACCGGTGGCCGAAGAGCTGGATGGGCGTTGAAGAGGATCTCGCCTACGGCAAGAAGCTGTTGCCCTGGTTTGTCGGTTTTCTGCAGGCGCTTTATGACGAGGGATTGGCCCGAAAGACCTTCGTCCAGTATCGTGGCCATCTCTGGTTGCTTGGCGGGTCCATTATCAGCAGGGTTTCACTCTACGAGGAGTATCAGGACGATCCGCTGGAGAAGCTGCGCGAATCGGTCGCTGATGACGGTATTCTGCCCGATCATTACGACCAGATGACCCAGGCCGAATTAAAAGCCTTCGAGCGCATGTGCCGCAGGTTTGAAAAATATTTAGGAGAATGCAAGTAATGAGCGAACGAGTTTATCTGCTGAAAATACAGCTGCTTGACATCGAACCATCAATCTGGCGGCGTTTTGTCGTGCCCGCCAGCATCACGCTGGATCGACTACACGACGTCATCCAGATTGTCATGGGTTGGACCGACAGCCACCTGCACGAGTTCACCATCGGGAATAAACGATACACGGAATATCCGGAATCAAAGGAAGACGGGCTGGTGTGCGGCAGGTATCGTCTCGGGGATCTGATCAAACAGAAAGGGCGCACTTTCCGCTATCTGTATGATTTCGGAGACGGTTGGGAGCATGAACTTGTGCTTGAGGAAAGCCGCTATTCCAATCCTGAACTGAGAACGGAACTGGCCTGCCTTGATGGTCAACGAGCCTGCCCGCCAGAAGATGTGGGCGGCGTGCCCGGTTACTTTGAATTTTTAAATGCGCTGAAAGACCCGAATCACGAGGAACACGAAAGTTATACGGAATGGTCCGGGGGCAACTTTGACAGTGAGCGATTTGAACCCGAATCGATCAGCTGGGAGCTGATGAAATACCTCCGCTGGTCTCGGGACAGGTATCAAGGCTGGGGAGGGATCGAATGAAAAATAAGGATAAGGAAATACAGAAGCCTCATAAAAAAGAGAAGGCCATTGTTCGCTCCTCGGCAGCCGAATATCTGACCTTTGTCGCGGCTGGGGGAGGATCGGAAGCCAGCGTGGAAATGCGCTACGAGGACGAAAACATCTGGCTGACCCAGAAAATGATGGCGACCCTCTACGATGTCTCGGTGCCCGCCATCAACCAGCACCTGAAACGCATTTTTGCCGACAACGAGCTGACGAGGGAGGCAACTGTTAAGCAATACTTAATAGTTCAAACCGAGGGCAGTCGGGAAGTCCGACGCGAGGTTGAACACTACAACCTCCAGGCCATCATCGCCGTCGGCTTCAAGATCGAGAATGAGCGGGCGGTGCAGTTCCGCAAATGGGCCAACCAGATCGTCAAGGATTACACCATCCAGGGCTGGACCATGGATGTGGAACGCCTCAAACGCGGCGGTAACCTGACCGATGAGTTTTTTGAGCGCCAACTGGAAAAAATCCGGGAGATTCTGCAGGACGCGGGAAAGGTATCGGCAGAGCTGGCCAAAACCCATGCCGAAAGCGAATACGAAAAATACCGCATCGTGCAGGACCGGTTGTTTGAAAGTGATTTCGACCGAATGGTAAAGCAGATCGAATCCGCCGGAGAGGAAAAACCGGAGGAAGAATAAGTCGGCCACTTGGGGGCTGACTTGAGGGCTGACTTGGGGGGGGAACTTGCGACAAACTCGCGACATGGCTTGCGACACGCCTCGGTTCAGCGGCTCAGCGATCAAGTACCGACCAAGTAACCGATCAAGCAGCTCTACGGCTCGATCTCTAGCAGAAACCGCCAGACCGGCACGACCTGGATGGTGCCGAAGCCCACGGGGATGGTTTCATCGGTACGCCAGGTAACGATGGTCCCCTCTGTCACCGCCAGCTCAACCATGGCTTCGGAGAGGGAACGGACCTCGCTCTGCTTGACGCGGGAATCGGCCAGCGAGGCGCAGACCTGAACCAGCATTATGGCTCGTTCTTGACCCAGCGCTGGCAGCAGCGCGACAAGGTCCACCTCCCGCCCTGTTTGGGTCTTGTGGTAGAAGATCTCCGGCATCACCCGGCGCAGCGCGGTGAACACCAGATTCTCCAACAGGCTGTCGCGGTTGGTGAGGATGCCGGAGCTGACCGAGGCCACCAGGGCGTGGTCGATGCAGTAGACCTTGCGGGGATTGACGCTGATCCGGGTCGGCGAGTTGGAAAAGATGTTCACGCTGAACAGCAGCCCTGCGTCCTCGAACGCGGCACACCAATCGACCACCGAACTTTTACGCACCCGGTGGCCGGCTGAACTGCAAACCCGTCACCCTCGTCCGGTGCCGGGAAATCAGGGGAGAAAATCGTTTCTCTGGTCAGGTTGGCGGGAAGCGGTTGTGCGAGATGACTTCGGCCATTATTATCAAGGAGTTACGGGGTACTCTGGTTTTGAGACTGTTTTGCGGCAGGTCGGCGTTCCCTCCACCAGTTCAAAGGGACGATCCCATTCGGGGTCGTCCCTTTGTCCATTTGAGGGCGGGAATCGAATCAACGCGAGCGCTGACACGATGTCGGAAAAACAGCCAGGGATAATTTCGTCACCGAGTCGAGGGAAATCGACGCAGGGAAGGGCGGGAATTCCCGCTACCTTCAACAATTTAGAAGGGAGTGTCCATACGGGGTCGCCCTTCTGTTTTAGCGGTGGAGGTGGCGGGAACCGAACCGAAAACCGAACATTTCGACATGCTCTGAACCAGAAAATTAACTGAAGTTGTTACGGTTCAGCCGTTATATCGTCATCGATTGTTTCGGCGCGGAAACCCCGGATACCCTTGCTCAGGGTATCCGGGATGTGGGCCGGCCTCAGCTGTGGGAAATCGCCTGGACCGGGCAGCCGACTTCGGCGGAGAGGGCGCAGTCTTGCAGGTCGGCGGGAACGTCGGCGAGTTTGCAATGGGATATGCCATCGACCAGCTCGAAGACGTCGGGGCAGGTCGATTCGCAGGCTCCGCAGCCGATGCAGTCATCCTGGTTTACGGTGAATTTCATAAGACCTCCTGGGGAAATGGGGAATGGCGGGCTTGACGGCGTTAGGTGACCATGATCAACAGCTTTCGCTCATCGTTCTGTCGGGCCGCCGTGCCGCAGATTCCGCGTTTTCTGCTATGCTTGCAGAGTGAATTAAGATTCTACCCGAAAGAGGAGGGTTGTCATGTTCGAATCCGCCGAACTTGGTCATGCCATTGACGCCGAACGGTATAATCAGGAACTGCCCCGGTTGCGCCGGGAACTGCTCGAAGCCCAGCTGGAGCTGGTGGAAGCCCGTCGCTTCGCGGTGATCATCATCATCGCCGGGATGGACGGCGCGGGGAAGGGGGACACGGTTAACGTCCTTAACGAGTGGATGGATCCCCGGCACATCCAGACCCACGCTCCCGGCGAGCCGACCGAGACCGATCTGGCGCGGCCGCCCATGTGGCGGTACTGGCGGGCGCTGCCGCCGAAGGGGAAGATCGGAATTTTTTTCGACGCGATCTACAGCGAGGCGATTCGCGACCGGGTTTACGACCGTATCGGCAATTCGGAGTTGGATCAGGCGCTGGAACGGGGTAACCGTTTCGAGAAGATGCTGGTGGACGAGGGCGCCCTGGTCCTCAAGTTCTGGCTGCATCTGTCGGAAAAGCGTCAGAAAAAGCGGTTCGACAAGCTGGAGAAGGACCCCGCCACCAGCTGGCGGGTAAACAAGGACGACTGGCGCAATCACAAACATTACGGTAAGTTCCGGCAGGTGGCGGAGCGGGCTTTGCGGCAGACGAGTTCTGCGGAGGCACCCTGGACGATCATCGAGGGCTACGATGCCCGTTACCGGGAGCTGACTTTAGGTGAAGCTTTGCTGCAGGCACTGCGGCAGCGCCTGGCGGTCGAGACGGTGCCGCCGCAGCCGGCGGTGACGGTGCCGCCCCTGGTTCCGCGTATCGATGAGCTTAACGTGCTGCGCGCTCTCGATCTGAGCCTCGATCTGGATAAAAAAGATTATGAGGAGCAGTTGGCCCAATGGCAGGGAAAGCTCAACAAGCTGAGCCGCAAGAAGGGCTTTGGCGAGCTTTCGGTGGTGGCGGTCTTCGAGGGGAACGACGCGGCCGGGAAGGGGGGGAGCATCCGTCGGGTGACGGGGGCGCTCGACGCCCGGCGCTACCAGGTGGTACAGGTCGCTGCGCCGACGGACGAGGAGGATGATCACCCCTACCTGTGGCGCTTCTGGCGACATCTGCCCGAGCGGGGCAAGCTGGTGATCTTCGACCGTTCCTGGTACGGCCGGGTGCTGGTGGAGCGGGTCGAGGGTTTTTGCGCCGAGACTGACTGGATGCGCGCCTACGGTGAGATCAATGATTTCGAGGAGCAGTTGATCCGCAACCGCACCCTGGTCGTCAAATTCTGGCTGGCTATCGATCAGGATGAGCAGTTGCGGCGTTTCAAGGCGCGGGAAGAGATTCCCTTCAAGAACTTCAAGATTACCGAGGACGACTGGCGCAACCGGGAGAAATGGCCCCTTTATGAAGAGGCGGTGTGCGACATGGTCGAGCGCACCAGCACTGAAATCGCCCCCTGGACCCTGGTTGAGGCCAACAGCAAGCGCTACGCCCGGGTCAAAGTCCTCAAAACGTTGGTCGAGCGCATCGAACAGGCCTTGGAGAAAGACTGAGGCGTTTAGTCCTTGGCGGCTTTTCCCTTCTTCGCTGCGAGCTTTTTCACCGCTTTCTTCGTCAGTTCATCGGGTTTGCAGAGGTGGTTTTCCTTTTTTGAAACCGCCCCGCAGCGCTCGCAGCGAAAGCGTCCCTGCTTCGGCTTGTTCTCCGATTTTCCCTTCAGGCAAGCGCCCATTTCGTTATCTCCCTTCCCTCAGCGCAGGTTGCGGCCGCCGAGGCTTTTCGGCTTGCGTTTGCGCAGCCGGGAGGCGTCGCGATTGCGCTTTTCCGCCAGTTCGATCAGCCGTTGCTGGCTGCCGATGGCCTCTTCTGTGTTGCGCGGCCGCCGCTGGCTGTAACTGCCGTCCGACTTGAGTTCCCAGGCGCTGCGGCGATCGTTGAGCTGAATGTCCAGCATTTGCCGCAAATCCTCGCGGATGCCCGGGTTCTCCACCGGAGTCAGCACTTCGACGCGATGTTCGAGGTTGCGTTTCATGGCGTCGGCCGAGCCGATGAAATACTCCTCCTCGCCGCCGTTGCGGAAGAAATAGAGGCGGGCATGTTCGAGAAAGCGGCCGACGATGGAAATGACCCGGATGTTCTCCGAGAGCCCGGCGATCCCCGGCCGCACCCGGCAGCTGTCGCGGATAATGAGGTCGATCCGCACTCCGGCGCGGGAGGCGCGGTAGAGGGCGCGGGCGATGTCGGCGTCGTCGAGGGCGTTCATTTTGAAGATGATCTGCCCGGGGGATTTCTCCGAATGTCCGGCGATTTCCCGGTCGATACGCTCCAACAGGCCACGTTTGAGCATCTTCGGCGCGACCAGCAGCTTTTGGTAGCGGCGGCTGGGGCTGAAGCCGGTGGTCAGATAGTTGAAGAGTTCGGTGGCGTCGCGGCCGATGTTCTTGTCGTAGAGCAACAAGCCCAGGTCGCTGTAGAGGCGCGAGGTTTCCGGATGGTAATTGCCGGTGCCGAGATGCACGTAGCGGCGCAGGCCGTTGTAGTCGTTGCGCACCACCAGGATGATTTTGGCGTGGGTTTTCAGCCCGACGACACCGTAGGTGACGTGGATGCCTGCTTCCTCCAGCCGCGAGGCGAGGCGGATGTTGGCCGCCTCGTCGAAGCGCGCCTTGAGTTCCACCACCACCGCCACCTGTTTGCCATTCTGCGCCGCCTGGATCAGATCATTGAGAATCGGGCTGCGGCTCGAGGTGCGGTAGAGGGTCATTTTGATTCCCCGCACCTTGGGGTCGTGGGCCGCTTCCTTGAGAAAGCGCTCCACCGAGGTGGAAAAGGATTCGTAGGGATGCTGCAACAGGATGGCGCCGGCGTCGCGGATCAGGTGAAAGATGCTCCGTTCGTTCTGCAGGGCCGGATGAATGATGGGATGGTGCGGGGCCTCCTTGAGCTGGGGGAGGTTGAGGGCGGCGAGTTCGAAGAGATCGCGGGTGCCGAGCATGCCGTCGATGATGAAAACATCGGCCTCTTCGTCCAGCCCCAGTTCTGCTGCCAGGCGCCCGCGCAGCGTCGGATCCATCCCCGGCATCACTTCGAGGCGCACGATGGGGGCGAACTTGCGTTGTTGCAGGGTCGACTCGATCAGGGCGAGCAGGTCTTCGGCGTGCTCTTCGGCTTTCTCGGTGTTGGCGTTGCGCGTTACCCGAAAGAGGTCGGTATGGAGAATTTCCATCCCCGGAAAGAGCATGTCGAGGTTCTGTTCCATCACTTCTTCGAGGAGCACGAAGCGGTTTTTGCGACCGACCCGCAGAAAGCGCGGCGCCCCGGCGCTGATCGGCACCTTGACCCGGGCCATGGAAGTTTCTCGGTCCTTGGGATAACGCAGGGTCACCAGCAGGTTGAGGGAGAGGTTGGAGACAAAGGGGAAGGGATGGGCCGGGTCGATGGACTGGGGCGTGACCAGCGGAAAGATGTTGTCGTAATACTCTTCCCGGATCTTTTCCTGCTCGGCCTTGTCGAGTTTGTCGTAGGGGAGGATGTGGATATCCTGGTCGCGCAACTTGCGCAGGAGGATTTTCAGCAGGCGCTGTTTTTCGAGCTGGTGCCTGCGGATAAAGGCGTAGCAGGCGCCGATCTGCTCCTCGGGTGTGCGGCCGTCGACGGTGCGTTCCTGCACCCCGGCGCCGACCTGCTGTTTCAGCCCGCCGATGCGCTTCATGAAAAATTCGTCGAGATTCGACCCGGCGATGGCGGCGAACTTGATCCGTTCCAGTAAGGGGGTGCGGCGGTCCGTCGCTTCGTGCAACACCCGCTGGTTGAATTCCAGCCAGGCGAGTTCGCGGTTCAGATAGAGTTCGGCGGACTCGAGGTCGCTGGGGGCGGGCAGGGCCTTGAACGGTTCTGGTGGCGCTTTTGGAAAAGGGATGGTCGTCAAGGCGGTCTCCGTATTTTTTCCTTTTTCCGCCGCCGAAAGACCGGGCTCTGAGGCGGAAGGGAAATTGGGCATTTCAGCGGTATCCATAGCAATCATCCTTTTGGCAAAAGGCTTATCCGGATCTTTCCGGAAAACGCTCAACCTGAAGTTTGCCATAGATTTGTTAGAAAATTGTTAAAAAGTCACAAAAAAGGAATGCTCGAAAATTTTTGCGCAAAATTTATCTAACTCTAACATAACGGCAGGTTTTTGCTGATATAATGAGCAATTAATCAAGAGCTTCGTTTTTGGGGAAAGGTGATTCTATGAACGAAAAAACAGGAAAAGACTTCCCGTGGTCGACGGTATGAGACCGCAAGGAGTACGCGGTGACGCCGCCAAGGGAAAGAGTTCAGGGCAACGACTCGCGGCCCTCGATATCGGTACCAACTCCATTCGTTGCATCGTCGTTGAAATCCTGGAAGGGGGGGATTACCGGGTACTCGACGACGAAAAAGCGACGGTGCGGCTCGGGGAAGGGCTGGCGGCCAGCGGCTCGATTTCGACCGCCGCCTGGGAGCGGGCGGCCCAGGCCCTCAAGCGCATGAAGCAGATCGCTGACGGGCTGGGGGCGACCCATTTCGTCGCCGTCGCCACCAGTGCCGTGCGCAAGGCCGCCAACGGCAAGGCGTTCGTCGCGGCGATGGCGAAGGACGCCGGGGTCGAGATTGAAGTCATCGACGGCGAACAGGAGGCGGAATTGGCCGCGTTGAGCGCCCGCCATCATTTCGACATGGCCGGCAGCCGCTACGCCATGATCGACATCGGCGGCGGCAGCGTCGAGATGGTGACCGCCACCGGCGAGCACATCGAAGAGATCCATTCCCTGGAACTGGGGGCGGTGCTGCTGACGGAGCGTTTTATCCACGGCGATCCCGCTCCGGAGAAGGATCTGGCCCGGCTGCGCAAGCATATCCGCCAATCCTTGAAAGAGACCTTGGCGACCCCCGATTTTCCCGTGCAGTGTCTCATCGGTTCCGGCGGCACCCTCAACTCCGTCGGCGCCATGGTCATGGCCCTGCGCAGGGAAGCCTACGGCTCCGTCCACGGCTACGAGGTGCTGCGTTCCGAGGTCGTCCATCTGCTGGCCATGCTCGAACGCAAGGATGCCCGGCAGCGGCGGGAAATCACCGGTCTCAGCCCGGAGCGGGCCGATATCATTATCGCCGGCGTGACCCTGGTCGATGAGCTGATGCGCTTCTTCGGCGCCAACCTGTTGCGCATCAACGAGCGCGGCATACGCGAGGGCTTGATTTTGAAAAGTCTGGATGATCTCGGTCTGATGGAAAAACGCGAGGCGCGGCGGGACTGGCGGACGGTGGTGCAGGAGTTCGCCCGCTCCTGCCATAGCGACGAGGGGCATGCCGAAACAGTGCGTGATCTCTCCCTGCAGATCTTCGACGGCACCGCCGCCTTGCACGGTCTCGATGAACGCGCCCGGCAACTGCTCGAAGCCGCCGCCCTGCTTCATGACGTCGGCTATTTCATCGATTACGCTAAGCATCACAAACATTCCTATCACCTCATCCGTCATGCCGGTCTTTTTGGCTTCACCCCCCGCGAACAGGAGGTCGTCGCTAACCTGGCCCGCTACCACCGCAAGTCCCTGCCGAAGAAAAAGCATGAGAACTTCGCCCTGCTGAGCGCCGAAGACCAGCAGCTGGTACGGCAACTGGGAGGCATCCTCCGCCTGGCCGATGGTCTCGATCGCTGTCGCAGCGGCAACCTGCAGCGGATTACCGCCGAACTGACGGGGAAAACCTGTACCCTGCGACTGGCAGGGAAGGGCGATCTCGGGGTGGAGCTTTACGGCGGGCAGAGCAAGGGCGATCTCTTCGAAGAGGCCTTTGAACGGAAGCTGGTGCTCGCGTTAGTGAAGAACTGAACCGCACCGGGAAAGACAAAAGAGCAACAGCCGAAGCGGAAATCCGTTTCGGCTGTTGCTCTTTTAAGGGCCATGTTACCTTCTGAACGTTTACCGGGTCGACTGGTCGGCGGTGCTCCCACCCGTCACGCCTTGAACGATGCCGACCAGCAGCATCAGGGCGGGGACCAGTTGGGTGGCGACGATCAGGCCGAGGAAGCCGAGGAACAACCAGATCAGCAATCCCCCGCCGGAAGCGGCGCCGGTAGCGGCGAAAGCGGAAGTGGCGACGGTCGAAAGAAGGGCGGTGGCGGCGGCGATGCGGGCGATGGCTTTCATGGTGTCCTCCTCTATATGGATTCGTTGGTTTCGTAAGATCTAAAGTCGGTTCCGATTATTTGTTGGTCTGCTCGGCGGCTTCCTCGCGGGGAGCCATGACCCCTTTGGCGATGCCGAACATAACGAGCAGGGCCGGGATCAGTTGGGCGGCGATGATGACACCGCAGAAGCCGAGGAAAACCCAGATCAGGATACCGCTGCCATCCGGGCGACCGGAGGCGGCGAGAGCGGAAGTGGCGATGGATGACAGGGCGGCGGTGGCGACGGCGATACGGGCGATGGCTTTCATGATGTCCTCCTCTTAGGTTCTATGGTTATCGAGGTTCCGTTTGTTTTGCTTTTGTCTTTGTATATAGCGAGGAACATGCCAGTCTTGGAAAATATTTTATAATAATTTTTAACATCATGTTTTTATTGAAGAAAGAAGATTGAAGAGGACTTTGCGACAGGGTTGCGGCCGAGGTCTCTGTATGGAAGAAATATACGTTTTTTTATCATTGTAAACTAATTAAAATCTGGAATATTCAACGTAATCTGCTGTAATCATAGGAATCTTTTTCAAATATTAGGTGTATATAACAGTTATACTCAGAGCAGAAACGAAGGGGAAGTGTCATGAAAAAATATACAGCACGGCTGGAGTTCCAGGTGCGGGACTATGAATGCGATATGCAGGGGGTGGTGAACAATGCGGTCTACCAGCATTATCTCGAACATGCCCGGCACGAATTCCTCAAGACACTGGGCATCGACTTCGCCGAACTGACCCGGCGCGGTATCAATCTGGTGGTGGTTCGCGCCGAACTCGACTACAAAGCCTCGCTCACCAGCGGCGACCGCTTCTGGGTCGGCACCCGCCTGGAACGCATCTCGCCGGTGCGTTTCGCTTTTATGCAGGACATCTACCGCGAACCGGATCTCAAACTGGCCCTTTCGGGAAAAGTCATCGGCACCGCCCTCAACGAACGGGGCCGCCCGAAAATGCCCGACGAAATCGCCCGGTTGCTGGCGGCGGGGGAGGGGATGGAGCTAGTCGTGCCGGAATAGTGTTTGACCTGTTTTCGGATTTTTCTTCGTTTTTCTGCGAGGGCACCATGAAACGTTGGCTTCTACTGTGGCTGTTGGTAACGGCCTTCCGGGCGCAGGCTGGGGACTGGCAAGAGAGTCCCGAAGTTGCAGCTCTTTTCACCAGCGCCGGGGTGGTGGGCACCTTTGTTCTGTACGATGTGGCCGCCGACCGATATGTCGGCCATGATCGATCGCGGGCGCAAACCCGTTTCATTCCCGCATCGACTTTCAAAATTCCCCATTCTCTGATCGGTCTGGCTGTCGGCGCGGTGGCCCATGTCGATGAGATCGTGCCCTATACGGGGCTCGCGCAACCGTTCATCGAGTCCTGGGGCAGGGATATGGGCTTGCGCGACGCCATTGCCCTCTCCAACGTCCCTATCTATCAGGAACTTGCCCGGCGCATCGGTCTTGAACGCATGGGCGAGCATGTCAGGCGTCTGGAATACGGCAACATGGCGATTGGCGACCAAGTCGACCGGTTCTGGCTGAAGGGGCCGCTGAAGATCAGCGCCGTTGAGCAGGTTCTATTTCTCGGCAAATTAGCGAAGGGTGGATTGCCTTACGCAGCGACTCAGCAACAGAGCCTTCGTGACATTCTTCTTCTGGAGCAGGGGCCGGGTTGGAAGCTCTACGGCAAGACAGGTTGGCAGAACGCGCCCGAACCGGGTGTCGGCTGGTGGGTGGGCTGGGTGGAGAAGGGTGAGCAGGTCTATTCCTTCGCGCTGAATATGGACATCAGGCGGGAAAGTGATGCCGCCAAGAGGATGGAGTTGGGTAGAGCCAGTCTGGTCGTACTTAAAGTTCTGGAATGACGTGGCCTTGCGCGTTCACAGTCAAAAATAAATCCGTCCGTACGCAGTAACAGTTGAATATCTAACGGGTTTAAGTCCCGTCCGGGGAGTTGTCCGTTCACCCCGGTAGCTCAAGGGAGCGGCGTCTTGGTAACAAGGGGTCGTAAGTTCCCAATTGGCAAAGCAG